>JBQTKH010000067.1:0-2548 GCA_052386335.1 Microthrixaceae bacterium
CAACCCCGACCTGATCTACACCGGCCAGGTGATCACCCTTCCCGGCCCCTCTTGACAGGGATCCTCTCATCATGAGATGAATCATCTCATGATGTTGGCGGAACAGGAGTCGCTGCGTGAGGTCCAACGGCGGGCCACCCGGGACCGGATCGTGCGAGCAGTGGCGGAGCTGGTGGCCGATGCACACCCGGCGGCGATCTCTGTGCCCGCCGTCGCCGCGCGGGCGGGGGTCGGGGTGGCGACCGTCTACCGCTACTTCCCGAACAAGGAGGCGCTGCTCGACGCGTCGATGCTCGTGATGGGCCCCGACGCCTCCATCACGAGCATCTCCGAGATGCCTCGCACGTTCGAGGAGCTCCGCAAGCTGCTCCCCGCCGCGTTCGCGGACATCGCGGCGCACCTGCCGCTGGCCCGCAACCAGCTCGCGTCACCTCTGGGCCGAGAGCTTCGCCGCCGACGCTGGGAGGCCAAGAAGGAGCTGGTCGACGCCGCCCTGGACGGCAGCGGCATCGATCCCACCTCGGAGGCGGGCCAGCGCCTTGCGGCGATCATCGACGTGCTGACGTCGTCCACCGCACTCCTCGAGCTCCACGACAAGGCGGGGATCGAGGTCGATCAGGCTGCCGAACACGTGCTGTGGGCACTGCGCGTGCTGGAGCGCGCAACGCACGACGCGCTGGCGTCCGACGACGGTGGTGCCCGATGACGGGCATCGGGTTCGCTCCGCCTGGCAAGGGTCAGTGGATCTCGCTGCGCGACCACTTCCCGCGCGCGGTGACCCCCGAGTACGCCAGCCTCCTCCCCTGGGCCATGTCCCAGGGAGAGGCGATCGCGTTCGCCGAGTACGGGCTGCCCGTGAAGACCCTCACCGTGGGCCTCGTCCACGGTCACGTCTACGTGACTCCGGAACCCCTCGTTGGCCGCGCCAGCAGCTCTCTGCCGCCCTCACCCCTGCTGTGGATCGCGGCCCGCCTCATCCCTGCCTTCCGGAGACGCAACCGCGCCGCTCGGCTCGCCCTGGCCACGCGCCCGTGGTTGGTGGACGCCGCCCGGTGGCACGCGACTGAGCGTGCAGAATGGGTGGCCGCCAACCGCGCCGTTCAGCAGGAGGATCCCGCGGCGATGGATGCGGTCGCGCTCGCCGACCACCTGCTGCGGGCGCGAGCCCATGCACGGGCGGGCTACCTGCGGCACTTCGCCCTGCACGGCCCTGACCTCATCCCGACCGGGCTCCTGCTGGCACGCTGCGCATCGTGGGGCGTCGGTGCTGATGAAGTGCTCCCCGTGCTGCGCGGCAGCTCGCCCGCCTCGCTCGGTGGCGGACCGGAGCTCGATGCGCTGCGGGCCGCGGTGGCGACCACAGGGCGTCGGCCGGGGAGCATCGACGACCTGCGGGCGCTCGTCCCGCTCGACCTCGAGGCGTTCTTGGCAACCCACGGGTGGCGGCTGGTCACCGGCTACGACCTCGACGCATCGGCGCTCATCGAGCTGCCCGACCTCGTCGTCACCCTCGCCTGCACCGCGCCCGCGCGACCGGTGGCGCAAGAGGGCGACGCCCCGCTGGATGCCCTGCGCGCAACGGTGCCGGCCGCTGAGATGGGCGACCTCGATCGCTTGGTGGCCGATGCGCGCGCCACCTTCGGCATGCGGGATGACAACGGTGGTCTCACGGGGGCGTGGCCGGTCGGCCTGCTGCGGCGCGGGATGCTGGCCGCCGGTGCCCTGTTGTGCTCGACCGGCGCCATCGATGAGCGCGCCGACGCGCTGGAGGTGACCGTCGAGGAGCTCGTGGCGCTGCTGGGCGGCGACCGATCCATGACGGCGTCCGACATCGCCCGAGCGCGCGAGCGTCGTCGTGAGCGATCCTCGCTCGTCCCACCGCTGCAGCTCGGGCCCACGCTCGATGTGCCGCTCCGCGTGCTGCCCGGCCCGATGCGCACGATGTCGGAGGCACAGCTCACGCTGCGCGACACGTTCACTGCGTCGCTCGACGGCCGGGCCGAGCTCACCGGCGACGGGATCGGCCGTTCGGCCTACCAGGGCCGCGCGTGCGTGGCCGAGGACCCCGCCGACGCGCTCGCCCGCCTAGAGCCGGGCGACGTCTTGGTGGCGCTGGGCACCACGCCGGCGTTCAACATGGCGTTGTCGATTGCGGGCGCGGTTGTGGTGGAAGAGGGCGGCCTGCTCTCGCACGCGGCGGTCATCGCCCGCGAGCTGGGCCTGCCCGCCGTGGTCGGGGCTGCCGGGGCGATGGCGTCGATCCCGGACGGGTCGATCGTCGAGGTCGATCCGCTCGCCGGCCTCGTGCGGGTGCTCGTCGCGCCCGTCAGCCCGCGACCGCCACAGCCGTCGCCCGAGCCGTGACCTCCGTCCCGTCGGCGGCACCGGGGATGGCCTTCGCGAACACGTAGTCGACGCGCACGGTGAGGGTCACCCGAACGGTGTCGGCGCTGAGCACGTCGACGTCGAGGGCGAGCACCTGACCAGAGAGATCGCTGGCGTCGACGAAGCGCGCGCCGAGCGACGCCGCTCGCTCCGGGTCGAGGAC
>JBQTKH010000068.1:0-60129 GCA_052386335.1 Microthrixaceae bacterium
TCGGGCTACCCTAACACCGTGGCAGGGCCCCGCCGGGGTCGCCGGGCGGCAGCTTCGGCCGCGACCGCCGGATGATGCCGGATCCAGACGCCTGGTGCACGCCATCTCTCTCGACGATCGGCCGACGTCGGCCGCCGGGTCACGGTCCGACGTT
Source organism: Microthrixaceae bacterium (assembly GCA_052386335.1). Classification (GTDB taxonomy): domain Bacteria; phylum Actinomycetota; class Acidimicrobiia; order Acidimicrobiales; family VFJN01; genus VFJN01. Next base: position 155 of record JBQTKH010000068.1, read on the forward strand.
CGGACCGGAGCGCCAGAGCCTCCTAGCTCGTCACGCCACCTTCAAGGTTCCAGGCACCACGCACGTGCGTGCCACTCGCTCCCGTCCGGCAAGCGTTGAGTACGCGTCCTGCTCGTCGGCGTGAAGCCGCAGCGACGCGCGACTCCGTGGCTGGCGTCGTTGCCCTCACCTATCTCAAGCTCAACGCGGTCGAAGCCATTGCCGACGGCCCACCCCGAGCACAGCGAAAGTGCCGCTGAAGCAACACCACGACGCCGGTAAGCCGGAGCGACGCCGAAGGCGACATGAAGTACTCGATCGCTCCGCTCGAGATGTAGGACGCCGACAAGGACGTCCTCACCGGAGCGCGTACAGCCACGGTCAGTCCAAGCCGGTTCGGTTGGTCAGGCGCGTTCCATCCAGCCGCATACTCCGAATAGAGATCGTTGGCGTCCTGCGACCCGGACAGCCACGCCTGGGTGTCCTGACCATGGATGTACCGCGCGATGACGTCCACGTCGCTCGCCTTCGGCGCTCTGAGCACGACATGAGCATCGCTCCGGGGGACGACAGCGAGGAGCGGTCGGAGGGACATCGGTACAAGCATGACGCGACCTCCCCTCGCGACGCCGCAGCTGCCACCTACCGCCGGCTGATCGACGCACGTTCTTGCCACCGCCGTTCCCCGAGTCCCGCGGGGCAGCGTCCCAGACCATCGCCCAACCCTGGCGCGTACGGCGCCCCAGTGTGCGATCGGGATCTGGGGCGTGCGATAGGTGGTCCCGGCCAGCGACTTCGGGGGCATGCATCCCTCGCGCGGAACGCTGGCGGACCTTTCACCGACGGCACGGGCGGCTGTAGCCGAGGGCTCAGGCCTCGAGTCCCCAGGGTGCCTCGTCGAACCAGGCCTGGACCGCGCGCTCGACGGCGATGCCGTAGCGGGCTGTGGCCGCCGCACCGGGCGAGAGCTGCTCCGCCATCACCAGTGCCTCTTCCAGCGCGGCGAGCTTCTCAGCGGACCGGGCCCGTCCCGACTCGATGAGCGCACGGCGTTCCTCGGCGGTCATCTCCGCAGCGAAGAACAGGCGGACGAGACCGGGATGGCGGACCGTGGCCTCACCGACGTCGTCCGCAGCTAGCCAGGCACGCAGTGCTGAGCGACCGGCGTCGGTCAGCCGATGGCGTCGGGTGTTCCGGGGCCCGCCGCTTTCCACTTCCACGAAGCCCAGCGCCGCCAAGGCGTTGAGCTCCCGGTAGATCTGACTTCGGGTCATGTTCCAGAAGTGGCTGACCGAGACCTGCGCGAGGGCGTTGAGGTCCCAACCAGTGAGCGGCCCGAGGCTCAGAAACCCGAGCACAGACGCGGCGGTGGCGTTGAGCTTGGTCGGCCGGGCCGGGCGACGTGACGACACGTTGACAGTCTACTTTGCTCGGTTGTACGGTCCTGACCATCCACATTGGCATGTCAGGAGGCACTGGCCGTGGTCCGGACGATTCTCCTGGCGGCGCACATCACCTGCGGCGCCGTCGGCCTCATCGTGGGGCCCCTCGCGATGGCAGCGCCCAAGCGGCCCGGCCGGCATCCAGCGCTCGGACGGGTGTACCAAGGACTCGTCGCGGGACTCTGCGCCACGGCCATCGGCCTGGTGCCCTACCGGCCCGAGGTCTGGCCACTGGCAGTCATCGCCATCCTCACCGAGGCCGCCGCGCTGGGCGGCTGGTGGATGCGGGTCCACCAACCCCACGACTGGCTCCGTCACCACATCGCGCTCATGTGCGGCAGCTACGTGTCGTTCGTGACGGCGTTCCTCGTCGTGCAGAACCAGGAAGCACTCTGGCCATGGGTCCTCCCCACCCTGGTGGCAACCCCCCTCATCACCCGAACGACCCTGCGCCACCGCTCACCACGAACCGTCACCGAGATCGAAGCGAACGCGACCGGACAGTAGGTGCGCCGGGGACCACTCAGTCGGTACCCCTCACCGGTCGCACTCCACGACGAGCGCTAGCCGACTCTCCTCCCGCCCGTCGATGCGCCGATCGGCGTGTTGCTCGCCGCTCGCGATCTGGTGATCGCTCGGCGCAGCATCTGGAGTGTCGCGCCGTACGTCGAGGATGGTTACCCGGCGTCGACGAACGCGCCCCGTGCGAGCACGGCGGCGATGAACTCGCGATTCGGGTGACGGCGCCGGTCGAGTGCTTCGATGACATCTGCCACGTCGAATCCAACGCAGCGATGTTCGACCTGCGCGTCATCAGCACTGCTGTCGATCATCATCCAGCTGGCCGAGCCGCGCCTTCGCGGCAGCCCCACGCTACCCGGGTTCAACACCCGAACTCCGAGGACTTCCCGGTCGGTGGGATCGTGCGTGTGACCGCCCACCACCCAGTCGGTGTCGACGCCGACCAGGAGGCGAGCGATCTCCTCATCGGAGGACGACGTGTCGAATCCGGGGCCGTCATCTGAGCCCGGCGACGCGTGAACTCCTAACAGTCTCGTACCGTCGAGCAGCACCGTTCGCTGGTGGTCCGGAAGCTCATCGAGGAGTCGGAGCACACCCGCCTGGTCGAGGACGCCGCGCGTCCACGCAGCTCCAGCAGCCATGAGGCCGTACCTGCGAACGAGGTCGGCGTCACCGGCCGCAGCCTCCGGCGTCGCGTGCGGATGGGGTTGATCGTCGTGCAGGACGTATCTGTCGGTATTGCCAGCGACGAAGGAGACATTCCCGAGAGCAGTGAGCATCTCGAGCACCTCGACGGGATGAGGCCCGAACAAGACCAGGTCCCCAAGCGCCCACCAACGGTCGACGCCGACGCGCTCACCGTCATCGAGGACGGCTCGCAGCGCGCTGGCAACGCCGTGGATGTCCGAGATGAGTCCGAGTCGCACGACGCCACCGTACCGACCTGGCTACTTCTCCTACCGCCGGGCCGACCACACTCGCGAAGCGGCTGAGCGCCTGGGCAGATCGTTGACCGGTCTCCGTTCGTGTGGAGGGTCTGCGAGCCCCGCTACGTGCGGGGGCACGGCCCGTCTCGTCGGAGGATTCTCTCGCAGTCCTCCTCGAGGGTCTCGAGGCCGACGCTGGTGCGAAGCGCATCAACAGATTCCGGATCTTCCAGCTTGGTGACGAGTTCGAGGCGCCCGTCCCTGCATGTCCACTGAGTTCCGTAGATCTGATCCCGGCCGGTCCCGGCCCGCAGTCGGTCCACCAGCTTGGCGACCTCGCCTTGATCTACATCTGATCTGCCCGCCATCAAACGGAGAACTCGACCCTGAAATTCGGGGTCGTGAGTCGCGTGCTGCGCGATCAGCCATGCGGCGTGTGAGCCGCTGCGCCCGACCAGCGACCGCCCCGGCCAGCCGTGGTCGTCGATGATCTCTTTCAGACGATCGGCATGCCGTCTGTCCAGCTCCTCGGTTCGTTCGATGGCGGCGGTGTGTTCATCGCTCAGCTCTTGCCCCGCCTGAACCGGCCCGAAGTCGGCCAGTGCGCGTCTCGCCGCGCGATCGTCGTTCGCCATCTGCGTGAGCTTCAGGGCGAGGAACGGTCGTGAGCCGAGCTCCCGGTAGCCGACGAGGAGCACGAGCGCACAGACGCCGACCATGACGCCACAGCCAATCGCGATTCGTCTCCGACCCCGGCGCGGCGCAGTTCGGGCTACAGGGTCCTCAGCACCGTGGGGGGCCCGGTTCATCCGGAGGGAAGCCACTCCGCGGACAGTAGTGATGAGAGTCCGCGGCATGCCGGAGAGGTCGACACCTCGTCTTGTGTGTGGCGGCGGGTGCTGACGAGCGATGCGCCGTTCAGTTGGACCCGGGCGACGACGGCGAAGGATCTTCTCCGCGGGCAAACCTGGGGAAGCGAGACCGCGCTGGTGTGGAGCCGGGAACGTCCCTGGACCTGTGAGGCATGATCTCGTCGTCATGGGGCGCCGCCGTCATCCCAATCAGCGGGTGCTGTCGTCGCTGCCAGTCGAGCTTCGTCGCACCTCCGTCCCAGACCAGGTCCGGGCATGGGTGCAGCGGGAGGCGGGTTCGGCGGTCGTCCATGTCGTGCGCCTACAGGGCGCCTCGTCGGCGGCAATGCACAGACTCGATCTGGCGAACGGCACTCGGCTTGTCCTGCGCCGCTACGTGTGGCGCGGCTTCATCGAAGCCGAACCGGAGGCCCCCGGCCGAGAAGCCGATGCCCTGCGTTTCGGAGGCCTCCATGGCTTGCAGGTTCCCGATGTCATCGCGGCCGACGCCACCGGCGACCAAGTAGGCGACGGCGTGCCCGTGCTGCTCATGACGTACCTGCAGGGCCAGCCCATCGCCGTGCCCGACCTTCACCGACTCGCAGAGACCGCCGCCTCCATCCATGCCGTCAGCGCGGACGACCTCGGTCACGAGTACTTCCCCTGGTACGAGGCCGAGATGACGACCCCGCCCCCGCTGTCTCAGCGGCCAGAGCTGTGGGAGAAGGCGATCCACCTCTGGCGCAACGCCATGCCCGACTACCGGCCGACGTTCATTCACCGCGACTTCCATCCCGGCAACGTGCTCTGGTCGCGCGGGCGGATGACGGGTGTCGTCGACTGGGCGAACTCCTGCCGAGGCCCGGCTGGGTGTGACCTCGCCACCTGCCGCGCCGACCTTCGCAACCTGTCCGGGCCTGACGCCGGCGACGCCTTCGTAGCCGCCTACGAATCAGTGACCGGCGAGAGCCTTCACCCGTTCTGGGTGATGGCCGGTCTTCTCGAGCACAGCCATAGCGACTGGACCGAAGAGCGTCTCGCGGCGGGCGAACCCGACCTCGCCAGCGCTGTCCGCTCAATCTCCGACTAGCCGACGACAGCTCCTGAAGGCGATCTCGGGGACGCTCCCGGCGACCGGCCGCCGTCCCGGTCGCCACTGGAGAAGCGCCGCGATGATGCGTGACTTTGGGAGGTCGCTACTCGTTGATACGCGGGCGTGATCGAGGTTCCTTCTGGGTCCTCACAGACTCCTTCGGTTGAGGCTGCGCGGGTCGCCGTGACCAAGGTGGGGTTCGTAGAGGGTGGAGCGCGCCAGTCGGTGGAATCGGCGAGCGTCCGGGTCAACCGCGACGATGTCGGTAGCTGCCAGCCCGGGCGATCCGTCAGGGCAGTCGGCGACCCAGCCCGAAGGTTGGCAGATCCCGGACCGTGACTGCTCATCGGAGCCCGCAGCGAAGGCAAGACTGATCGCGAGGACGTTCGTCACTGCGTGGGCCTGAGCGAGCGTCCGAAAGTTCGGGTCGGGAGCAGAGGAGACGAGAACGACGTCGACGTCCTGGGCCGCGTAGGCGACGAACAGCTCGGGGAAGAGGATCTCAAGACACAGCGCCAGGCCGAAGCGAACACCGCCAACCTCGAAGGTCACCGGCGTGTCGCCGGGCGTGTACATGTAGGTGATCTCGGTCGTGGAGAGCCGCTGTTTGTCGTAGCGGGTCGCGATCTCACCCTGGTCAGAGAACACGTAGAGGCTGTTGTGTGGCCGCCGATCGGCGGTCAGTCGGTGAGGCGCACCGACAACCGTCCACACGCCCAGGTCGGCTGCCGATTCGCGGATCTGGTCGAGCTCACGGTGCAGCGCGGGCCAGTCGCCAAGGTTCCAATCGGCTTCGGCGATCTCTGGGGCCCTCGAGCTGATCAGCCGCTTGGATGGGTATGAAAGCGTGCCCTCGGGGAACTGCACGATCCGCGCCCCGACGGCCCTGGCTTCTGCCATCGCTGTTCGTATCCGGAGTCCAGCGGCTGCCAATCGCTCTGCCGTCGGGACCTCTGTGCTCACGTCGATCTGTGCCACTCCAAGACGAACGGTCGGAGGCGGTGGCACCATCTCGGAGAGCCTCGCGTACCGCAGACTGAGTCGCAGAGGACACGCCGATCTCCGGCATCCCAGGGGCCGCCGGGACGCGAGGATTCGCCGCGACCGCGGCCGGATTCTGTGGCGCCGGATAGGTGGGTCATCGACCGGCGCGTCGGGGGATGATGAGGCACCACGATGAGCGTCGTTAGGGACGCCACCGGCCCGTGAGGAGAACCTCGTAGGACCGCTCGAACGCGTAATCGTTGGTGAAACCCTGCTTCGTTGCGGCATCGCGGAAGGGCTGGAGCATTCGCCCTCCCCAGAAGGCTGTCTGTCGTAACCAGTGGAGGCGTTCCAGCGCGGGGAGCGCCCGCTGCTCGGTGCCGGCTTCGGGGCGGCTTTCGAGGTAGCCGCTGAGCAGCGCGGGGAAACAGTCCTCGTCGCAGAAGGTGATCAGATCGAGGAGCTGCGGGGCGGCGTGAATCGCACCCCAGTCGACGACGGCAATGGTTCCGGACGGTGCGACGAGGATCTCGTCCACGTTTAGATCCCCGTGGATCCATCCAACCTGCAGATCAGATGCCGCGAGCCGAGCCGCGTCGATCACCTCCGCAGCAAGATCAGCGAGTCCGGGCCGAAGCGAGTAGCACGGGGCATCGAGGAAGTCCTCCTCGGGAGTCCATGCAGGAGCCGAGACGCCCAGGTGCTGCATGCCTTGGTGAAGCCGACCGATCAGCTTCCCGGTCTCGAAGGCGGTCTCGTGGTCGGTGACATCGAAGGGCTGACCGTCTTCGAACTCAAGCAACGCGACCTTCCAACCGTCGATGTCGTCGATGATGTCCCCGTGGGTTGTGCGAAGCGGTAGCCCGACCCGAAAGCCAGCGTGGCCGAGCTCTTCGGCGACGCGCAGACCCAGCTCGAAGCGGAGGGTGCGGTGGGCGGCATCGCCGGGGATCGCCTTGGCGACCCAGTGATCCTCACCCTGCGAGACGAGCCACGTCTCTGAACACAGACCCGGTCCGGGGAGCGGCCGAACCCTTGGGGAGGACAGTCCCCACCCGGTAGCGCAACGCGATCGGACTGCTTCGACGGTCGGGATCGCGTTCGAGTCGCTCATCGCCCGCCGTAGGAGATGAGTTCGACCTCGTTGCCACTCGGGTCAGCGCAGTAAACGCTCGTCCCCCAGCCCCCCGCGCCGAACCGGCGGACGGGGCCAGCAGCGACCGCGACACCGTTCGACCACAGGAGCGACACAACCTCGTCGGGCAACAGGGACGTCCGCATTGCCAGTTCCGAGCGGCCGACCTCGTTGTACGGCGGTGGACAACACGTGCCCGTCTGTCCCGGCCACGGGCCGTGGACGTTTAGCTGGTGCGATCCGATCCGGTAGGAGCACGCGTCGAGCGGATTCCCGGCCGCCTCGGGGTTCTCCACTCGCTCCAACCCGAGCACACCGAGATAGAAGGCGTGGGTGGCGTCCCAGTCGTCGACGTGAATCACCACATGGTCAAGGTCCTCAACAGACACGCAGTTAGCCTCCACGTCCCCCGTCAATCAACCGTCACGAAGCGCCCGTCGAGGACACCGGCTACGCGTAGATCTCCATCGGATCGGACCGCTGGCGATCGGGTGATCGATTCCGTTGATCGGTGCAGTCAGTCCGCATCGAGGATCGACAGATCGTCGACGGTCAGCTCCACGAGGCTCGCTCCCTCGAAGGCGGCCACAACCGCGTCGAGGTGCTCGTCGATGAGGGCGAGCAGGTCGCGGTTCGTGATGTTGCCGGTGCTGATGACGAGGAGGCGTTCCGGCGTACCGCCGAGGAGGTGACTGGCCCGGAAGTCGTGATCCTTGGAGACCACGATCCGGTCCTGGGCATCCGCGACCCGAGAGATCTCCGCGTCGGTCGTGCGGTTCTGCTCGGGAAGATCAAGCGTGTGGATCGCGTCGTGCCCGGCGCCGTTCAGGTGGTGTGCGAGCCGAGCCGGGAGCTGCGCATCGAGGAGAAACCTCACGCCGCGCCGAGTGGCACGCGACGCATGCCGGCGGTCTTGGCGCCGAACTCGAGCGCGGCGAGCAGGTCGTCGCGCTCCAGGTCGGGGTAGTCCTCCAGGATCTCCTCGATCGTCATCCCCGACGCGAGCAACTCGAGCAGGGTCTGGACCGGATAGCGCAGCCCGCGAACCGTCGGCTTCCCGTGGCAGATCGCGGGGTTCGAGGTGATCCGGTCGAGACGCGTCATCGACGTCAAGGGTACTCCTGCGTCCTCCACCCGAGAGTCGCTCACCTCGTCACGCGACCCGACCCAAACCGGACGCACAGCGCGCAGGACAAGCGGCGGTAATGCACTTGGGGCTCGAAGGCGGCATGGTCGATGCTCGGGGATGATCGTGTCTCGAGCAGATGTGAGCGAGGCTGCCGAGCGGGCCGGCATTGCTGGCGGTCCGGTGTGTCTGCACGCGTCGCTGCGGTCGTTCCCGCGGCTCGAGGCTGGGCCGGAGACTCTGGTCGAGGGACTGCTCGATACGGGCGCGACCGTCGTGGTGGCCACCATGGCCAACCACGCGTTCGCCGTCCCCGCCCCACCCCAAGACCGACCGGCGCAGAACGCCATGGACTACGACGCCGAAGACGACCGCGCTCGCTCCGACCCTCCTCCTGGGCTGACCCGGATCTATGACCCTGCCTGTACCGACGTGGATTCCTGGCTCGGGGCCACCTCGGCCTACGTGGTCCAACGCTCGAATCCTGTTCGCTGCCGCCGTCCCACCGGTCAGCTGACGGCAGCCGGCCCGCTGGCAGACGAGCTCATTTCCGCAGAGGTCGACGACGACATGTTCGGCCCGCTGCGCGCGCTGGTCGCGTGTGGCGGGAGCGTGCTGCTGGCGGGCGTTGGGCTGACGGCCATGACGCTGCTGCACGTCGCCGAGGTCGAGGCGGGTCGCCGACCGTTCATCCGCTGGGCGCTCGGCCCCGACGGCACCCCGGTTCGGTCCAGGGGCGGAGCGTGCTCCGAGGGGTTCGAGGCACTGGCCCCGGCCCTGAACGGCGTCGAGCGACGAACCACGGTGGGGGCGAGTCTCTGGCGGATCTACCCGGCGAGAGGGGCCATCGAGGCGGCCACCAACGCGATCCGTACCGACCCGGAGGTCACCCGCTGTGACACCGATGGCTGCATCGAGTGTGCTGATGCCATCGCCGGTGGACCGATCGAAGCAGCGGTGGCGCCATGAGCAACGGGGGAGGCGGCCCCGACGGGACGGCGACCGGCGGTCGGAGGTCGCCCTTCGTCCTGTCCGACGAGGTGGTTGTGCTCAGACCTTGGCGCGCATCGGACGCGAGCTTCATGGTCGAAGCGTCGCGAGACCCGGCGATCAACCGCTACAACGGCCCGGGGCCGGACTCGTTGGCAGACGCGCTCCTGGTTATCGAACGCATCGACCGATGCTGGGGTGCCCTCCGGGCACACGGGGACCCGACTGGCGCCGCCTTCGCGATCGTTGACGCCGCCTCGGGCGACCCCGTCGGGATGTGCGGCATCGACAGCTGGTCGAGCACCGACGTCGCACAGTTCGGCTACTGGTTGGCGCCAGGTGCGAGAGGACGAGGCCTTGCGACTCGCGCCGTCACGCTGGTGACCGGTTGGTTGTTCGAGCTCGGGGCAGCTCGCGTCTTCCTGACGATCCAGTCCGAGAACGAAGCGTCGGCCGCGGTCGCGCGCCGCGCGGGGTTCACCCATGAGGGGACGCTTCGTGCCGACGGCGTCTGGCAAGGACAACGCCAGGACGTGGACGTCTTCGCCGTGCTTCCTGGTGAGTGGCCGTCACGAAGGGACTGACGCACGACGCTCAGTCGTACCGCGCGACGAGCGCGGCGCCGATCGACGCGAGGTGCACGCGCACCCCCTCCGGGCTGGTGATCTCGAGCCATTCGACGAGCCCGGCAAGCTCGCCGGCGAGGGCGTGCTCGTCGTGCCCACGGATCACGACCTCGATCCGGCCGTCGGGCGTGGAGCCACCAACTTCCAGGCGACCTCCGAGGACCATCCGGAGGAGGCCGATCCCGTCGGGGGCGCACACGGCCCGGGCCTCGAGCGGTGTGCGCGCTCGATCGACCTCGTCGGCGATCTCGCGCCAGCTCGCGGCGAGGTCGAACCCCTCGGGTCGTAGCGCACGCTCGCCGATCAGCTCGACCGACGAGACACGGTCGATCCGGAACGTCCGTCGACCGGCGTCGGTATCGGAGACCAGGTACCACGTCGGACCCTTGGCGACGATGCCCAACGGGTGGACGGTGCGCTCGGTCTCGGAGCCCTTGCGGTCGACGTAACCGAGCCGCACCTGGACGCCGCGGATCACCGCCTCCTGGATCTCGTCGAGGAACCGGGGTGGTCGGTGCTCGACGCGGCTCGATCCCCAGTGTCGCGGGTCGACGACCACGGATGTCGCGGCGGCCTGGGCCTGTGCCCGGAAGGGTTCGGGCAGCGCACGTACGAGCTTGCGCAGCGCGGCCTTCACGGCCGGGGTGGCGGTCGATGCCGGTCCGGCGACCAGGAACAGGGCGCGGGCCTCGCTCGCGGTGAGCCCCGAGAGGTCGGTGCGCGCGCCGCCCAACAGGCGCCACCCGCCCCCTCGGCCCTGCATCGAGTACACGGGCACCCCGGCCATGGCCAGCGCGTCGAGATCGCGGCGCGCGGTGCGCTCGGAGATCTCCAGCTCCAGGGCGACGTCCGCCGCCGTCACCTGCTCGCGCTGTTGCAGCAGCAAGAGGATGGCCACCAGACGGTCGGCTCGCACCCGACGACACTTTCACATCAAACCGGTCATGAGGTGACCGGTTTGGGTCAGCACGATGGCAGCATGACCACCTCGACGAGCGCAATCCCGAACCACGTCATCGACCCGCGGCCCATCCTCGACCGTGCCATCGCCACCGGCGGGAAGGTGATCGCGGGCGTCCGGCCCGATCAGCTCACCGCCCCGACGCCATGCCCCGAGATGGACGTGCGCGCGCTGCTCAGCCATCTCGTCGGCGTAGTCGACCGCATCGCCGCGCTCGGCCGCGACGAGGATCCCTTCTCCGTGACCGAGACCCACGCGCCGGACGACGACTGGTCCGCCGCGTGGGCAACGTCGGGCACGCGCGCGACCGAGGCGTGGCGCGACGATGCCGTGCTCGAACGACCCATGGCACTGCCGTGGATCCATGGGAGCGGCGCGGAGGTGTTGACGTCCTACTTCTCGGAGCTGACCGTCCACACGTGGGACCTCGCGACGGCGACCGGTCAGCAGCCCCAGTGGGATGACACCGTCGTCACCGCGGCGCTCGAGGCGCGCCAGATCCTGCCTGCGGAGAACCGCCGCGCGCTCTTCGAGGAGATCTCGGCGGCCATGGGCCTCGACGAGGTCGCCATCCCGTTCGCCGAGGCCGTCCCCGTCCCCGTCGACGCCCCCGCCATCGACCGCCTCGTCGCCTGGAACGGCCGGGACCCCCGTCGCTGACCCTGACGTCGCACGGCAAGACTGAGTCAACCGCGCGGCTGTCCCGAGGAAGAAGCTGCCTCGGGACACTCGCCGAGCTCGCCGGGTCAGGCCGCTGAGCTCACGTCCGCCATCTCCCGACGCGCCCATTGGGCGGGCCTCTGTTGACGATGGCACCTCGGATTCACGGGCGGGCGATCTGTTCGGTCCGCTCCGCCATCGACGACGCGGACGAGCACAGGCCCATTCCGGCGGCTCGTTCGGCAGCCGTCACGCCTGCGCAGTCGCGGGCCCGCCTGCGACAATGCGTCGCGATGTCCGGCACACCGACAGCCCACTTGATGTGTGGTCTCGTCGCGACCGGGAAGACGACGCTGGCCCGTCGGCTCGCTACGGACCTGTCCGCAGTCCGGCTGTCCCGCGACGAGTGGATGCTCCGCCTTCACGGCGGCAGGTTCGACGATCCGACCTATCTCGAGCGCCTTGGACCATGCACGGACCTGATGTGGGATGTGGCATTCGAGATCACAGCGGCCGGTTCCAGTGTGATTCTGGACTGGAACTTCTGGAGCCGCGATCGCCGGAGCGATGCGCACGCGCGGGCGCATGCGCACGGCATCAGCGTCGTGGTCCACTGGGTCGATGTCCCGCTCGAAGTCGCAGTCGAGCGTGCCGCGCAGCGAGTCAGCGAGACCCCGACCGACTCTCACCTGATCAGCGCGGAAGAGGTTCGCCACTTCGCGACCATCTTCGAGCCTCCCGCGGAAGCTGAGGGGTTCATCATCGAGCGCCACGGGTGACTGCCCCAGACCGGAGGTCAGTGGGCGCCGGCGCGCTCGAGGAACAGTCTCATGGCGTTGCGCGTCTTCAGCTCGACGATGTCCAGGTGACCGTGTCGCGCCAAGGCGGCGTCGAGGCGCGGGCGACTGTCTCGCCCGTAGTTCCAGATCCAACGGTAGAAGGCCAGCTGGAACCGTTCGGGGCACCCCTCAGCCTGAATCGCCTGGCCATGGTTCCTGAGTGATCGGCGGACCGCGCTCGCGACGCACGCGAGCCTCGGCCGAGAGACGACGATCACGGTGTCGGCGCGAGCGAAGCGCTCGTCGAAGGTCCCGCCATAGTTGCCGTCGGCGATCCAACGATCCCCCGCGAAGAGCTCCCACTGGCGTCGGCGCCACTCGTCACGTGAGCTTTCGATCCATCCTGGCTTCCAGAAGTGACGGTCGAGGTGAACAACCGGCAAGCCGGTCCGTTCACCAAGGGCCGCAGCGAACGTGGACTTCCCCGCGCCGCCCGGACCGACGATCGCTATCCGCTCCATGGGCGCCAGCCTGCCCGACCCGTCAGAGCCAGGGTGCCAACGGCCCACGATCGGAGCTCGGATCGTCCCCGACCCACCCCGGAGGTCGACGGCGCCGACGGGTTGCTGATCGGCGCGAGCGATGTGTCGTGCGCTGGTCGTTCGGTGCTGGCAACGTTCTGTTGGTGGGGAGGCTCGCTCAGATCGTCATCGACTGCCGGAACCCGGCCGGCCTTGCTCGGTTCTGGGCGGCCGCGCTCGATGGCTTCGACGTCCTGCCCTATGACGACGATGAGATCAGTCGGCTGGCTGCGCTCGGGCTCACCCCGGAGACCGACACGTGTGTGATCGTTGTCGGGCCCGATCTCGAGCTCTGCTTCCGCGAGGTCGATGAAGGGGCGATCGCCAAGGCGCCGATCCACCTCGACATCTCGACGACGAACCTCGACTCCGAGGTTGATCGACTTGTCGGCCTTGGAGCCACGATCAAGCACCGCTTCGACGACCACGTCTGGATGTGCGACCCGGAAGGAGGAGACTTCTGCGCCACCAACCAGCGCGAGCGGGCGTAGCCCGCCCGGAACCGAAGGCCGCCAGAATGCGCCGTTGTACAGCGCCTGTGGGCCCTACCGATCTGTTGGCACTCGTTCTCGGGGAGATCATCGACAGCGATCATCCCTTGGCCACCAGTCGCCCGAACGCCGAGGCCACAGCGGCGTGGCACGACCAGGCTGGCTCGGCGACATTCTCGTCTACGCCCGGTGGCCTGGGGCCATGCAGGGCGCTGAGACCCGCGGCAGAAGGCGACCCCGGAGGCGGAACCATGTCGGTTGTGCCTCGCTGGTGTCGTACTCAAGCCCTTGGCCTTCGTTGTTCGACGGTGAGGTGATGACGAGCCGACCCTCGCCGATCGGGCGAGCGGTCATCTCCTGCGCGTCGCCGAGCGGATCGCCGACGTGGTCGCGGATACGCAGGCCGATTGCGATGCTCGAATCGGCTGGGGTGATCGTGATGTGCCGCAGGGGGTCTGCGTAGGTCCCTGCGATCGATGGGATGTCCGCGTCATAGGAAAACGGCGCGGCGCACAGCCCTGCTTGTTCCAGGATGCTCGTTCTGGCCTCGTGGATGACTCGGAATCCCATGCTGCTGTTCGTGAGGATTGTCGCAGCGAGCTGACAGTCGGGAACGAACAGGGTGTGAGCGACGTAGCCATCGCTCACGCCGTTGTGGCTCCAGACCGCTACCCCATCAACCTCCCGGAAGTGCCAGCCGAGTCCGACGTGGGTGCCCTGCCCGCCTGAGGGTCCCTGAATGGTGAGCATGCCGCCGACCACGTCGCGGCTCAGCGCGGCAGGTTCGAGGAATGCCTCGGCCCATCTGAGCTGATCCGATGCTGTAGAGATCAGTCCGCCAGCGGGGTTCGCTGCTCTCTGCAGCGCCCAACGAGGTGACCATCGGGTCGCCCCTCGAGCCACCTGCGGTTGTCCCTCGAGGTTCGTATGGTGCCCGACCGCGACCCGGTGGGTGATCGCTTCCTCGGCCGAGAAGCAGCTGTCATCGAGCCCAACAGCACCGAGTACCAGGTCGTGCACACCTTGCTCGTATGACCGTTCGAGGACAGTGGCGACAAGAAGCCCTGCAAGGCAGAAACCCGTGTTCGAATACGAGAAGGCAGCACCGGGACGGACCAGGAACGGAACTTCACCAACTGCCTCCGCCATTCGATCGAGAGCGTCATCTCCCGCACCGAAGTCCGGCGCGGCGGCCAAGATCCAGTCGCCAAAAAGACCAGCCTGGTGATTGAGCAACAACCTCGGCGTCAGCGCCATCAGCGCCACACGGTCCGGGTGCTTCAGTTGCGGCAGCCGATCGATCACAGGCGCATCGAGGTCTAGCAGCCCTCGCTCGGCCAACACCGCGACGGCCGTCGCCGTGAATGTCTTGGTCACCGATCCGATCTGGAAGCGCGTGGACGGCGTGACCCCTAGAGGGTTGTCGATGCTGGTCACGCCCCAGCTAACGAACCCCCGGACGTCGTTCGTCCGCCAGCCGACTGCCACACCCGGCACCCCGTGGTCCGATGCTGCACGGCGGACGACCTCAGCGAGTCGCTCGTCCGAGAACCTCATGAGAGACATCGTGCCTCACTACCTGCCTCGCCGCGCGACGGGCTACCGGAGGCCTTTGGTCAGGTAAAGGACGAGGTCGTCATCAGCGGTCACGACATCTCCGCCCCGGACCGGAGTGGTTCCAGTCCAGACGCCGGTTCCATCGAGGACGTAGCCGCGATTGGTGTACAGGCGCTGCGCGGGTCCGTAGTCGTCGTATATGCCGACCCCGATGCCGACTTCGGTGCTCGTCGAAGCGACGTGAAGCTCCGCAGCATCGAGCATCGCAGTCGCCGCACCTCGACGGCGGCTGTCAGGCATCACGTTGAGGTCGGCGATCTCAGGAATGCCTCGCTCAACGAACGGTGCGTGGTGGGCTTGCCGGACATGGCAGTGCCCGAGGTAGCGCCCGCTGCCGTCGCGGGCAACGAAGTGTGCGCACGAGTCGATCAGCGCGGCGACGAAGCCGGACTTCCGAGGCCAGGGCCAGCGTGCGTTGAACTCGCCTTCGAGCCAGTCGACCTCGTTCACATCGAGTCGCGAAACTGAGATGTCACCCATCCCCAAAGTGTCTCACCCCACTGGTCCACCGGTCCCGAACGGTCCCCGACAGCGCGTTCGCTGTCGTAGCTCGTCGCCACCGACTGCCTCCGAATCACCACATCGAGCATCCCCCGACTACGCGGCGGCATGCGCTTCTTCGGCGCGGCCCGACGCCGGAGGATCCAGCGCGTTCTGAGCGCGGCGGGCTCGGGAATCCAAGGGACGCATCCACGCCGACACCTCGACCGACGTCGTCCGGGTCCCGAACCGA
Organism: Microthrixaceae bacterium; assembly: GCA_052386335.1. GTDB lineage: Bacteria > Actinomycetota > Acidimicrobiia > Acidimicrobiales > VFJN01 > VFJN01. The sequence goes on from JBQTKH010000068.1 coordinate 15,651, forward strand.
CGGCTGCTCGCCATCACGTCAGGCGGGCGATCCAGGGGTGATCGGGATGCGCGTGTTCGAGCGCGCGCCGCAGCCATGCTCTCGCGTCGGCGCTCATGCGTGGAAGGCAGGTCTTCAGATCGGCTTCGTCCTTCTCGCGCGCGGCCTTCGCCTTGTACAGCAGCGACCCATGCGGCGCGAGGTAGGGCACGCCGCGGACGTCACGCTCGACCATGAACGAGCGGGGGGCCGTGATCGACTCATCCCGGCGGAAGATCCAGGTATCGGCATCGCCAGGCTCGAGCATCACATCCATGCGCCACCGCTGGGCCTCGACGTCAAGCACCCAAACCTGATGGTTCTCCGATGGCGGCGCCTCGTCGTGTTGGAGCGCCCGGACCTTGCCGCTACCGGCAGTGAAGAGGCCGAAGCCGGAGAGTGCGGTACGGGCCACCTCGAAGTCGCGGCTGAGGAACTCGACCTCGAGGTCCCCGTGCTCGCGGGTCTGCTCACCGATGAACAGGTCGATCGACCACCCGGCGACGATGCACCACGGCACGTCGACGTGCGCGAAGCGCTTCGCCGCCTCCCACGGCGTCCACGCGTCCCATGCGTCGAGCGCAGGCCCCTCCTCATCGTTCATGGGACGAAGTCTGTCCCGTTGCATGGTTCCAAGCCGGGAACGCGACGAGGTTCGCCAACAGAGCCCCGCGACGCGCCGATCGTTGGGGGGGGCGCGCGGGGATCCTTGCATGGCCTATGGGGTGGCTGATCTGTGCGGTAGCCGTGGGCGCCGTCGCGGTGATGTCGCAGAGCCTACGCTCCCACGCATGCGTCGGAAGCCCGAGTTGGTGGCGGTTGGCGATGGGGTGGTGTTGGGGTTCGGCTCCGTGGCTCATCTCGAGTCGACCGAGTTGAGCCGTGAGCACGCGGCGATTCGGGGACGTCGACGCGCGCTAGAGCGGGTCCATTGAGTTGGTGACGCCCGGCGAGTCTTGGGACGCGCATCCTGCTGCGCACACGCTGGACGCTGAGTTGGTGAACCTTCGTCATCGGATGGCGAAACAGAGCTCCCTTGCCATCCATGCCTCCGTTGGCGGGCTCGCGTTCGCCGACATCGGCGGTTGCGATCTACCTGTCCGCTGCCAATCGGTCCGCAAGAGCCTGATGAGCGCATTGATCGGTATCGCAGTCGATCGCGGGCTACTCCGGCTCGACACGACGATCGGCGATCTCGGCCTCGATGATGTCGAACCGCTGAGTGAGCTGGAGAAGACTGCCACTGTTCGCGACCTGCTGATGGCGAGGTCCGGCGTCTATCACCCGGCGGCCTATCAGGAGAACCCGAACCCGCATCTCCCGCTCCGCCACAGCCACCGACCAGGCGAGCGGTGGGCCTACAACAACTGGGACTTCAACGCGCTTGGCACCGTCCTGGAGCGCGTGTCTGGCATGCGGCCGTTCGATGCTCTTGGGGCGTGGCTGGGAGACCCGCTCAAGATGCAGGACTACGACCCCGTCCAGTGTGAGTACGCGCTGGAACCCGCGTCGCTTCATGCTGCCTACGACTTCCGCATCTCCGCCCGCGATCTGGCTCGGGTCGGACTGCTCTTCCTGCGGCGCGGCCGCTGGGATCGAGCGCAGCTCGTGCCCGAAGAGTGGGTCGACGAATCGACACGGTCGCGGTCACAGGCAACGGGAGGCTACGAGGCGATCGCCGATGCATACGGATACATGTGGTGGATCGGTCGTCCCGACGACCTCGGCGGCCGCGAGTTCTACGGGGCCATCGGAGGCCAAGGACACGCCTTGTTCGTCGTGCCTGAGCACGACATGGTCCTTGTGCACCGCAACTACGGGCTGCTGGAGCAGCCCAAGTGGCCTGAAGTCTTCGCCACCCTCAGGACCGTCGCCGATCTCGGCAACCGTCTTGGATCGAGCACCTAGTCGCGCCTAGGCGGAGGTCATCCGCGATCGCGGGCGACGGTGCGGGCCGCACATACCCACGGCGTCTCGGCGTCACCGGATCACCGGCATCACTGCCGATAGGCCGCGGCGGCGCGCCCGCTATCTGGAGCGCGCCGTTGGGCGCGTCGACGGTCTGCCAGGGCTTCAGGACGCGGCTTGGCGTCGGTACTCGTCGAGGGCGTCTTCGGGGATGTGGGCGATCCCGTTGACCATGACGTAGCGGATCTTGCGCTCGTAGACGAGACGCAGCAGCTCCTTGGTGCGCAGGTCCAACCGGCGTGCGGCCTCTGCAGCGATGAGCGGCTCAGCGGGCATTGGTCCCTCCCTCATCGAAGCCGAGTCTACGGCTGAGGATCTGGATTTGAGCTTCGAGCGTGAGGACGCCTGCCAAGTGACATCGACCTGTCGGGCGTGCACCGATCAGTGGCCAGAGCGGTTGCCGCCAGCCGCCCGCGGCAGCGCCAGGCCGGCGATCTATGGCGTCTTCTTGGGCGAGGCACTGCGGCCGGAGTTCGCACCTTGGAGGCGGCAGGCGGCCACAGAGGGGCTCTGACACCAAGGAAGTCGTGCGATTCGACTTGACATGTCGAACGTCAGTTCGCTAGTCTGTGGTCTTCCCCTTTCGGAGCTCCGGCTCCCATCCGAGCTGTCGAGCGCGTCCGGAAGGAGGAACCCCCATGGTCGACCCCGCCGATCCCCCGGTGTCCTCCCAGCGCGTCGGAGCGCTCGAAGCGCGCACCCACGGCGAACGCTCCGACGCCATCGAACAGCTCGGCGCGCTCGTGGTCGCCGCCACCGCCGAGATGCTCGACGTCATCACCGCAGCCGACCGCCAACGCGACTGGAAGACCGACGGCGCCACCTCCATGACCGCCTGGCTCGTCGCCATGCTGCATGTCTCCCACACCACCGCCAAAGAATGGGTCCGAGTCGGCGCCGCCCTCGACGCGCTCCCGCACCTGCGCGACGCGTTCTCGGCCGGGATGCTCTCCTGGGACCAGATCCGCCACGCCACCATCTTCGTCACCCCCGACCACGACGAAACCGCCGCCCAGAACCTGCCCGGCCACACCGCCGCCCAGATCGAAGAGATCGCCAAGTTCGCCCGCGCCCGCACCCGCCGCGACGCCACCCGGGCCAAAGACCAACAGATGCTCACCTGGCGCAAAGACGCCGACAACGGCGGGTTCCACTACCGGGGGTTCCTCCCCGCGGAGAACGGCGCTCTGGTGAACGCAGCGCTCGAACAACGATCCCAACGCATCGGCAAGGACCCGGTCACCGGCCTGTGGGGCGCCCCCGAAGCCCGCTACGCCGACGCACTGGTCGACCTGGCCCGCCAAGACCTGCACGACAAACCCGGCCCCGACCCCACCGTCGTCGTGGTCCACGTGAACGCCGACACGGTCGACGGCACCACCATGGGCAACGGGTCGATCCAGGGCATCCCCATCCCCGCCGACACCGTGCGCCGCCTGCTCTGCGACTGCGAGATCGACTACAGCATCAACGGGCCCGACGGCACCTGCACCGGCATCGGACGCGCCGGACGCACCCCACCCCGCTGGCTCCGCCGACAACTCCTCCACCGAGACAGCAACACCTGCCGGTTCCCCGGGTGCAACCGGCCGATCCGCCACCTCCACCACATCCAGCACTGGATCCGAGGCGGGGCCACCGACTCGTGGAACCTCGCGGGGCTCTGTTGGGAACACCACCACCTCGTCCACGAAGGCGGCTGGACCATCGAGGGCAACCCCGACACCGAGATCACCTTCACCAGCCCCCACGGCCGCACCCTCGCCTCGAGACCACGCCCCCTCGATCCCACGGTTCGCCGCCGCGCCCAAACCGCCACCAACACCGACCTGCACGCCACCGGCGCCGACCTGCGCGCCACCGGCACCGACCCACCCAGATGACCCCACCCCGTGGCACACCGCCCGACCCCCTCGGGCCGCTACGGCGCGTCCGGACCCTTCCGCAACCGACTTGTCGCAGTTGCTGGTTCGGTCGCCCGACGATCGCGTTCATCCGGAGTTCGACGCAGACGCATCCTCGTGCGGGCCGAGCAGGCTGACGACACGAGGTCCCTCGTGGTCGTCACGAGATCGACTGCTCGCGATCGCTCTCACCGTGAGGCGGTGGTGCGATCTGGTCGACCGAAGCGCGACGGGCCGGTCGCGGGCTCAGCGGGCGGCGACGTGCACGGCTTGGTAGCCGCGGAGCACGAAGTGGTCCCGGTGCACGGGCTCCTCGGTGAGCTCGAGGGTGGGGAAGCGCTGGGCCATCGCCTTGAAGACCTCTTGGCCCTCGAGGCGCGCGAGGGCCGCGCCGAGGCAGTAGTGGATGCCGTGGCTGAACGTGAGGTGCTGGTTGTCGGGCCGCGTGATGTCGAGCTTGTCGGGGTTGGGGAACCGAGCCGGATCTCGGTTGGCCGCCGCCAGCAGGGTCACCAGTCCCTGTCCGGGTTCGATCTCCACGCCGTCGACCACCGACGGCACCGTGGCCGTTCGGCCCGTGAGGTGCACCGGGCCGTCGAAGCGCAGGCACTCCTCCACCGCGCCTGGCGCGAGCGACGGATCGGCCACGAGCCGCTCCCACTGGTCACGCTGGCGGAGCATCGCCACCGTCCCGTTGCCGATCAGGTTCATCGTGGTCTCGTGGCCGGCCACGAAGAGAAGCACCACCGTGGACCGCAGCTCCTCCTCGGAGAGGCGGTCGCCCTCCTCCTCGGCGGCGAGCAGCGCCGAGAGCAGGTCGTCGCGCGGCGCAGCGCGGCGCTCCTCGAAGATGCCGTTGAGGTAGTTGACGAGCTGCATGAAGGCGAGGATCCCGCGCTGGATCGTGGCGTCGTCGAGGTCGCCGTCGAGCATCCGTGAGGCATCGGAGCTCCAGGGGCCGAAGAGGTGACGATCCTCGGCTGGGACGCCGAGCATCTCGCAGATCACGGTGACCGGAAGCGGGAAGCCGAGGCCCGAGATCAGGTCGAACCCGGACGGGTCGACTTCGTCGAGCATGCCGCCCACGAGGTCGGCGACGTGCGGGCGGAGCTGCTCGACGGTACGCGGCGTGAAGGCCTTGCTGACGAGCTTGCGCAGGCGCGTGTGGTCGGGCGGGTCCATCATCAGCATCGAGCTCGGGCGCTCCATGCCCCCGAAGTCCATGAACGGCACCTCCATGCGACGGCGCGCCGGATCCGAGCTCATCGTGGGGTCACGCAGGATGCGCTCGCAGTCGGCCCAGCGCGTGAACACGAACTCGTCCCACTCGGGCACCTCGAGGATCGGCGTGGCCGTGCGCATCCGGTGGTAGTGCGGGTGCGGGTCGGCCCACTCCTCGGGCGGCACGAGCTGCGGAGCGGCAGGTCTCGCGGGTGTCGTCTGGTCCATCAGGTCCCCCATGCGGTCGGCGTTGCCCACGGTATGCGGTTCGGGAGCGACGAGGTCCGCAAAGTACCCTGCGCCCCTGTGACGCAGCTCCCCGAGAAGCCGACGATCGACGGGCTGGAGGCCAAGTGGCGCGCCCGCTGGGAGGCGGACGGCACCTACCGCTTCGATCGAACGAAGACCCGGGCCGAGGTGTTCTCGATCGACACGCCACCACCAACGGTGAGCGGCTCGCTGCACCCCGGGCACGTGTTCAGCTACACCCACACCGACCTCATCGCGCGCTACCAGCGCATGCGCGGCAAGGAGGTCTTCTATCCGATGGGCTGGGACGACAACGGCCTCAACGTGGAGCGCCGCGTGCAGCTCCTCACGGGCACGATCGTCGACCCGACCCTCCCCTACGACCCCGACTTCGTGCGCCCCGAGACGGTCGATCCCAAGGCCCGGCCCATCCCCGTGAGTCGCCCGAACTTCATCGAGCTGTGCGAGGCCGTCGTGCCCGAGCTCGAGGCCGCCTACCACGACCTGTGGGCCACGATGGGCCTGTCGGTCGATTGGGACCACACCTACACGACCATCGGCCCGAAGGCCGTGCGCACCTCACAGCGCGGCTTCTTGCGCCTCGCAGCGCGCGACCTCGCGTACCGCAGCGAGTCGCCGACGCTCTGGGACGTCGACATGAAGACGTCGGTCGCCCAGGCCGAGCTCGCCGACCGTGAGCTCCCCGGCGCGTACCACAAGCTCGTCTTCACCGGCCCTGACGGCTCGCCGCTGCTCATCGACACCACCCGCCCCGTGCTGCTGCCCGCTTGCGTCGCCGTCGTCGCCCACCCCGACGACGAGCGGTTCCAGCCGCTGTTCGACCAGCACGCCATCACCCCCCTCTTCGGCGTCTCGGTGCCGATCGTCGCGCATGAGCTCGCCGACCCGGAGAAGGGCACCGGCGTCGCGATGATCTGCACCTTCGGTGACACCACCGACGTCACCTGGTGGCGCGAGCTGTCGCTCCCCGTTCGCGCGATCGTGCAGCGCGACGGCCGGCTCCGACCGGTCACTTGGGGCGAACCCGGCTGGGAGACCACCGATCCGGCCGCCGCGCAGGCCGCCTACGACGAGCTGGCCGGCAAGACCGTCAAGCAGGCGCAGAAGCGCATCGTCGAGCTGCTCACCGATGCCGACCTCATCGATGGCGAGATCCGTCCGATCACGCACGCCGTGAAGTTCTGGGAGAACGGCACCCGCCCCCTCGAGATCGTGACGTCCCAGCAGTGGTTCATCCGCTACCCCGACAAGGGCGAGATGCTGGCGCGCGGCCAGGAGCTGCACTGGTGGCCCGAGTTCATGCGGGTGCGCTTCGACAACTGGGTGAACGGCCTCATGGGCGACTGGAACATCACCCGGCAGCGCTTCTTCGGCGTGCCCTTCCCCGTCTGGTACCCCATCGACGCCGACGGCGTCGTCGACTGGCTGTCGCCGATCCTCGCCTCCGAGGACGTGCTCCCGATCGACCCGACGAACGCCGTGCCGCCGGGGTACAGGGAGGACCAGCGCAACCAGCCGGGTGGCTTTGCCGCTGATCCCGACGTGATGGACACGTGGGCCACGTCCTCGATGACCCCGCAGATCGTGTGCGGCTGGGAGGACGATCCGGACCTGTTCGAGCGCACCTTCCCGATGGACCTCCGGCCGCAGGCCCACGAGATCATCCGGACCTGGCTCTTCTCGTCGGTCGTGCGCAGTCACTACGAGCACGGCTCCCTCCCGTGGGCCAACGCGGCGATCTCCGGCTTCATCGTCGATCCGGATCGAAAGAAGCTGTCCAAGTCGGCCGGCAACGCCGACGACCCGGTCACCCTTGTCGAGAAGCACGGCGCCGACGCCCTCCGGTACTGGTCGGCCAACGGCCGACCTGGCATGGACATGGCCTTCGACGAGGGACAGATGAAGATCGGGCGCCGCCTCGCCATCAAGCTCCTCAACGCGTCGAAGTTCGTGCTCGGCATCGGCGCACCGGCAGAGGGCTCCGAGGTGACCGAGCCGATCGACCACTCGATGCTGATCGGCCTCGCGGCCTTGGTCGACGAAGCCACCGCCGCCTTCGAGCGGTTCGACTACGCGCGGGCGCTCGAGCGCACCGAGTCGTTCTTCTGGGCCTTCTGCGACGACTACCTCGAGCTCGTGAAGAACCGGGCCTACAGCGATGAGCCCGGCGCCGATTCGGCCAAGGCCGCCCTGCACCTCGCCCTCGAGGCGATCCTGAAGCTCTTCGCCCCGTTCATGCCCTACGTCACCGAAGAGGTGTGGTCGTGGTGGCAGGAGGGCAGCATCCACCGCTCGGGTTGGCCCAGGAGTGCGCCGTTGCACGGTGACCACACCGGGCACGACACCGTGCTCGCCGCCACGAGCCAGGTCCTCACCGAGGTGCGGCGCGCCAAGTCCGAGGCAAAGCAGTCGATGCGAGCACCCGTCACCCGCGTCGTGGTCACCGACACGCCTGAGCACCTCGCGGCGATCGCCGCCGCCGTGATCGACCTCCGAGCCGCCGGGGTGATCGATGCGATGGACCTCGTCGAAGGCGACGCACTGAGCGTCGAGGTGACGCTCCCCGCGTCGGCCTGAGGGCTGCGACGCGTCAGGGCCGCTCCGCGGTGCCATCGTCGGGCGCGAGGCCCTCGTCGCCCACCACCTCACCACGGTCCGCGGGGTCGCGCGTCACGTGGCTGAGGTTGCCGACCCGCACGATCTGCCCGTTCGGCACATGCCACACCGTGCCGTTCACTGCGCGCAGCTGCGTGGAGCGCAGGGACACGGCCTCGACGGTTCCCGTCGCGTCGCCCAGGTCGACGATGTCGCCGACGCCGTACTGGTCCTCGATGAGGATGAACAGGCCGGCGAGGAAATCTTTCACGAGGCTCTGCGCGCCGAAGCCGACGGCCACCCCGGCGATGCCCGCGCTGGCGACGAGCGGACCGAGGTTGATGCCGATCTCGCCGAGGATTGTGATCGCCGCGAGCGTCCAGACGACGAAGCCTGAGAGCGAACGGAGGATGGCGCCGAGCGTGGCGGCCCGCGCCGCCGTGCGTAGCGAGTGACTCCCGGTGGCGAGGATGCCCGCTGGAAGACGTTGACCCAGCCCGGTACGCCCGAGCCGGCGCCGCAAGCGACGGGTCGGGGGGTGCTCTCCCGAGAGGCTGGCCACGAAGCGCTCGATGGCCCGCCGGATCAGCCACAGCACCACCGCGGCCGTGACCACGATCACCAGGATCGAGAGCGGCTTTGCGAAGATGACATCGGCCAGCTCCGCGGCTCGACGGCTCTCGGTGCGGTCGAACACCTCACGGCAGATGAACGACGGATCGGCTCCGCACGCGTCGGCGATGTCGTCGGGGATCACCTGGAGCAGCACGGCGATCGACGCTATCGGGCTCCGCAGGCCTGGCGTCGGGGGCGGCAGCTTCGGTTGAGGTTGGCGGACATGCCGGACCTAGGCTCCGCGGCAATGACGATCGAGGTCGACCACCCCCCCGTCCCGGGTCGGCGCTATGAAGCCCCCGAGCCCATCCCTGCCGATCCCGGGGTGCCGCTCCCTCCAGACAGCCTGGCGTACCGGCTCAAGCACAAGATCCTCGGCCCACCGCTGCACTCCGACGAGATGGAGCACCAACGGCTGGGCAAGCCCACCGCGCTGGCAGTCTTCGCGTCCGACAACCTCTCGTCGAGCGCGTATGCCACCGAGGAGATCCTCCACGTCCTGATCCCGGCCGTGGGTGTCGCCGCCTTCTCCCTGGTGGTCGGCGAGACGATCGCCATGCTCGTGGTGCTCGCCTTCCTCATCCTGTCGTACCGGGAGACGATCAAGGAGTACCCGTCCGCTGGCGGTGCCTACCTCGTCACACGCGACAACTTCGGCATCATCCCCGCTCAGGTGGCGGGCGCCTCGCTGCTCACCGACTACATCCTCACCGTGGCCGTGTCGTCGGCGGCCGGCACCGCTGCACTGGTCTCGGCCTTCGACGTGCTCGAGCCGTACCGCGTGCTCATCGCGCTGTTCTTCATCACGGTGGTGGCCTACGGCAACCTGAGGGGCGTCAAGGAGTCGGGCAAGGTCTTCGCGGTGCCCACCTACTTCTTCATGGTGAACATGGCCCTGCTCCTCGGGCTGGGCTTGTGGAAGTACCTGGGCAGCGACCTTTCCGTCGTCGGGGCGATCCCCGGATCGATCGAGGCCGGCGAGGCGGGCAGCGGGCTCTTCTACGGCGCCGGCCTGTACGCCATGCTCCATGCGTTCGCCTCGGGTGGTGCGGCTGTCACCGGCGTGGAGGCGATCTCGAACGGCGTTCCTGCGTTCCAGAAGCCCGAGTGGAAGAACGCTCGGCAGACGCTCGTGATGATGGGCGCTGGGCTCGGCGTGATGTTCCTCGGCCTGTCGATGCTCGCGGCCAAGACGAAGGTGTTTCCGCAGCACGACGGCACCCCCACGGTGATCTCACAGGTGGGCGAAGCCGTGTACGGCCAGAGCACGGTCGGCCACGTGCTCTTCTACATGTTGCAGGCCGGCACGATGCTCATCCTGGTGCTGGCGGCGAACACCGGCTTCGCCGACTTCCCGCGCCTCGCGAGCTTCCAGGCCGGCGACCGGTTCCTCCCCAAGCAGATGACCAAGCGAGGACACCGCCTCGTCTACTCGAACGGCGTGATCGTGCTGGCCGTCGCCGCCATGGCGCTCGTGATCGCCACGAGAGCGCAGGTGACGGCGCTCATCCCGCTGTACGCGATCGGCGTGTTCACCGGCTTCACCCTCTCGCAGGCCGGCATGACCAAGCACCACCTCCGCCTGAAGCACGCCGGCTGGCAGAAGGGCCTCGTCATCAACGGCACGGGTGCCGCCCTCTCGGCGATCGTGGCCGTGGTGATCGCGTGGACCAAGTTCGCGGACGGTGCATGGGTGATCCTCGTCCTCCTGCCGATCATGGTGGTGGGTCTCCTGCGTCTCAACCGCCAGTACACGAGGGAGTCCGAGGAGCTCGAGCACGAGGTTCCCGCCGCTGCGACAGCGCCGATCCTGCGACGCCACGTGGTGCTCGTGTTCATCGACGAGCTCGACGCAGCGGCGGCACGGGCGATCCAGTACGCGCGCAGCCTCACCCCTGACGAGATGCGCGCTGTTCACTTCGTGATCGACGATGCCCAGGGCGCGGCGCTCGCTGAGCAGTGGCGGCGACTCGGTCTCCAGCGCGTTCCGCTCGAGCTCGTTGCCTGTCCCGACCGACGCCTCACCCGCGCCGCGGTGGAGTGCGTCGCACGTGAGCTGTCCGACAAGCAGACCGAGGTCAGCGTGCTCCTCCCGGAGCGCAAGTACCGCGGCATCTGGCACCGGATCCTCCATGACCGCACCGGCGATGCCATCCAGGAGCAGGTGTCGCGCCTCAGTCACGCCAACGTCACCACGGTGCCCTTCCACTTCGGCACCAAGGCTGAGGCGATCCGGTCCGTCGAGGGCTACGCCCAGCTCACCTCCGTCGACCTTCCCCTCGAGGCACCCAGCCCCGACGCGTCCGGCGAGCCCGAATGGGGTGATGTGGCCATCGACCCGGGGGGGCGCACGGCGATCATCGACGCGCATTGGCGAGACCAGGTGGCCATCGCCGGCCGCGTCCGGTCGATCCGCGTGGCACCACTACACGATGCCCCCACGCTCGAGCTCGTGCTCGTCGACGACACCGGGGCCATCTCGGTGGTCTTCCTGGGCCGTCGAGACCTCGCCGGCGTGGAGATCGGCACGCAGCTGTCCGTCGAGGGCACCGTGGGCATCCACAAGACGCGGCTCGCGGTCCTCAACCCCACGTATCGCATCCTCATCTGAGGCGGTCAGCCGTCGCCCCCTAGGCTCCCCTGATGGCCGACCTGCAGCCCAGCACCGGGGTGACCTTCGGCGATCTCCCCGAGATCATCCCTCCGTCGCCCGCCCCGTCGGCCGCCTCGATCCCGCTCCCGCCCGACCGCCCGCTCTACCGCCTGAAGCGCCGCCTCCTCGGCCAGCCACTCCACAGCGACGAGCTCGACCACCAGCGCCTTGGCAAGCCCACCGCCCTCGCGGTCTTCGCCTCCGACAACCTCTCGTCGAGTGCCTACGCCACCGAGGAGATCCTCCACGTCCTGATCCCCGTGATCGGCGTGCTGGCCTTCTCGCTGGTCGTTCCCCTCACCGGCGCGCTGCTCGTGATGCTCGCCCTGCTCATCGCCTCCTACCGACAGACGATCAAGGCGTACCCGTCGGCGGGAGGCGCCTACCTCGTCACGCGCGACAACTTCGGCATCGTGCCCGCGCAGGTAGCTGGGGCGTCCCTGCTGGTGGGGTACATCCTCACCGTCGCCGTGTCCGTGTCGGCGGGCACCGCCGCGCTGATCTCCGCGTTCAGCGCGCTCGGGCCCTACCGCGTCCCGATCTCCGTCTTCTTCATCGTCCTGGTGATGTACGGCAACCTGCGCGGGGTGAAGGAGTCGGGTCGGCTCTTCGCGGTACCGACCTACTTCTTCATGCTCAACATGGGCGTACTGCTCGTCATCGGGTTCGTGAAGTACCTCGGCGGCGACCTGTCCGTGATCGGCGAGCGTGCCGGCACGATCGAGGTGGGCCACGCCTCCAAGGACGCCGGCCTCTACCTCGGTGCAACCGCCTTCCTGATCGCAAAGGCCTTCGCGTCAGGCGGTGCAGCGGTGACCGGTGTGGAGGCGATCTCCAACGGGGTGCCCGCGTTTCGGGAGCCCGCTTGGAAGAACGCCCGCCAGACCCTCGTGCTGATGGGCTCCGGACTCGGCGTCATGTTCCTCGGCCTGTCACTGCTGGCCAGCCGCGTGAAGGTGATCCCGTTCGAGGACGGCACGCCCACCGTCCTCGCGCAGATCGGAGAGTCGATCTACGGCGGCGGAACGGTGGGCAACGGGCTCAGCTACTCGCTGCAGGCGGCCACCATGCTCATCTTGGTGCTGGCGGCCAACACGGGATTCGCCGACTTCCCACGCCTCGCCAGCTTCCAGGCCGGCGACAGCTTCCTGCCTCGTCAGCTCACGCGCCGAGGTCACCGCCTCGTCTTCTCGAACGGCATCTTTGCCCTGGCAGGCACCGCGGCGATCCTCGTCGTCGCCACCAACGCCGAGGTGACGCGGCTGATCCCGCTCTACGCCATCGGTGTCTTCGTCGGCTTCACGCTCTCGCAGGCCGGCATGACGAGGCACCACGTCCGCCTCAAGGAGCCGGGTTGGCGCTGGAGCTTCTTCGTCAACGGCATCGGCGCGCTCATCTCGGCGGGCGTCGTGCTGATCGTCGCCACGACCAAGTTCGAGGAGGGCGCGTGGGTGATGGTCGTGGCCATGCCCGTCTTCGTGGTGATCCTGCTCCGCCTGAACCGGCAGTACGCCCATGAAGCAAAGCTCCTCGAGCACGACGTGCCCGCCGCCGCTACGGCACCCATCCTCCGGCGCCACGTGGTGCTCGTGTTCGTCGACCGCCTCGACATGGCCTCGGCCCGCGCCGTCCAGTACGCCCGCACGCTCACGCCCGACGAGATGCGCGTCGTGCACTTCGCGCTCGACGTCGCGGTTGCCCACGAGCTGGCCGAGGAGTGGAGCCGCACGGGACTGCAGCGCGTGCCGCTCGAGATCGTGGACTGCCCCGATCGCCGTCTGCTCCGCGCCGCGGTCGAGTGCGTCGCACGCGAGCTGGCCGACGGGGAGACCGAAGTGAGCGTGCTCCTCCCCGACCGCAAGTACCGCGGGCTGTGGCACCGGGTGCTGCACGACCGCACGGCGGACGCCATCCTCCACGAGGTGTCACGCCTCCCGCACGCCAACGTGACCTCCGTGCCCTTCCACCTCGACTCGATCGACACGCCGATGGTTCCCCTATCGGCCCTCACGCGCACCCGGGCGGGACGGACGGCATCGGGCGAGGGGCGAGCGCCCGATGTGCCGTTGCCGGTGCCCGTCGTGGTCGACGCCGAGCAGGTGATCTCCGTGCCTGGCTGTTCCCACATCGGCGACGCTCGATGGCGCCAACAGGTGACGATCGCCGGACGCGTGCGCTCGATCCGGGTGGCCCCCCAGCACGATGCACCCACGCTGGAGCTCATCATCGCGGACAGCACTGGCGCCATCTCCGCGGTGTTCCTCGGCCGCCGCGCATTGGCGGGTGTCAGCGTCGGCACGCGGGTACAGGTCGAGGGTCGCGTTGGGATCCACAAGGCCCGGCTGGCCATCCTGAACCCCACCTACCGGTTGCTGGAGTAGCCGGTCAGCGCTCCGCGGTGCGCACGTCGATCCGCACGAGATCCTGAGCGGCGACAACGTCGTCGTGCTGCGTCGATTGTCGGGCTGTCATGTGGAACGACTCGGCGGCGAGCACCGAGCACGATGAGCTCGCGCGCTCCGCCCGCCATGTGAACCGGTTCAGAGCTCGAAGTGGAGTCCAGGCGACTGGTCGCGCAGGAGGTCGCCGAGCTCCTCGACCTGCCGGCCGGCCATCCGAACGAGGTCATCCAAGGCCACCATGCCGTGAGCCGACCCGAACTCGTCGACCACGGGGAGACGCCGCACGCTGCGCTCGAGCATCGTCTTTGCCGCTGCCTCGACGTCGGCGTGGGGATCGACCGTCGCAACATCTCGAGTCATGACCTCTTGCACGGGGATGTCCGCGGAACGGCCGTGACCGATGCAGCGCAGGGCGATGTCCCGGTCGGTGACGATGCCGGCCACCTCGCCGACGCGGTCGACCACCACCACGCTCCCCACCTCACGCTCGTCCATCGTTCGAGCAACGGCACCCACCGTGTCCTCCGGCCGGCAGGTAACCGCCGGGGTGTGCATCAGCTCAGCCACCTTCATCGCCGCGACCTCCCTCTCGGACCTGCTTCCATTCCAACCGAGCGCGACGACTTCGGACAGGGTCCAACGTCCCGATCTGCCCGGGGGACCTCTCAAAGGCACACAAGCCGGAGGATCCGGTCAGTCGACCACGCGGCGGGCGTCCTCGACGAGGTTGATCTGGTAGAGCACCTCGTCGAGCTTGTCGCCCGCTTCGATGGCGCCGTAGCGCTGCGGGGTCTCAGGGGTGCAGCACGATGGCAGCGGCGCCAGGATCGTCCACGGCGTGGGGTGGCAGAACTGGACGACGCTGTAGCGCTCGCCGGTGTAGGTGGGGTCGGCCACGACGCGGTGGATGCCCGGCGGGATCACGCCGTTGGACAGGACCTCGAGCATCATCCCGGTGTTGATGATCACCTTGCCCTCGGGCGCGACAGCATCCACCCAGCCCTCATCGGTCTTGACCTGCAGACCTGGAGCCGTGGCCCGGGGCAGCGCGGTGATCAAGTTGATGTCGGCGTGCTCGCCGGCCCAGACGTGCGCCGTGTCGGCTGGCGCGTCGGGCATCGGGGGGTAGCGGATCGCTCGGGTGAGGGTCGAGCCGTGGGGGAGCATCGACTCGAAGAGGTCTTCATGTGCCCCGAGGCCAACCGCGATGAGGCGGAGGAAGCGGCGTTGCAGGTCGTAGATGCGCTCGTGGAAGAGCATGAGCACCTCGGTGATCCCTGGCACAGCCGCCTCGGGCAGCACCTGGTCCATGTACCGGTGCGGGTACTTGCGGCGAAGCGGGTGACCCGCGGGGGGCTCGTCGCTCCAGTTGAGCATCTCCTTCCAGTCGGGCACGTCGGCCGAGGCCGCCGTCTCCACGAGGAGCCCGGTGTAGCCCGTCTGCCCGTTGGAGCCGGGGGCGACGAAGCGCTCCTTGGTCGCCTGGTCCATCGAGAAGAACTGCGCGAGCTTGTCGTAGGCCTCGTCGATGACCTCTTCGGGAAGGTCGTGGCTCGTGTACACGAACCCTGTCTCGAGGCTGCGCCGAACGCCGTCCACCACCGCGCGGCGAGCGGTGGCGTCGCCCTGCTCGTAGCGAAGGAGGTCGACTTCGAGGATCTCGGACATCGTGGGCACCGTATCCTGAGAACGTGATGGACGAACCCGCACTGCACGTGCCACGCCACCCGGTGCGGATCGTCACGGCGGCGAGCCTGTTCGACGGGCACGACGCCGCCATCAACATCATGCGACGCATCCTCCAGGCCCAGGGCTGTGAGGTGATCCACCTGGGCCACAACCGGTCCGTCGACGAGGTGATCACCGCCGTCATGCACGAGGACGTGCAGGGCGTGGCGGTGTCGTCGTACCAGGGTGGCCACATCGAGTACTTCCGCTACCTGGTCGACCGGCTCCGTGAGGAGGGGTTCGGTCACGTGAAGGTCTTCGGGGGCGGCGGCGGCGTGATCGTCCCCAGCGAGGTGGCCGAGCTCGAGGCGTACGGCGTCACGAAGATCTTCTCCCCGGACGACGGGCAGCGCCTCGGGCTTGCGCTGATGATCAACACGATCGTCGAGGCCTGCGATGTCGATCCGATCAGCACACCGATCGACGACCTCACCGGACTGCTCGAGGGCGACCCCCGCGCACTGGCCCGCGCCATCACGGCGCTGGAGCTCGGTCGTCTCGGAGCCGACCACCTGCAGCAGATGCGAGCGGCCGCGAGCGCGGCGACGGTGCCGGTCCTCGGGATCACGGGCACCGGGGGCTCGGGGAAGTCGTCGCTCAACGACGAGCTGGTGCGCCGGTTCCGCCTCGACCAGGAGGACAAGCTCCGCATCGCCATCCTCGCCTACGACCCCACCCGCCGCCGAGGCGGGGGGGCGCTCCTGGGCGACCGCATCCGGATGAACGCCATCGACCCGCCGCAGGTGCTGTTCCGGTCGCTGGCCACCCGTGGCGCCGCCGAGCTGCCCGATGCAATCGACGACATCATCGGTGCCTGCAAGGCGGCGGGGTACGACCTCGTCATCGTCGAGACACCCGGTATCGGACAAGGCGACGCCGGGATCGTGCGCCACGTCGACGTTCCCCTCTACGTCATGACCCCAGAGTTCGGCGCCGCCAGCCAGCTCGAGAAGATCGACATGCTCGACTTCGCCGACGCTGTAGCGATCAACAAGTTCGAGCGGCGCGGTGCCGAGGACGCGCTGAGAGACGTGCGTCGACAGCTGGCCCGCAACCGTGAGCTCTTCCACGCCGACCCCGAGTCGCTGCCCGTCTTCGGCACGATCGCGGCCCGCTTCAACGACGACGGCGTGACCGCCCTCTACCAGCACCTCCGCGGCGCGCTCGCCGAGCACGGGCTGTCGAGCAGCGAGGGCACCCTGCCCGCGGTGACGGGCAAGGCGAGCACCAAGGTGGCCACGATCGTCCCGGCCGCGCGGGCCCGCTACCTCGCCGAGATCGCCGAGACCGTTCGGGCGTACCACGCGCAGACCGGCGCTCAGGCGGCGGCGGCACGACTCGCGCAGCACCTGCGGACCGCTCGCGGCGTGCTCGGGGAGTCCGGCGCCCAGCTCGACAGCGAGATCGCGGCCGCCGACGCGGACGTCAGCGATCGCACCCGGGCACTGCTCGACGGTTGGGCGGACACCGTCGAGGCCTACGGCGCCGAGGTCCATCCCTCGGGTGCCGTGCTCCAGCGGCCGTCCCTGTCGGGGAGCCTCGTGCCGCGGGTCGCCCTCCCCCGCTTCATCGATCACGGTGAGCTCGTGCGCTTCCTCCGCTCGGAGAACCTGCCCGGGAGGTTCCCGTTCACCGCGGGCGTGTTCCCGTTCAAGCGGGAGGGCGAGGACCCGGCCCGCATGTTCGCGGGCGAGGGCGACGCCTTCCGCACCAACCGTCGCTTCCACCTGCTCTCCGAGGGCCAGCCCGCCACCCGCCTGTCCACGGCCTTCGACTCCGTGACGCTGTACGGGTTCAACCCCGACGAGCGGCCCGACATCTACGGCAAGGTCGGCAACTCCGGCGTGTCGATCGCCACCCTCGATGACATGAAGGTCCTCTACTCGGGGTTTGATCTCTGCGATCCGGCCACGTCGGTGTCGATGACGATCAACGGTCCCGCGCCGACGATCCTCGCCATGTTCCTCAACACGGCCATCGATCAGCAGCTCGAGGCCTTCGCCGAACGGGAAGGACGCCCACCAACGCCGGGGGAGGCGGCCGAGGTGCGGGCCACCACGCTGCGCACGGTGCGCGGCACGGTGCAGGCCGACATCCTCAAGGAAGACCAGGGGCAGAACACCTGCATCTTCTCCACCGAGTTCTCGCTGGGCGTGATGGCCGACATCCAGGAGTACTTCGTGGCGCACCAGGTGCGAAGCTTCTACTCGGTGTCGATCAGCGGCTACCACATCGCCGAAGCCGGCGCGAACCCGCTCAGCCAGCTCGCGTTCACGCTCTCCAACGGCTTCACCTACGTCGAGAGCTACCTCGCCCGGGGGCTCGACATCGACGACTTCGCGCCCAACCTGTCGTTCTTCTTCTCGAACGGCATGGACCCGGAGTACGCCGTGCTCGGTCGGGTCGCCCGGCGGATCTGGGCGATCGCGATGCGAGACCGCTACGGCGCCAGCGAGGCCAGCCAGAAGCTGAAGTACCACGTGCAGACCTCCGGCCGATCGCTCCACGCGCAAGAGATGGCCTTCAACGACATCCGCACGACGCTGCAGGCGCTCATCGCCCTCTACGACAACGCGAACAGCCTCCACACCAACGCCTACGACGAGGCCGTCACCACCCCCACGGCGGAGTCGGTGCGTCGGGCGCTCGCGATCCAGATGGTGATCACCAAGGAGTGGGGGCTCTCGATGAACGAGAACCCCAACCAGGGGAGCTTCGTGATCGAGCACCTCACCGACCTCGTCGAGGAAGCCGTCCTCGCCGAGCTCGAGCGCATCTCGGAGCGAGGCGGCGTGCTCGGCGCGATGGAGACCGGCTACCAGCGCGGACGCATCCAGGACGAGTCGATGCTCTACGAGCAGCGCAAGCACGACGGGTCGCTCCCGCTCGTCGGGGTGAACACGTTCCTGGCCCGCACCCCCGACGAGGCCGAGGCGCCGCACGAGGTGGAGCTCGCCCGCAGCACCGACGAGGAGAAGCGCAGCCAGATCGACCGCCTGCGCTCCTTCCAGGCTCGTCACGCCGACGAGCGGCCCGCCATGCTGGCACGCCTGCGCGACGCTGCGCTCGCCGGCGACAACCTGTTCGAGGTGCTCATGGACGCCGTTCGGGTCTGCAGCCTGGGGGAGATCACCGACACCCTCTTCGAGGTCGGGGGCCGGTACCGCCGCAACGTCTGACCCAGTCGGCGCCCACGCAGCGGGATGCTCAGCGCACGGGTGGTAGGGCCGTGCGAGGCCGACGCTTGGGAGCAGCCGCATGGCCATTGGTGGCGGGGGATGCAGCCAGGTTGACGTCGAGGGGCGTCACGCCCGCCAAGGCCGCGTCCAACGTGGGCCCGGACAGCGTCTCCGCCTCGATGAGGAGGGGAACCAGCCGCGCGACCAGATCGCTGTGTCCGTTGAGGATGCGCACCGCATCGCGCTCGGCCTCATCGAGGAGGGCCTTCAGCTCCCGATCGACGACCTCCAGCGTGGCTGGGGACACATCCTGTGCCTTGGCCAGATCCCGCCCAAGGAAGACCTGGCCTTGCTGCTGCATCACCGCGTAACGACCGATGGCCTCGTTCATGCCGAGGGTGGCAACCATCGAGCGGGCGAGGTTCGTCGCCTCCCGCAGATCGCTCTCACCCGCGCTCGTGGTCTCGCCGAGCTCGAGCTGCTCGGCCGCGATCCCGCCCATGTAGGTGACCAACCGACGACGAAGGTCGCTGCGCTTCAAGACCAGCCGATCGGACATCTGGTACGTCGTGACATGTCCCAAGGTGCGGCCACGGGCGACGATCGAGAGCTTCTGGACACCCGCGTCCATGCCGACCGCGGCAGCCACCACGGCATGACCGACCTCGTGCACCGCCACGATTCGCTTCTCCTCGACGGACAGGACATGCGATCGTCGTTCGGGACCCGCCAACACGCGATCGACGGCCTGCTCCAGATCGGTGTTGGTGATGGCGCTTCGCGCATCTCGAACGGCGAGGAGGGCGCCCTCGTTCACCAGGTTGGCGATCTCGGCGCCGGTGAAGCCCGGGACCTGCTTCGCCACGCGCTCCAGGTCCACGCCGGGATCGAGGTCGCGATCCCTCGTGTAGAGCTCCAAGAGCTGGACGCGACCACGTACATCCGGAGCGTCGACGACGATCTGTCGGTCGAAGCGACCTGGTCGGAGAAGCGCGGGGTCAAGGATGTCCGGTCGATTCGTCGCACCAAGAACGACCACACCCGCCGCGGACGAGAAGCCGTCCATCTCGACGAGGAGCTGGTTGAGCGTCTGCTCGCGCTCGTCGTTCCCCTGACCCATCCCCGCCCCTCGCTGGCGTCCGGCGGCATCGATCTCGTCGATGAAGATGATCGCAGGAGCGTTCTCCCGCGCCTGGCGAAAGAGGTCCCGTACCCGCCCAGCGCCGACGCCCACCAACGACTCAACGAACTCCGAACCGGACATCGAGTAGAAGTTCGTGCCGGACTCGCCGGCCACCGCCCGAGCGAGCAACGTCTTTCCCGTTCCTGGGGGACCCGACAGCAAGACGCCCTTGGGTGCTCGTGCGCCCACGGCGAGCCACTTGGTGGGGTCCTGGAGGAACTCGACGATCTCCCGGAGCTCGAGGATCGCCTCGTCGGCCGCGGCGACATCGGCGAACGTGATCTGGGCGCCCACTGCCCGGCGCTTCTTCACCTTCGAGAAGGCTGCGAACTCACCGGCACCGGCCCCGCCGCGCATGATCACCAAGAACACCAGCCCGAACAGGCCGGCAAGGATGACGAGAGGCAGGAGGAACTGGACCAGAAACTCGGTCCGGGCCTTGCCCGGCTGTTGGTCGATCTCCAGCTTCGCCCCCGAGGCGGTGAGCTGGTCGATCAGGTCAGCCGTGGCCGCGTCGCTCTGCGGGTAGGCCACCCAGCTCGTGACTCCGGTGACGCTTCGCACGACGATGCGAGCGTCCTCGTCGTGAACGACTGCCTCCGTCACCTCGCCAGCGGCCACGAGCGCGCGCAGCTGGTCGAGCCGGATCTCCCGTCCGGTGGTGACCGGAGCGGTCGACCCGAGCATCCGGAAGTACACCGCGAACAGCACGACGACGATGACGAGCAGGCTCCCCGGCAGCTTCATGCCGTTCGGGACGAGATCGCGTGCGTTGCGTCCGAGCTTGCGCACGCGGTCGACGACATCCTGAACGTCGATCGCGGGACGGGCCGTGGTGTTCATGAGTGCTCCCTCGGTGTGTTGCGGGTGACGTGGACTGGTGCCGGTTGGCGCTGTGCGTTGGCTCGTCCGCCGGCTACGAGGCCGGCGATCAGCGCCGTCCCGAACAGGACGGCAAAGAGCGGGACGGGGGAATCGCCGGCGGAGCTGTGCCCTCGCGAGAGGTCGCTCAGCCGTGCAGCACTGGCCTCGGCCTGCTCCGTCGCCATCTCGCGCTCCTCTTCTTTCTGCACCGCTCCTCCCGTGGGGGGCGCAGGCGGGTTCGCCGGCAGCGGGGGCGCGATCGCGATGGCGATCGGCGGGGTCGGGACCGGAGCAACCCGGAGGATCGGCTTGGACAGCGCCGAGGCCGGACGCGACGGCACGAGTGGCGCGGGTGCCGCTTGGTCGGCGATGACCCCCGCCGGACCCGGCTCGACGATCGGGCGGTCGACGCACGGGCCCCCACCGGCGGTGACCCGAACGGGCATGCGGGCCGCGACCGTGCCGGACTCGATGCGGACCGTCGTGGCTCCCGGATGCACGGCACAGAACAACCCGCTCTGCGGATCTGCGATGAGCGCGCCTTGCGGGTTCACGAACGGAGATCCGGGACGGCTCGGGTCCTCCATCACGAACTGGCCTACGTTCGTGTTCGAGCTCACGAAGCGATGATCAGGAACCACCACGCCTGCCGAGCGGCAGGTTCCGTCGCTCGCAGGCAGTGGCCCCGTGCAGGGCGGGGCGAACGGGAACCGCACATAGGTCGCCTTGCCCTCGTTGGGATCCGCCGACGGGCTGTCGCCGTGCTTGCCGCCCGAGTCGGGAAGACGACCGAGCCCACGAAAGGCGAGCGTCTGGCCGGCGGGCGAAGCCCGTCCCCCAGGAGCGCTCAGCGCAAGCGACTCGAGCACGGGAATGCTGCGAATGGTGACCGGCGCCCGCCCAGTGACTGAACGGGCAGCAACGCTCGGGTCGACGGTGATCAGCTGCCACGAGTGATAGGCACCGTCAACCGGGAGCCCTCCGTCGAGCGGGCTCCCCGCTCCGCCGAACACGCCGACAGGAACCGCCTCCGGCGCTCCGGTGGCCGGCGTGGCCGTGATCAGGTTCGTCGGCTCCTGCGAGGTGAGCACCGCGGAGGCACCGCTCGCCGTCAGCACCGCCGTGAGCAGCGACGAGTCCACGCCGTTGTCGAGCGGCACGACGGCGGGACGATGCATCGACACGACCGCAGGGATGCCCTGACGCCGTGCATCGAGAAGCACCGCTTGGAGCCACGCGACCTGGTCCTCGTTGGGGTTCTGCGGACTCGATGCCAACGGCAGCTGGGACGTGTCGAGGACCACGATGCGCACCGTCCCGCCGGTGCTCGGACCACCTGCGTCGAAGGCGTAGTGCGTCCGAGCCCTGCCCGGATCTGGGACCGCGGTGCCAGCGAGCTGCACCGGACGGATGCCCCGCGGAGGTGGCGCGGCGCCCCACGGACCGGGACGGTGCGCCATCGCGTCGAGGTAGTAGCCGTTCGACGGCAGCACCTCGCTTCCTTGGGCGCTGAGCGCCTGGAAGAGGTCCCGGTCGCCCAAGGCGCCGAACACGGGGATCGACAGGTCATCCAGCAGGCCCCCGAACTGCTGGAGGTCGTCGGGTTGGCCGCCGAGGCGCAGGTCGCCCCCGTGTAGCACGAAGCCCACCGGCGCGGTGTGCGCAACCTGATCGATGTCGCGAAGCGCCTCGGTCACCACCACATCCGCGCGGGTCCCGGTGCCGGTGGCCTCCCCACATGTTCCGGCGGAGCATGCGCTCGAGGCGAGGAAGGCAAACGTGAACCCAGGGCCCACGGGCATCGTCGCCACCGCCTCCTCCGGCGATCGTTGGGGCTCATCGCTCAGTGCCAGCCTCCAGATCGATGCCGTCGAGTCGAACCGAACGTGACCCTCGTCGGTGCGCCCGGGCGCCGGGAACCCGCCGACAACCCAGCCGCGATCGCCGTCGAGGACGAACCCGAAGGCTGCGTCTCGCAGTGCCGGCGCGTCGAGCCCTGCATCAGGCGACTTGACCCGCTCGCGCGAGACGTCGCGCCAGCGGTCCCCGGTGCTGACCAGCACCGAGCCTGTGGCGTCGGCCCGCAGATCACCGGACCACCTGACGGATCGGTCGCCGACGCTCACCGCGGCCCGGACGGCTCCGCGGTCGAGCCAGGCATCGACGGTGTGGACCGATCCTTCCATCGGGGGTAGCGCGCTCGTGTCGACCCGATCATCGAGGTCGAGCGTGGCCAGGATGCCGCTTTGCCCGCCGAACACGACCCGACCGTCCGGCAACCCGTCTGCCGAGAGGAGGTTGCCGACCTGTTGAGCCTGCCCGCGGGAGAGCGCAGCTGCGATCGGAACGGCGTGCCAACCGCCGCTGCTGGCGAGAAGCTGTCCTGACAGTCCGACGGCCACGAAGCGGGAACCGGCAGCAGCCACGTCGTTGAGATCGGCCGTCGTGACGGCCTCCGACGCACGAGCTGCCACCCACTGGCCGGCTGCGCTGCGTTCGAGGATGGTGCCGCCCGCACCGACCGCGGCGAGGGTCCCGTCCGGAAGCGCGGCGATGCCGTAGAGCGCCCGGGAGGTCACCTTCCCGGACGCGGGATCAAGCGACCAGTGCCCGTCGACAAGGTTCGCGATCACGCCACCCGAGCCCACCGCCGTGGCCCGTCCTGGGGCGCTGAACACCACATCATGGAGGGGTTGGCCGGTCGGTGAGGTGGCGTTGTCCCAGCCCACCGCCGGGTCGAGGTGAAGGATCCTGCCCGCCTGACCGACGGCGACAACCAGCTCCGAGCCTGGGTCAGCAGCCACGCCCTCCAGGGTCTCCGTCGCAGGCACTGGCCAGCGACGCAACGATGTCCGTTCCGGGGCCATCGTGACGTGCCCCATCGTGCGGTTGCTGCTCGTCGGGATGCTGCCCGTCCCCGGAAGGGACACTCCATCCGAGGCGATCCATCCCTCGTCAGGCGTCTCGAACGACGCGGATTGGGCGTAGCCCGCGACGTTTGCGAGGCGCGTCCAACGTGTCCCGTCGAAGCGGTACAACCCCTTGCCTGCAGCCACGCCACGAGTGCCGGACCAGACCCCCACGTAGGGCAGGTCGTCGTTGACGGCATACGGGAAGGCCTCGTCGCACACGCCCACCGTGCTGGTGGCCCCGCCGTTGGAGAGCTGTCGGAGCGGCGCACACCAGGAGGTGAAGCGATCGGCCCGCACGTCGTAGTGCAGCAGGAAGGGACGCTGCCGCTCCGCGCCCACCGGACGCAACGGGTCCACCAGGGTGAGCATCCCGGTGATCCACACGTCGTCGCCCGTGGCAGCGACGCTGCGCGGTGCCGCCCGCTGGACGACGGTGCCAGTGCCGCCGCTGCCCAGCACCGGTGCTGGCGGCGCATCGAACTCAGGTCGCCCGGTCGGACGGATGTTCCAGGTGGCGCCCGTTCGCTCGTAGATGGCTACGGAGCTCGAGTTTGCGTTGAGGGCCCACGCCTTGTCGCGACTCGCGGCGGTCACGGCGCCGAGGTCTGGCACCTGATTACGGAACGGGATGGCACCGGCCGCTTGGTCACGCACCCAGGTGGCGCCATCCAGCCGAAGGATGGTCAGCCCTGCCCCGACCGCCCAGCCGTAGGCGCCGGCACCATCGGACGCCACGTCGACGTCCATGAGGGTGGTCGTGGTCAGGCCCGACGCCGCTGGGTCGAGCTGCCAGCGACGGCCGGGCTGGTGGTGCAGGATCGAGCCGTTCGCACCGACTGCCCACCCCTCGCCACCCGGCAGCATGGCCAAGGCCTGCACGTCGACGAGCACGGGGTTGCCCACGTCGTCCACGGCCGGCCCATCGACCCGCCAGCCCTCACCCCGCGTCCACTCGAGAAAGACGGGCTGGCCGTCATCGGCGATCCGGTCCCAGCCTGGCCGGACTGACCGGCTGTACCCGATCGCCCACGCATGTGCCCCGCCAGACCCCGGGACCGTGGCCACCTTGGTGACCCGCGCCGGTACCGTGACCGGCTCAGCCACCGGATCGGCGTCGACCAGTCGGAGCGGATGACCGACGGAGCCATGGCCGCCTCCCCCGCTTGTTCGTTCGATGCCCGACGCCACAACGGGAGCGAGCACCGCCAGGACAGCGGTACTCAACAACCCGAGCAGGGCGACGGACCGCCGCCGGGGCATCGCCCCGGCGGCGCGTGACGCCTGTTGCATTCGCTGCCTCAGAGGTAGCCGACCGACGCGAGTCCGGCCTTGGCGATCGTCTGCAGGTTGACCGGCAGGCGTGCGTACCCAGCAGCTGGCAGCCGACTCTGACCTGCGTCGTCGAGGGCCACGCCGAGGTAGTCCACCAACGTGCGGGCCTGGCCGGCAGACACGCCTCCGGCGAAGGCAGTCTTGAGGTTGTTGTACACGAGCGCGTACGTGAAGGTGCACACTGCGTACGCGAGCGGGTTCGGCGTGTCGGTGATCGAGACGGCGTCCCACCCGGGCGACAGCGTCGACGCAGGCGTGGGGGTGCCGACGGCTGCCTGATCGCAGTTGGCCGCGTTGCCGGCAGCTGCCTTTGGCGAGTTGAGCACACCCGAGGCGCCATCGGTCTTCGCGTAGGTGAGTCCGTTGGCTTCAGCGGTGGACAGGTCGACGTAGCCGATCGCGCCGTCGGTGGCCTTCACGACCGCCGCTACCCCACCGTTTCCCTTGCCGCGCAGGATGGTGATGAGGCCGAGGTCCTGGCCGGGCCACGCGGTGTTGAGGTCGTTCGTCTTCCAGAGGTTGAACTCGGGGTTGCGCTTGCCCAGGTAGTCCTTGAAGGCAAAGGTCGTACCGGAGACATCCGAACGCGCGGCCACCTTGATGCCCTTGTTGCAGCCACCCAGTGCGGGGTTCTCCAGCGTGAGCAACGGGTCGTTCCACCGGGTGATCACGCCTTCGTAGATCTTCGCGATCTGTGGTGAGCGGAGGTTGAGCGCGGTCTGCCCGATCCCGCAGGAACCGAGGTTGTAGGAGACCGTGATCGCACCGAGCGCGATCGGAATGTGGTGCAACGGCGAGACGCGCGCTCGTCCCTGGTCGCTGTCGGCCGTATCGACGGCAAGCTCGCTCGCGTCGAGGGGCTCATCAGTGCCCGCGAACGCGAAGTTCGCGTCGTGAGTGCGAGCGGCCGTCTTCCCCGCGCCAGATCCGGTCGCCGAGTAGGCGACCTTGCCTGCGCCGCTGCCGCACGCGGCCGCGTAGGCGGGCATGAAGGCCAGAGCGTGTGCGTTCGCTGCGAACGACGCGCCGGTCCCGGAGATGGGGGCACCGGAGCCGTCACAGAACGCACCTGCGATCAGGGGCGAGCCGGGCTGTGGCGCGGCCATCGCCGTTGGGAGCACCCCGGTCACCATCCCCGCGGCCGCCATGAGTGCGACCCCTGCCAAGGTCTTGCTGAGCTTGCGCATCTGCGCGTTCCTCCGTTGGAGTGAGAACCGGCGCATGCGCCCCGGCAAGCAGACCCCAGCGGCCCGCCCAGGCCAGTTGTACGTGGGGGAAATGTCCGATTCCTGGCCCGGAGGTGGCCGCCGAACTCGCCCTGGGTGAACATTCAGAGCCGACGGCCCGTGCGGGTCTGCAGCCTGAGAGATCACCGACACCTTCTTCGAGGTGGGCCGCCGCTACCGCCGCCACGTCTGACCGGCAGGGCACCGCTCCCCACCGCACCACACAGGTAGGGTCGGGCGAATGGGGCGTGAGGTGGTGACGGGGTACTGCTGGCCGCAGTCGGTGCGGGCGGGCGAGCAGGTCGGCCTGCACTTGTCGTCGTCCGGTGGTCGTCCGGTGCGCGTCGAGGTGGCGCGGGTCGGGGCGCAGCGCGAGATCGTGTTCAGCTCGGATGCCGTCGCAGCCGACCAGCACGACACGCCGAGGGACGCTTCGTCCAAGGGGTGCGGTTGGCCGGTCGCGCTCGCGCTCGATGTCGCCCTGTCGTGGCGGTCGGGCTACTACGAGGTCGTCCTCGAGATCGACGTCGACGGCAAGGTCCGACGGGACTTCGCGTTCTTCGTCGTGCGTCCGTCATCGGGCGCGCGCATCGTCCTCGCGCTGACCACGAACACGTGGCACGCCTACAACGACTTCGGCGGGCCGAACCTGTACACCGGCGGCACCCACGTGGCCATGCAGCGGCCGATGGCAGCGGGCTACCTGTACAAGCCGCCAGGCAAGGGCCGTCGTGTGACGGGGACCGGCGCGCCCGACCCCCAGAACGCCGCGCATGTCGGCTACATCCAGCTCAACCACCTGTCGGGGTACGCCGGGTCGGCCGGCTGGCCCGACTGGGAGCTCCCGTTCATCGAGTGGGGCGAGCGCGAGGGCTTCGAGATCGGCGTGTGCACGAACGCCGATCTCGAGGACCACCCCGAGGTGCTGGATGGCGCGAGCCTCTACCTGTCGGTCGGTCACGACGAGTACTGGTCGCGCGGCATGCGCGACACCGTCGAGGCGTTCATCGCTCGGGGCGGCAACGCCGCGTTCTTCTCCGGCAACACCTCGTTGTGGCAGGTGCGCCTCGACGGCGACGAGCACGACGTGATGGTCGGGTACAAGGGCTTCTTCAAGAGCGACCCGCTGATGGACACCGAGCGCGAGCCCGAGGTGACCACCTTCTGGTCCGATGTGATCGTCGGCCGCCCCGAGAACCACATGACCGGTGTCTCCTTCACGCGAGGTGGCTACCACCGCATCGGCCGCAACGTCACCGCTGGGCTCGGCGGCTACACGGTGCACCGCGCCGGTCACTGGATCTTCGAGGGCACCGGGCTCGACTACGGCGACGTGCTCGGTGCGGGCGCCACGGTCGTGGGCTACGAGTGCGACGGGTGCGTGTTCACCTACCGCGACGGTCTGCCCTACCCCACGGGCGAGGACGGCACGCCGTCGACCTTCGAGATCCTCGGCACGTGTCCGACGCAGCACTTCACGCGCGAGACAGCGCCCCGTCCACCCAAGCCGGGCGAGCCGAGCGAGCTGGAGTACATCGCGTCACGCGTGTTCGGCACGCGTGACCCCGAGGCGATGGAGCGCATCCGCCACGGCCACGCGGTGCTCGGTGCGTACACGAACAAGGCGGGAGCGACGGTGGTCACGTCGGGGTCCACCGACTGGGCGCATGGCCTAGCCGGGCGAGACCCGCAGATCGAGCGGATCACCCGGAACGTGCTGACGCGGCTGGGATAGCTAGGGGGCGTCGGACAGCACGTAGTCGTGCCGTTTGTTCGGGTCGTCGGTGAGGTACTGGACGAACTCCCAGTCGTTGCCCTCCCCGTCGTGGAAGTACACGCGCCGACGAGCCGGGTGGGCGTTCGGGACGGTGGAGTCCTGGTACCCCCCGGCGCGCAGCCGCTCCCGAACGACCTCAGCGTCGTCCACCTCGAAGGCGAGATGGTTCACGCCGGGGTACCCAGCGTACGGAACCCACGGCTCGCGGGGATCGTGGGTGGCCTCGCTGAGGGCCACGTAGGTCTCGTGGGTGCCGACGTGGACCCAGCGTGCGCCGCCTGGCGACGTGCCCCCGCCCCGCACCCGGAAGTCCGGGAAGGCGGTCTGGAGGAACTGGATCATCCCGTCGAGGTCGCGGACGATGAGGTTTGCGTGATCGAGTCGAGGTGACATGCCTTCGACCGTACGATCTCAACCCAACTTGAAGTCAAGAGGCGGAGAGGCCGCCGATCCGTCGGTCGAGGTCAGCCGAAGGCGAGCCGGCTTTGCCGGTCGCCGGGAGGCACGTGCGGAGGCAGGAGCGCAGCGACGCCCGCAGCACGCATGTGTTCAGTCGACGGAGATGCGGGCCATGAGATCGGCCTTCTGCTCTTCGAAGTCCTCGAAGCTCAGCTTCTTCGCATCGAAGAGCCGGTGGATCTCCTCGACACGGGCGAGCAGCTCGGCAGCGGACATCTCCGTGCCCGGCTCGGCCGGCGCGAGCTCGCTCAGCTCGTCGCTGGCTTCCTCGTCGGGACCCTTGTCGAGTCGCTTCTCTCGCTTGGCGGCAGCTTTGGCCTTCTTCGCCCGGTCGCGCTGGAGCTTCTCGAAGCTCGTTCGTTGTGCGGCCATTGCGCTACTCCTTTCGACTCCGACAGCGGTCGTCCGTCAGCGTCCTGGTCGACCCGCTCGGGGCATGCTCGTGGGGGTCGACCTGACCACAAGCATGACGGAGCCGCCGGCACAAGTGCCGGCGGCTCCGATCAGCAGAACCTTGGGTCAGATGACCCGTACGTTCTGGGCTTCCTCACCCTTGCGGCCGGGGGCCACATCGAACTCGACCTGCTGACCCTCATCGAGAGTCTTGTAGCCCGAGCCCTGGATGTTGGAGAAGTGAACGAAGACGTCGTCACCCTGCTCACGCGAGATGAAGCCGAAGCCCTTTTCTGCGTTGAAGAACTTCACGGTTCCTGTTGCCACTTGATTGATCCTTCTATCTGCACTGCAAGCAAGTCCGACTGACTTCCTCGATTGGGACAAGCCTAGAGGGTTTCTCGGCCGCTGACGCCATTTCTTCGGTCCACTCCCCCCGGCGACGGCAGCGGGGTCACGGCTGCAAGACTGCGGCGGTGAGCGCCGCCGACCCTCTGCTGCGCACTCGGGGCCTCACCAAGCAGTATCCCGGGGTCGTCGCGGTCGACTCGCTCGACATCGAGGTGCCTCGCGGTCGAGTCGGTCTCGTCGGGGCCAACGGGGCCGGGAAGACCACGCTGTTCCGGATGATGCTCGGTCTGAGCAAGCCGACCGCGGGGAGTCTGGAGGTGTGCGGCGTCGACGTCGCCTCGGATCCCGTCGCCGTGCGGAGTCGCCTCGGGTTCATGCCAGAGCACGACTGCCTCCCGCTCGATCAGTCGGCGGCTGATGTCGTCGCCACCTTCGGCGAGCTCAGCGGGCTCCCGCCCAGAGCGGCTCGCCAGCGGGCTTCAGACGTCCTCGACCTCGTCGGCCTCGACGAAGCCCGCTTCCGTCCCATCGCAGGGTTCTCCACCGGGATGCGGCAACGAGCGAAGCTGGCGCAGGCGCTCGTCGGCGACCCGGAGCTCGTCCTGCTCGATGAGCCCACGGCCGGCCTCGACCCCACGGGACGCGAGGAGATGCTCGCCTTGGTCGCCCGGCTCGGCACCTTCGACATCTCCGTGCTGCTCGCCACCCATCTCCTCGACGACGTCCAACAGGTCTGCGACCACGTCGTGATGCTCGACGGCGGGCGCCTCGTGGTGTCGGGCTCCACGGGCTCGTTGCTCGAGCGCACGGGCCTGCTCACCGTCGACGTCGGGCCCGACCGTGCGCCCCTGGTCGCCGCGCTGGCGTTGCGTGCGCTCACCGCATCGGTCGTCAACGGACTCGTCGAGGTGCAGGTGGCCGACGAGCGAGATGTCGACGTGGTGCGCGACGTGGTGGCCGACCTCGGCCTTCCGCTCAACCGGATGACCGCTCGATCGACCTCGCTCGACGACGTCTTCGTCGACCGGGCCGGGCGAGGAGCCGCATCGTGACCGGAGCCGTCTACGACCGCGGCTACCGCCCCTACGAGGGCGCTCGGGGTGGCCGACGCGCTGCGCGCACGGCCCTGTTCCGGGCCAGCATCCGCCGCGCCCTCGGCATGCGACGCGAGTGGCGACAGAAGGTCGCGCCGTTCGTGCTCCTCACCATGGCGGTCGTACCGGCCATCGTGAACGTCGGCGTGAAGTACCTCAGCCGCAACACGCCTGCCCGTGATCTCGAGTTCATCACCTATCGCGACTACGTCGGCGTCTCCAACACGCTGCTGGTGTTCGTCGCGGTGACAGCGCCCGACATCATGTGCCCCGATCGGCGGCAGCGCGTGCTTCCCTTGGTGTTCGCGCGCCCGCTCAAGGGCGTCGACTACGTCATCGCCAAGCTCGCCACGATGGCGGCGATCCTGTTCGCGTTCTCGTTCATCCCACAGGTCATCTTGTTCGTCGGGCAGATGCTGGTGAGCAACGACGGCGCCCTTCGCTATGCCCGCGACAACGCGGAGGTGATCTGGCAGGTGCCAGCCGCCGTGGCCCTGCTCGCGCTGTTCTACGCAGCCATCGGAGTCGCGGTGTCGTCGCTGACCTCTCGGCGGATCATCGCGGGTGCCACCATCATCGGGTTGTTCCTCGTGACCTCGATCGTGTCATCGATCCTGGTCGGCCCCGAAGGTGGCGAGGTCCGGACGCAGAGCGCGCCGGTCACCAGCGTGCTCGAGACGCCGAGCGGGCCGGTCGTGCAGGTCGTGCCAGGCCCGGCGAGCACCGACACCTACTACGTCGTCGAAGACCAACCCTCGGCTGCACCCCTGCTCAACCTCGCCGGGCTCCCCCTCGTTCTGCGCGACATCGTGTTCCTCGGCGAGATCGACCCGTCACACCCGATGTCCGGTGTGGACGGCGGTGGCCTCTTGGCTGTCGTGGTGTTCGCCTTCGTGGTGGTCGTGTGCGTCGGCATCCTGCTGCGCCGCTACAACGAGGTCGACGGGTGAGCTCACTGCCCCCGCCGCCCCCGCCACCCATGCAGCTCGACCCAGCCTTCGTACCCGACGCCACGGTCGGGATCGACGCGGCATCGGTGTGGTTCGGCCAGAAGGTGGCCCTCTCCGAGCTCAGCTGCTCCTTCGGCGCCGGGGTGACCGGGCTGCTCGGTCCCAACGGGGCGGGCACGACCACCCTCATGCGGGCCATCACGGGCCTGCTGCCGCTCAACCAGGGCCGCGTGCTGGTGGTGGGCGAAGACCCTCGATCCCACCGGTCCGTGCACGCCCAGGTCGCCCTCGTGCCCGAGGACGAGGCGGTGCCGAAGGGCCTGACCCCTCGCCAGCTCTGTGCCTACGTGGCCGATCTCCACCGCGTGCGCGATCGGAGAATCATCGAGTGGGCGCTCGACGCCGTGGAGATGCGCCCGGTCGCGGATCGGCGCATGGACGGGTTCAGCAAGGGGATGCGCCAGCGATCGAAGGTGGCCGCCGCGCTGGTCAAGAGCCCGGCCGTGCTCGTGCTCGACGAACCCCTCAACGGTGCCGATCCGGTGCAACGGCACAAGCTCATCGCGCTGTTCAAGCGGCTGGGGGACGAGGGCCGCACCGTGATCGTCAGCTCGCACGTGCTCCACGAGGTGGAGTCGATGGCCGAGCGGGTGATCGTGATCGTGCGCGGGCGTCTCGCGGCAGCCGGCGGGCACCACGCCATCCGTGATGCGATGGACGACGTCCCCCGCCAGGTGCTCGTTCGGTGCGCCGATCCCCGTCGTCTCGCAGTTGCACTGGTCGGGCTGGATGCGGTCGGCGGGCTCACCGTCGACGAGAACGGGATCGTGATCTCGACGAAGCGGGCTCGCGAGGTGGCGGTGGCGTTGCCGCGCGCCGCGCGCGAGCTCGACATCAGCATCTCCGAGGTCCGTCCGCTCGACGACTCGTTGGAGAGCCTCTTCCGGGAGCTCGTCCGATGATCCCCCCCGCGACGCTCCGGCGCGCCCGACCGCCCATCCTCGCCATCGTCCGGTACACGCTCCGCACGTGTCTGCCGGGAAAGCGGTGGGTCGGGATCCTGTTGCCCTGCGCCGCCGCGTTGCTCTTCGGGCTGCTCGTGCGAACGCTCGACGGGTTGCCCGAGGACGACTTCGCGCAGGTCGCCTCACATGCCCTGTTCGCGCTCGTGATGCCGGTGACGTGCCTGGTGGTCGGCGACGCGGTGCTGGGCGCCGAGATCCGATCGGGGGCGTTTGCGTTCACGTGGCTGTCGCCTGTGCCGACCTGGCCGATCGTCGTGGGGCGATGGGTGGCCGGGACGATCGTCGCCTCCGGGTGCCTGAGCGCGTCGTTCGCGCTCGCCGCCGCGGTGGCCGGTGCCGAGGCGAGTGCCGGCGCCGTGGCGATCGCGGCCGCCTTCGGTGCAAGCGCCTACGTCGCCGTGTTCCTCGCCATCGGGTGCGTGGCCCGCCGAGCTGCGGTGTGGTCCCTGGCGTTCGTGTTCCTCGGTGAGCGGCTCCTCGGCGCCGCCCTGGACGGCATCGCGCAGCTGTCTCCGTCGTGGGAGGCGCGGGCCGCGTTCGTGGAGCTCTCCGACGGCCCCACCGACCTGGTCCGGGACGGGATCCCACAGGGAACGGCGGCGCTCGCGCGCCTGGCCCTGATCACGGCGGTGGCGATCCTTCTCGCGTCTGTGCAGCTGCGGCGCATCAAGCTCAGCGGATCCACCGACTGAGCTCGCAGGCTCAGCCCTCGCGGCGGCTCGCGAGGATCGCGCCGACGACGACGAACGCCACCCCGATCACCGCGGGAAGCTCCACGTGGTCGTGCTGGACCACGACGCCCAGTCCCAAGGCCACGACGGGGATGAGATACGTGATGAACGCCGCGCGGGTGGCGCCGACGCGCCCGACGAGGTTGCCCATCAGGAGGAACGCCAGGCCCGTGCCCACGATGCCGAGCACCGACACGGCGGCAACAGGCGCCAGGCTCACCTCTGAAGCGGGTAGCCCCACCAGCCCGAACGGGAGCGTCCAGAGCGTGGCCAGCGCGAGCATCCGGGCCATGACGGTGCGCGAGCCGTAGCGCACCTGCAGCGGGCCGATGAGGTTGGTGGCCACGCCGTAGCAGATGGTCGCGAGCAGCACGAGCCCGACGCCGAGCACCTTGGTCGAGCCCTCGTCGAGGCTCGGCGCGCTGATGAGCACGATCCCCACGAACCCGACGCCGACGCCGACGAGCTGCGGACCGGTGGTGCGCCGACCGAAGAACAGCGCGGCGAAGAGCGCTGTGAACGTGGGGGTTGCGCCGTTGAGGAGTCCGGTGACGGCGGAGTTGATGTGCTGCTCCGCGATCGGGAACAACGTGAACGGGATCCCCACCCACACGATCGAGACCGCCACCAGGCGCGCTCGATCCTCGCGCTCGATGCGGGCAAGGCGCCCGGGGAGCAGGTGGAGGGTCGCCGCGCCGAGACCGACCCGCAGCAGCGTCACCACGCCGGGCTGCAAGCTCTCCAGACCGACCGCGATGAACAGGAACGACGCCCCCCAGATGCCGGCGATGGCCAAGAAGGTGGCCCAGTCCGTGGGATCGAAGGCTGCGTTGGCGACGCGCTGCGTCGGTTCACCCACGGTGGGGTGCGGGACTGCGGCCGCGGTCATCTGATCTATCTATCGGCTCGCTGGGGCGCTGCCCGACACATTGCTGCCGTTGCCTAGCGCGATGCTGCCTGGAGCACGGCCAGGGCGGTGGTCCGCACCACCTCGGCGGCCTCCTCGGGGCTGAGCAGCTGCGCGGTGCGGAGCTGGTCCCATGCCTCGAAGCTCACCGCGAGCTCGAGCGCCCCCGCCACACCCGGCTGGGAGCTGCCGACGATCTCAGGAGCGAACACCCGCTCGACCTCCGCGCGCAGCCACCCGCGCACCCGGGCCAGGTGGTCGCGCAAGGGGGCCGACATCGGCGCGGCGCGCAGCGCCGCCCGGCGGACCGGTGCGACCGACTCGTACAGCCGAGCGTTGATGTCGACGATGGCGTCGACCCGGTCCTCGACGGATCCCACGGCGGCGACATCGACGAAGAGGTGCCGCACCCGAGAGAGCTGTCGGACCGCTGCCTCTGCGTGCAGGGTCTCCACATCGGCGAAGATCCGGAAGATCGACCGCAAGGACACACCAGAGCGCTCCGCCACGAGCTGCGCCGTCGGCTGCACGACGCCCTCGGCGAGGAGATCGAGCAGCGCGTCGATGGCGAGATCTCGACTCCGCTGGCGACGGGCGTGGCGTCCGTCTTCGGGGATCTGGTCGAACAGCTCGTCGACAGAGGCCACCCGGTCAACCTAGGTATCGTCACATGGAACGTCAATACCCGCGCGGGGTCAGGGGCAGCTCGTCGTCGTCGGCCCGCCGGCCAGGCGTGCGTCGATCCAGGCGAGCATGTCGGGCACCGACGGCACGATCACCCCGGCATGGCTTCCCGGATACGTGCGGCGCTCCACCACCTGCCCGATGCCGCACATGCGGTCGAGGAGCAGCTGCGAGCTGACGGGCGGGATCTGCTCGTCCTGCTCACCGTGGATGATGAGGATCGGTGACGCGCCGCGCTCGAACCCGGGATCGTTCTCGACGATCAGGCGGTTCCAGGGTTCCACCTCGGCAGGATCGGCCTTCACGAGCGCTTCGTAGGGCACATCGCTCCAGCTCGCGGCCAGATCGCCGGCGCACCCGTCATCCACCGTGGCGAGGCGTTCGAGGCCGGCCGGAGTCAGGAGGTCGGCCGGATCGGCGTCGGGATAGGCGGCGGCCCATCCCGCCACCACCATGCCGAGATAGAACCGGAAGGGGCTGTTCTTGAGCGCCGCGGTGAGCAGGTGGAACTGCGACGGGGGCGCGCCCGCCACGGTCCCGATCACCTCGAGGTCGGGTGCGTACTCCTCGGCGATCTGGTTGGCGAAGAGCGCGGCGTGCCCGCCCTGGGAGTGCCCCCAGATCACCACACGCGCTGACGCCGAGGTGCCCTCGACGTCACCGAGAGACCGGGCCGCCCGGACGATGTCGAGCACGCCCCTCCCTTCGCTCTCCCCGGCGATGTACGGATGTCGACCTGGCGTGCCGAGCCCCTCGTAGTCCGTCGCGACGAAGACCATCCCCCGCTCGATGAACGGTGCCAGCAGGGCAACCCCGGCACCACCCGGGTTCTTGCTCGGCGCGCATGCATCGGCGATCCCGGTCGTGCCGTGGGCCCACGCGAGCACCGGCCGACCCTCCTTCGGGGCAGCGGCCTCGGGCACCGCGATGATCCCGCTGACGGCGATGTCGGCTCCGGCGATCGAGCGGGAGTGGTAGAGCACCCGCATCACGCGAGCGCCGACCGCGACGTCAGGCACCTCCTGGATGGCGATCACGTCCCCTGGCTCGCCGGCCGCGAGCGGCTCGGTCAGCGCATAGAGGTCGTCGTCAGCTCCCAGCGTCATCGTCGCGGCTGGACTCGAGGTCGTCGTCGACGCGGCTTCGTTCGAGGCCGTGTCCGACGAGCAGCCCGCCAGCCCTCCACCGAGCACGGCGACCACAGCAAGCGAGATGGAGCGATTCACGGGCATGAAGACGGACCCCCGGGGAGCGGCCCCACGACCGGGGGATGCCCCTGACGCTACCGCCGCGCCGATCGCGCACTCATGGGTTGGCGCGACAAAGATGCCCGGTTTGTCACCCCACGGGCGCCTTGCGGGGCCCGCGGATGAGACGGCCCGGCAGCGCGTCGGTGGGCTCCCCGCCGCGGTAGGTGACCTGGCCCCGCACGACGGTGGCGACGTAGCCGTCCGCCGCTTGGAGCAGACGCTTGCCGCCGGCCGGGAGGTCGTGGTGCATCACAGGTCGGCGCGGGCGCAGCGCGTCGAAGTCGATCATGTTCACATCAGCGCGGTATCCCGGAGCGAGCACACCGCGATCGAGCAGCCCCACCGTGGCCGCCGTGCCTTGGGTGTGGCGCTGCACGAGGAACGGCAGCGCCAGCCGACCGCGATCACGATCGCGTCCCCAGAGCGAGAGCAGGGTGGTGGGGAAGCTGGCGTCGCAGATCGTGCCGACGTGGGCGCCGCCGTCGGAGAGACCCGGCACGGTGTGCTCGTGCGCGAGCATCTCCCCCACCGCGTCGAGGTTGCCGTCGAGCCAGTTGATGATCGGCATGTAGATCAGGGTGCGCCCCTCATCGCGCACGAGCAGCTCGTAGGTGAGCTCCAGCGGATCACGCCCCTCGCGTTGGGCCCGAGCTGCGAGGCTCGTGGCGGGGGTGGGCTCGTAGTCGGGCGGGTCTTCCAGCTCGAACATCTTGTCGAACGCGCTCAAGAGCCCCCGGCCCTCGGCGCGCGCCGCTGCCAGCACCCGATCCTTGAAGGCGGGCTCGGACATGGCCCGCACCTGCTCCGCGACCGCGAGGTGCGCGATCTCCTGCCACACCGAGTTGCCGAGCAGTGGGTTCAGCGTGCACTGCAGGCCCAACAGGATGCCGATGGCCCGGGCGGCCGCCTGGCCCCGCATGACGACACCCTCGGCGTTGGCTTGCTCGAGCAGCTCGAGCTGGCGCCGCCAGCGGGAGCCGTGCGCGTCGGCCAACGAGAACGACAACGGCCGACCCGACGCCTCCACCATCGACCGGAACAGCGCGAACTCCGAGTCGACATCGTCGAAGTCGGACACCACCTGGAGCACGCCCTTGCCAGTGGCGCCGATGGCGCGTGCGATCCCGAGAAGCTCGTCGGCCTCCGCGGTGAGGGTGGGGGTGAGCTCACCGGTGCTGCTCCGGTGGTTGCGGGTGCGCGAGGTGCTGAACCCGAGCGCCCCCGCCTCGATGCCCTGACGAGCGAGCACGGCCATCGCGTCGACGTCGTCTGGTGTGGCCGGTTCGCGCGCCGCACCGCGCTCACCCATGACGTGGAGTCGCAGCGCACCGTGGGGCACCTGCGTGGCGACGTCGACGTCGTAGGCCCGATCGTCGAGCGCGTCGAGGAACTCGGGAAACGACTGCCACGTCCAGGGCAGCCCTTCGTGCAGCGCGGCGCCGGGGATGTCCTCCACGCCCTCCATGAGCTGGATGAGCCGGTCGTGATCGGCGGGACGAACCGGCGCGAAGCCCACACCGCAGTTCCCGGCCACGACGGTGGTGACCCCGTGCCACGACGAGGGGATCAGGCGGTTGTCCCAGGTGGCCTGCCCGTCGTAGTGCACGTGGATGTCGACGAAGCCGGGCGTGACGAGCAGCCCGTCTGCATCGAGCTCCTCGGTCGCCGGGCCGGCGACGCGGCCGACCTCTGTGATGACCCCGTCGGTGATGGCCACATCGGCCGTACGAGCCGGCGCGCCGGTGCCGTCGACCACGGACCCCCCACGGATGATCAGGTCGTGCTGTGCCATGTGTCCCCCAGACCCCGTTCAGCGAAGGCGATCGATGCCAGGGGAGCCTACGACGGAACTCGACGGGCGTTCCGAGGGAGGCCCGACTCCTCCTCCGGACGCTGGTCGTGGAAGAGCGCCAGCAGAAGCACGTCGTAGATGGCCTTCAGGGTCCCGGCCAGAAGGAGAGGCCAGCCAAAGGTGGAGTGCTGGAGCATCCATCCGGCGGCCAACGGGGGCAACGCCGACGCGAGGCTCCGGGGCACGTTGGTGACGCTCGCAGCAGCAGCCCGCTCCTCGGGCCGCACCATCGCCATCACGTAGCTGGTGCGCGCCGGAACGTCCATCTGCGACAGCAATGAGCGCCCGAGCAGGCATGCCACCGCGAGCCCCGCGTTGGGCATGAGCGCCGCTGCGATCAGCAAGAAGTTCGCGGGCAGGTGCGTGAAGACCATCGTGCGGATCAGGCCGATGCGACTCGCGAGGCGCGGGGCAAGGAGTGCCGAGCTCGCGGACAGCAGCCCGCTCCAGAAGAAGATCGCCCCCGACGTGGCGACCGACAGGTCGAAGCGCAGCGAGAGCCAGAGGACCAGGATCGACTGCACCGCGAACCCACCGCCCAGGGCATCGAGCGAGAACACCGCTGCCAACCGGAACACGATGAGTCGGGACGGCCCGAGCCGGCTCGGCGGCGCGTCAGCAGGGTGCGCACCGCCGACGCCGAGGTGCCGGTACTGGAGGAGGAGCAGCACGCCCACGACGGCGTAGAGGAGGAACACCCCGCGCTGCGCATCCAACCTTGTCAGCGCGCTGTGGCGGGCAACCCAACCTGGCGCCCCGGCCGCCAGCGCGCCGAACGCGCCAGCAAGGGCGGCAATGAGGCTGTAGCGAGCGAAGACGCTGGTGCGGCTGGTGGCAGAAACCGTCTCGGGGAGGAGCGCCTGCTCGACGGGGAGGAAGCCGCTCACGTCTCCTGACGTGGGGTTGATGGTCCCGACCGCCGCGATGACGAGCAGCGCCGCGAAGCCCCCGACCATCGCGAAGCCGACACCGGTGAGGATCATCAGCCCGGCGATCAGCTGGAGGAGCAGGCGGCGCGGCACGGCCCCGCCACGTAGCCCGATGAGGAGGGTGACCGCTGCCGACCCGAGGAGCGTCGCGGTGATCACGGCACCGATCTGCACCGTGTCGAGGCCGCGAGCCAGCAGGTAGCCGGGCAGGACGACCGCCACGAGGCCGTCGACGAGCGCGCGCAACCCTCGGGTACGCACGATCCGACGGGCGTCAGGGCTGGAGCGCAGGCGGAAGGGGGCGGTCGGGTTGGCCATGAGCGGCGTCAGCCTCGCGCTTGCGGACGGGGACGGGCGGCGCCCAGGCCGCCAGTCGGCGGGTCAGACGGGTTCGAGCTCCGGCTCGTCCGCGAAGTCGTCGACCTCGTCGGGGTGCCCCTCCACGTCGATCGTGGGGAGCAGACGACCCAACCACCTCGGGAGCCACCAGTTCTTGTCGCCGAGCAGCTCCATCGTGGCGGGTACGAGCAGCATGCGAACGATCGTGGCGTCGAGGAAGATCGCCACCGCGAGCCCCACGCCGAAGAGCTTGAGCACGCGGTCGGATTCCAGCATGAAGCTGCCGAAGACGAACACCATGATGGCGGCGGCTGCGCTGATCACCCGCGCGGTGGCCGCAAGCCCGTTGGCCACGGACAGGTGGCTGTCGTGCGTGCGGTTCCACTCCTCCTTCACCCGGGAGAGGAGGAACACCTCGTAGTCCATGGAGAGCCCGAACACGATGGCGAAGAGCATCATCGGCATGAACGGCTCGATCGGCGCCGGCTCCACATCGGTGATGCTCCCGGCCCAGCCCCACTGGAACACGGCCACCACCACGCCGTAGGCGGCCCCGATGGACAGCAGGTTCATGACCACGGCCTTGAGGGGCACGAGCACGCTGCGGAAGACCGTCATGAGCAGCAGGAACGACAGCACCAGCACGGCCACGAAGAAGAACGGCAGCCGCCCCGCGAGGTAGGCCGAGAAGTCGACCCCGACGGCCGTGAAGCCGGTGATCGCCACGTCCAGGCCTGAACTCGACTCAGCGTCGGGGAGCACGTCATCTCGCAGGTGCCCGACCAGCTCCGTGGTTGCCTCGTCTTGGGGCGCCTCCTTCGGAACCGCGATCCAGCGGACCGCGGTGGGTGCGGTGTCGTCGTTGAACATCGGCGGCGTCATGAGGGCCACCTCGGGACGCACGGCATCGCCGATCGCGGCGAGCGAGGCGGGATCGGTGCCGGGCGGCAGCTCGGCGACCATGACGAGGGGCCC
Source organism: Microthrixaceae bacterium (assembly GCA_052386335.1). GTDB lineage: Bacteria > Actinomycetota > Acidimicrobiia > Acidimicrobiales > VFJN01 > VFJN01. Next base: position 55,437 of record JBQTKH010000068.1, read on the forward strand.
GTTGAACCCGGGACCGAACCCGTCGGCGAGCAGGTCGTACGCCTTGCGGGTGGTGGTCTCCTCAGCGAAGTTGCCCTCGTCGGAGAAGCCGAGGCGGAGGCCGAACACCGGAACGGCCAGCACGGCGAGGAACACGGTGCCAGCCAGGAACGCCGGCCACGGACGCCGCTGGATGAGCCGGCTCCAGCGATACGCGGTGGTGTGGCGGAGGGCCTTGGTCTCTCGGCGGGGCACCGGCCGCTTGAGCGGAGCGAGGGCGAGCCCCAAGGCACTGACCACCGCCGCCAGCACGAGCGACGGGATGGCGATCGCCGGGAGTCCGAGTCCCACGCCGATCAGCGACAGCGCAACGAGCCCCGCCGCGATCAAGCCTCGCCAGCGAGTGACCTCGACGCGCTCTCCCGCGAAGCCGAGGAGCGCGGGGAGCAGCGTGAGCGAAGCGAGCACGGTCGATGCGACGACGAGCGCCGCCGACACGGCAAGACCCGACACGAAGGACACGCCGATCACGAGCATGCCGAGGAACGAGATCACGACCGTGATCCCCGCGAACGCAACCGCGCGGCCGGCGGTGTCGATGGCGATCGATGTGGCCTCGACGACGGTGTGACCGTGGTTCAGGTTCTCCCGGTACCGCGTGACGATGAAGAGGGCGTAGTCGATGCCCACGCCCAGGCCGATCATCAAGCCGAGGAACTGCGCGAAGTCGGGGACGGCGATCAGGTTGGTGGACAGGAGGAGCAGGATCGTGCCGATGCTGATGCCCGCCAGCGCGACGGCCACCGGCAGTCCCATGGCAAGCACCGAGCCGAAGGCGACGATGAGGATGACGATGGCGAACGCGAGTCCGAGCACCTCCGACTCGGGTTGCTGGAACTCCGCGAACTGCTGGCCCCCGACCTCGATCTGCAGACCGTCGATGTGCGGGTTGTTCGCCTCGATCAGATCGACGACCGCGAGGGCCTCCAGGTCGGCGCTGTCGTCGGGCATCTCGATGTCGGCGTAGGCGATCTTGCCTGCCTGAGGACCCTGGAAGGCGGTCTGGAACTCTCCGCCCGGGGCGTAGGGGCTGGCAATCGTGACGTCGTCGCGCGCATCGACGATGGCGAAGAGCGCTTCCATCCCCGCTCTCACCGCGGGATCGGCCACCCCTTGCTCGGCGCGGAAGACGAGCTTGCCGTTGCGTCCGGCACCCTCGCCGCCGAAGTGCTCGTCGAGGAGACGGAAGCCCCGCTGGCTCTCGACGTCGACACCGCCGAAGTCCTGACGGAAGTCGGTGCCGATGCTCGATGAGAGCCCCCCGAGGACGAACAGCGCAGCGACCCACAGCAGCACGACGCGCTTGCGATGGTCGTGGCACCAGGTGCCGAGGCGAGCGAACACAGAAACCTCCGGTGGGCCCTTCGGGGGAACAGGGCGCGGCAGCCGACCGAGGCGTCCGCTGGCGCCCCAAGTATGGCGGTACCGGTCGGCCACGAACCATCTCACCGGGGAGGTGTGACGAACGTCATCGTGTCATGCTGCGGCGATGATCCAGGATCGGTTCCGACTCGATGACCAGGTCGCTATCGTCACGGGGGCGGGTCGCGGCATCGGCGCCGCGACGGCGGTGGCGTTGGCCGAAGCGGGCGCCGACGTCGTGCTCTCGGCGCGGACGCCTGAGCAGCTTGCCTCCGTCGCCGAGCAGATCAGCGCGGTCGGGCGTCGGGCCGTCGTCGTCCCTGCCGACCTGAGCGATCTCGACGCGGTGGCTGGCCTCGCGGATGCCGCTCGTGATGCCTTCGGACGGCTCGACATCGTGGTGAACAACGTCGGCGGCACGATGCCACGGGCCTTCCTCGACACCTCGCCGCGCCGATTGATCGAAGCGTTCTCCTTCAACGTCGCCACTGCCCATGCCCTCACGAGGGCGGCGGTGCCGCTCATGCTCGAGACGGGCGGAGGATCTGTCGTCGGCATCTCGTCGATGATGGGCCGCACGGCCGGCCGGGGGTTCGTGGCCTACGGCACGGCCAAAGCGGGCCTCGCCCACTGGACGCGCCTCGCCGCGCAGGACCTCGCGCCCCGCATCCGCGTCAACGCGATCGCCGTCGGGTCGATCGCCACGAGCGCGCTCGAAGTGGTGCTGGACGACGACAACCTCCGTACGGCGATGGAGCAGGGCACCCCACTGCGGCGCATCGGCGATCCCGAGGAGATCGCCGCCACCGTGCTCTTCCTGGCATCGGCGGCCGGTGGCTACATCACCGGGAAGGTCGTCGAGGTCGACGGCGGCATCGAGCAGCCGAGCCTGGACATGGGGCTCCCCGACCTCTGATCCGACCCTTCAGCGGGCCTTGGCGCTGTACACCGGGAGGTCGAGCATCGTCTTCACGCCCGGTGACGCCTGCACGACGTGCGGGATGGCGTTCACGACGTGCATGGCGGTGGCGAGGCAGCCAGCGTGGTTGTGGTCACCGACGTCGGATGACAGGCCGAGCTCGACGTGCACGTGGGGTTCGCCGCGCACGTCGATGCGGTAGCCACTCCCCTGGGGCCAATCGGGGGCGTCGTCGTCCCGCAGGCGGGTCACGTGCTCCACGACGACGCGCTCCTCACCATCCACCAGACCGATGATCTCGAACCGCATCCCCGAGATGGTCCCCTTCGCCACCGTGCCCGACGCGATCTCGATGTCCGCGTCGGCGATGAGGATCTCGTGCGTCTCGCGGACGTCGTCGAGCTCCAACCCGATGGCCTTGGCCACGAGGTGGAGGACCGGGCCCCACGCCAAGGTGGTGGAGCCCGGCGCCAGCAGGAGGGACTGCGACGTGTCGGGCTTCCCGAACCCCATGATCTCGAACATCGTGAACGGGTTGTCCCAGGTCGCGTAGTTCACGATCTCCGACATCCGAACCGTGCGGACCTCCTTGCACAGCGCGAGTGCATGGATCGCGAGGCCCGCGTTGCCGAAGCCGGGATCGATGCCCGACGTGTAGAAGCTCGTGCCACCGGCCTGACAGGCGGCCTCGAGCTGATCGAGCACGCCGTCCCCCGCCGCCGCGGGATAGAGGAGGGGCACGAACGAGGTGTTCACGACGTTCTTCCCCGAGGCGAGCATCCCGCACAGGTCCTCCACGACCTGACCTGGTCGCAGATCGGAGTTGGCCGTGTAGCAGACGCAGTCGGCATCGAGGGCGAGCAGCGCGTCAGCGTCTTGCGTGGCCAGCACGCCGATGGCTGGACCACCGCAGAGCTCGCCTGCGTCACGTCCAGCCTTGCTGTCGGAGTGCACCCACAGTCCGGCCAGCTCGAGGTCGGGGTGCGCCACGATCGCTGGCACCGCATGGATGCCGACCGTCCCGGTCGCCCACTGGATCACGCGATAGGTCATGCCCGGGACACTAGGTCGACCACTTCTGTGAGGTCAGGAACGGGGGGCGATGACGGGCGGCTCCAGCGTCTGCTCCTGCGCCGGGTCCTGGACGGGCGCCTCCGCGATCATCCGGAGCGGGATCACGCCCGCCCAGACGGGAAGCTCCATGTCCTCGTCGTCGTCGATCGGCGGCCCGACCCGCACCTTGGCCGACCCCTCCTCGATCGAAAATCGGAGCACGAGGGTGCTGCGGAGCTCGGCCTCCGACGGTGGGCGCGCCACCGCGGACCGACCCGGAAGCACGTGTTCGACGATCGCGTCGAACGCTCGGCGCTTCTCCCAGTCGTCCTCCACCTTCGTCGGCGTGCCCCACAGCACCACCGAGCGGTAGTTCATCGAATGGTGGAACGCCGAGCGCGCCAGCACCAGACCGTCGAGCAGCGTGACGGTGACGCAGATCTCGGCGTCGACCGACGCTCGAAGCATCGCGTTGGCGGCGGCCCCGTGCAGGTAGAGGAGGTCGCCGACCCGGCCGTAGGTCATCGGGAGCACGCGCGGCTCACCGTCGACCGCGAAGCCGACGTGGGCGAGGTAGCTCTCGTCGATCACGGCGTTCACGGTGGCCCGGTCGGTGTGTCCGCGCTCGGCTCTGCGCCGCAGCTTCGTTCGATCGGTCGTGGTGAGGTGCTCGCCCATGACGACATGCTGGCAGGCGGGCTTGCGGGCCTGGCTGCGGTTTCTTGGCCGACGAGCGCGATCCACCGCCATCCACTAGCAAGGCGCTGGCGACCGACCCCGCCGATCTGACTCGAACGGAGGCCCGATGACCGAGCTGACCGAGCAAGAGGCCCGTCTGTGCGAGGAGAGCACCTGGGACTTCAGCGACCTCAAGGCGCTGTTCCTCAGCTGCACGCTCAAGCGATGGCCGATGGTCTCCAACACGGAAGGGCTGGCCGCGATCTCGATGGAGATCATGCGCCGCAACGGCGTGGAGGTGGAGCTGATCCGGGCCATCGACCACGACATCGCCACGGGCGTCTACCCGGACATGACCGAGCACGGCTGGCCAACCGACGAGTGGCCGTCGATCTTCGAGAAGGTGATGGCGGCCGACATCCTCGTGCTGCTCACCCCGATCTGGTTGGGCGAGAAGTCGTCCGTCTGCACCAAGGTGATCGAGCGGCTGTACGGAAACTCGAGCCAGCTCAACGACGCCGGCCAGTACGCCTACTACGGGCGCGTCGGCGGCTGTCTGGTGACGGGCAACGAGGACGGCATCAAGCACTGCGCGATGAACATCCTCTACTCCCTGCAGCACCTCGGCTACGTCATCCCGCC
>JBQTKH010000069.1:0-4282 GCA_052386335.1 Microthrixaceae bacterium
ACCGGGTCCGCCATGGCCCGGCGCGCCGAGGCCGAGCTGCTCGTCGTCCACGTTGCTCGCGACGCCGAGCGGGCCGCGCAGCGGCAGGTCGAGCTCAAGGACGCGCTCGCTCAGTCGGATCTGGTCGGCGAGATCATCACCCGGTGGGGGGAGCCTCCCGCTGCCGTCATCTCCGAGGTGGCGTCGGCGGACCCGGCATCGGTCGTGTGCATGGCGACGCGGGCCCCGGGTCGGCTGGGCGGCGCCGTGCTCGGCAGCACCGCCGAAGCGGTGCTGCGGAACGCAGCCGCGCCGGTGCTCCCGCCCGCCGCCGAATGGGCCGACGCGCTCGGGATGCGGATGCGCCTGCTCCACGTCCTGAACCCGGTAACGACCAGAGAGCTCCGGGCCGGCTACCCGGAGATCCACTTTCGCGACGACAGCTACGTGCGCAGCGTCGCAGTCGATCTCGGTTCGACCTGGGAGACGGGCGCCGACGTCGAGGTCCTCTACGGCGCCCGGCCGGCGGCCGCGATCAGCGCGTTCCTCGAGTCGCACCCCACGACGCTGCCCTTCCTGGGCACGCACGGGCGCACCGGCCTCGGGCGGCTCGTGATGGGGAGCGTCTCGACCCGGGTCGTGCACGACAGCCCCGGCCCTGTCGCGGTCGCCGGCACCTCCGCGTGCTGGTGAGGAACGGCTGACCCAGGCTCCGCTGCTACCTCACGACCACGACCGGGCACGCCGCGTGGTCCGCGACCTGCTGCGAGACCGTACCCAGGCGCAGCCCGCCGTAGACCCGGTGGCCATGGGAGCCGACGACCACCAGATCGGCGTGCCGGGCCGCTTCGAGGAGCGCCTGTGCCGGCGGCCCCTCGACCAGCCGGTGGTGCACCGGCACGGAATCGTCCTCACCGACGACCTGCTGCACGACCGCCTCGAGCTGCCGCGCGTCGGCGAGCTCCTCGCTCGCAGGCTCGGAGGGGGACGAGACATGCAGGACGTCGAGCTCGGCACCGCGCAGCACCGCTTCTCGATGGGCCCAGCGCAGCGCCACATTGGAGTGCTCGGACCCGTCGACTCCGACCACGATGCGTTCGCGCTCGGCCACGCCTACTGCCCCAGCGGCACGCGCCACTCGACGACCGTGTCGCCGTTGCGGTCGGGGTTCACGGTGAACTTGCCGCCGAGTGCGCGCGCCCGTTCCTCCATGTTGCGCACACCCCGCCCACCCTCGCGCGGCGTGAAGCCGCGGCCGTCGTCGACGACCCGGAGCATGAGATCGGCGCCGGCGGTGACGACGACGTCGACGTGCGATGCGCCCGCGTGCCGGGCAACGTTGGTGAGCGCCTCTCGCAGCACCGCCAGCAGGTGCTCGGCGACATCGTCCGGGACGATCGTCTCGACGGGGCCCTCGAGGTGCACCTGCGGCACGTATCCGAGGGCCGCCCGGGCGTCGTCGGCCGCACCGAGCACGTCGAGCCGCAGGCCCCGGCGCGACGGTGCCGACAGGGCGAAGATGGTGTTGCGGATCTCCCGGATCGTCTCGTCGATCTCGTCCACCGTCTCCTGGACGCGCGCCGCGAGCTCAGGGTCCTCGATGAGACGGCCGGTCGCCTGAAGGGCCATCCCGGAGGCGAAGAGCCGCTGGATGACCCGGTCGTGGAGATCACGGGCGATGCGCTCGCGGTCCTCGAGAAGCGTCATCGACTGCACGCGGTCGTGGAGCCGGGCGTTCTCGATGGCGACGCCGGCCGTAGCCGCGAGGGCGACGACGAGGTCCTCGTCCTCCTGGGTGAACTCGTCGGCGTTTCGCTTCTCGCACAGGTAGAGGTTCCCGAAGACCGTGTCGCGTACCTTGACCGGCACACCCAGGAAGGACTTCATCCGCGGATGGTTCTCGGGGAACCCGTACGACTCCGGGTGGGCACTGAGGTCGCGGAGGCGCAGCGGCTTCGGGTCGACGATCAGCAGCCCGAGGATCCCCTGGCCCTCGGGCAGGCGGCCGATCGCCTTGATCGTCTCCGCGTCGACACCCACCGGCACGAAGTCGGAGAGCGACCGGTCCTCGCCGATCACGCCCAGGGCGCCATACCGCGCGTCGACCAGGGTGCACGCCGCCTCGGTGATGCGTTGTAGTACCGCAGCTAGGCTGAAATCCGACGCGATGCTCAGGATTGCATCGAACAGCGGATCTTGCGGAACGCGCCGGTTGGCCATCGCGGGGAATCTTCGTCGGGAGCGTGATCGTGGGCAAGGCGGTACGGGTGTTCCTCCTCGACGACCACGACGTCGTGCGGCGCGGCCTGCGCGACCTGCTCGAAGGTGAGGGTATGGAGGTCGTGGGCGAGGCCGCCACCGCCGAGGAGGCGCTGAGCCGGATCCCCCCCACGCGTCCCGACGTCGCGATCCTCGACGTGCGGCTGCCGGACGGCGACGGCGTGGAGGTGTGCCGCGACATCCGGTCGACCCATCCGGAGATCCAGTGCCTGATGCTGACGTCGTTCGCCGACGACGAGGCGCTGTTCCAGGCGATCATGGCCGGTGCCGCCGGGTACCTGCTCAAGCAGGTCAAGGGCTCCGACATCGCCGACGCGGTGCGTCGGGTCTCGGAGGGCCAGTCGCTCCTCGACCCGGCGGTGACCGCCCGGGTGCTGGACCGGCTGCGCCACGGTCCCGAGGAGGACGAGGCCCTCGCCCGCCTTACCGACCAGGAGCGCCGGATCCTCGAGCTGATCGCCGAGGGCCTGACCAACCGCCAGATCGCCGAGCGCATCCACCTGGCCGAGAAGACCATCAAGAACTATGTCTCGAACGTGCTCTCGAAGCTCGGGATGGAGCGCCGGACCCAGGCGGCCGTCTACGCGGCCCGGCTCAGCGACGAGAAGCAGCGTCCGCGCGGGTAAGGCGTTCCGGGTCCTCGACTTTGTGACAATGGGCCCTGTTCCGCGCCGCTGATATCTCCGACGCTGGGCATCAGGTGAGAGGAGGCCTGGTGCACGCGAACGTCGGCGACGAGATCATCGTGGACCCCGTTCACACCGGTGAGCCGGCCCGCAAGGGGGAGATCCTCGAGGTGCTGGGCGAGCCCGGTCACGAGCACTACCGGGTCCGTTGGGACGACAATGGCCACGAGACGATCTTCTTTCCGGGGAGCACGACCCACGCCATCCATCCCGGTGGCGCCGGGAACCCCGCCTGAGCGCAGCACCGGGTGTCGGGACCTTGGTCCCGGGACGAGACGACCGAGTCCCCTGGGAACCGGCTCGCCCGAGGGCGACCATGGCTCCACCAGGCGCAGCAGGAGGTCGTCATGAAGGTGCTCGTGAACGAGTCCGAGGGCGGTGCCGCTGATCGGGCCGTGGAGCAGCTGGAGTCGCAGGGGCACGAGGTGCTGCGCTGCCACGAGCGCGGCGACGGCCCCTTCCCCTGCGCCGGCCTGCGCCCCGGGCACGTGTGCCCACTGCGGGATCCCGGTGTTGACGTGGCCGTAACGGTCCGGTCCAATCCGCGGTCGCGCCCGGCGTTGCTCGAGGATGGGATCGCGTGCGCGCTTCGGGCGCGGGTCCCGGTGGTCGTCGCCGGGCAGACCCTCCTCAACCCCTACGAGGGGTTCGGGGTCGAGGTGGTCGAGGGCCAGCACGTGGTCGGCGCGGTCGAACGGCTCGCGATGGCGCCGTCACACGGCCACAGTCAGGTCGCGACCGATGCCCTCCTGGGCGCGCTCCGCGCCGAGCCGGGGGAGGCGATCGCCGTCGCGTACCGGAGGCGGAGTGGCGTACGCGTCGAGCTCGAGGCCGTCCCGACGATCGAGCGGTCGGCGGTGAAAGCCGCGGTGCCGAAGGTGATCGCCGCGGTGCGCGAGTACGACCGCGACACCGAGCGCATCGACGTCAGCATTGTCGACGCCACGGTCGCCGCTCGTTGACCCCCCCGGCTGCGGTCGCCGAAACCCACATCTCGGTGGTGTTCTTCGTCGGCGACCGGGCGTACAAGCTGAAGAAGCCGGTGGCGCCGGGCTTCCTCGACTTCTCCACGCGGGAGCTCCGCGAAGGCGCATGTCACCGTGAGGTGGAGCTGAACCGGCGGCTAGCGCCCGACGTGTACCTCGGGGTTGCCGACGTGGTCGGGCCCGACGGAGCGCCCTGTGACCACCTCGTCGTCATGCGCCGCCTCCCCGCCGACCGGCGCCTCGCGGCACTGGTCGCGGCCGGCGCGGACGTCGACGACCACCTTCGGGAGCTGGCCCGGCTCGTCGCTGCGTTCCACGCTGCCGCACCGCGGTCGCCCGAGATCTCGGAGG
>JBQTKH010000070.1:0-45717 GCA_052386335.1 Microthrixaceae bacterium
CCGTGCACCCACACATCGGGCCAGCGCGACCAGTAGGTCTCGAGATAGCGGTCGGGGTCGTGGTACAGCCCGCGCGTCATCCCGGGCCAGGGCTTCGTGCACACGAGCTCACCGACGACGCCCCGCACCGGATGGCCAGCATCGTCGAACACGTCGACGGCCATCCCGAGGCTCGGACCGCCGAGCGACATCGGACTGATCTGCTGGACCGGATGCGGCGACAGGAAGCAGGCGCCCACCTCGGTGCCGCCACTCAGGTTGATCACCGGGCAGCGACCACCCCCGATGCGATCGGAGAACCAGTGCCACGGCTCCTCGTTCCACGGCTCCCCCGTGGAGGCAAGGACCCTCAGGCTGGACAGGTCGTGCCCCTGCAGCGGCTCGTCACCGTGCGCCATCAGGGCTCGCACGAGGGTCGGGCTGATCCCGCAGTGTGTCGCCCGGTGGCGAGCGAGGAAGGCCCAGAGGCGGTCGGGACCGGGGTGGTCGGGGGCGCCGTCGTAGAGCACGAGCGTGGCGCCGTTGGCCAGGCCGGCAGTGAGCAGCCACGGGCCCATGATCCAGCCGAGATCGGTGAGCCAGAACACCCGGTCGCCCGGACCGATGTCGGTCTGGAACGCCCCCTCCTCGGCCACCTTCACCGTCCACCCGCCATGGACGTGGACCACGCCCTTCGGTCGACCCGTGGTGCCGGAGGTGTAGGCGAGGAAGAGGGTGTGCTCGCTGTCGACGGGAACGGTGGCGAACGGAGCGGTTGCGGGTGCGGGCCAGGCAACGATGCGGTCGTCCGCGGGAGGCGCGCCGCCGAGTCGGTCGACCACCACGACGGTGGTCACCGACGCGAGATCGTGGACGGCAGCCAGCGCCGTCTCCAGCATCGGCACCGGCTTGGCCCGACGCGGGAAGGCGTCGGCGGTGACGATCGCCTTGGCGGCGGCGTCCTCGAGACGCACGCGCACCGCGTCGGCGCCGTAGCCCGAGAACACGGGCACGAAGACGGCGCCGAGCTTGGCCACGGCGAGCACCGCTGCGACGGTCTCCGGCACGAGCGGCAGGAAGATCCCCACCGTGTCACCGATCCCCACCCCGCGGTCAGCCAACAGGTGGGCGAGCCCGTCGGCCTGTGCCCGCAGCTCGGCATAGGTCCACGTGCGGGCGTTGCCCTCCTCGCCCTCCCACACGAGCGCGTCGGCCTCCGGCGTGGCCGCCGCCCACTGGTCGCAGCAGGCGTCGGCCAGGTTCGTGCGGCCGCCGTTGAACCACGTGGCCCACTGGATCCCGTCGCTCGGGTCGAGCACCGAGGTGTACGGGGTGGTGAACGGGATGCCGAGATGGTCGACGACCGCACCCCAGAACCAGGCTGGATCGTCGATGGAGCGAGCCCGGAGCGCGTCGAGGTCGGCCAGCCCGTGCCCGGCACCGAAGCGCCCCACGTTGGTGGTTGCCCAGGCATCCGCAGCCGGCTGCCATGCGCCGCTCATCGGAGGTCGCGCCCCGGTCGGTCGCCGTCGTCCTGGCCCACGACGCCGACCCTAGGCCGCGTCGACAGGGAAGGCGGACGCGTCAGCCGTCGAGGCGGTCGGCGAGGCTGAACACGAGCCCGTCGAGGATGTCCGCCTCGGAGACGAGCATCTCGTCGATGCCCAGCGTGCGGAACAACCCGACGAGCACGCAGCACCCGCCGACGATCACGTCGGCGCGCGCCGCCTCGAGGCCGGGGTTGTGGAGCCGATCGGCGAGCGACTCGGTGGCCAGCGTGCGGAAGACATCCTCGGCGGACGTCCGCGACAACCGGAAGTGGTGGATGGCATCGCGATCCCACTCCGCCAGACCGATCTCGACCGCGACGACGGTGGTGATCGTGCCGGCCAGTCCCACCACCGTGCGCGCCTCTTTGGCGAGGGGGAGCACACGGAGCACGTCCTCGATGCCGTCGGTCACCTCGGCGATGGCGTTGGCCAGCTCCTCGGGCGCGGGTGGATCGGTGCGCAGGTGCTTCTCGCTGAGGCGCACGCAGCCCACGTCGAGGGAGCGCACCCCCTGCGCGGCGTCGCTGCCCACGATCAGCTCGGTGGACCCGCCGCCGATGTCCACGACGAGGAAGGGGCCGTCGGCGGGATCGAGCTCGGCGGTGGCGCCCGCGAAGATGAGCTGACCCTCCTCCTCGCCGCTGATCAGCTCGGGCCGGACACCGATGGCCGCCTCCGCGGCGTCGAAGAACGCGTCGGCGTTGCCGGCATCGCGCGCGGCGGAGGTGGCGGTCATCCGCACGGCCGTTGCTCCGTGCGCGTCGATGGAGCTCTTGTAGCGCAGGAGCACATCGACGGTGCGCTCGATGGCGGCGGGATCGAGCTGACCAGTCGCGTCGACGCCCTGGCCGAGGCGAGTGATGATGGCCTGGCGGTCGAGCACGCGCCGCTGACGGCCCACCCCCTCGCTGATCAGCAGCCGAGTGGAGTTCGTTCCGCAATCGATGGCAGCCAGGATCGACATCGGGTGCAACCTATCGGCGGGATCTGACCGCCTCGGTCACCGAAAGGCGTGGCGAGGATCAGCCCCCGGTCAGCGGTGCGACAGCCGTGCCGCCGACCGACACCGGCTCGTCGGAGGCCGCGGGCTCGCAGCCCATGCCGTTGCCGAGCAGCTCACCACCGGTGCACGACTCACCCACGACGACACCGCCGACGCCATCGACCACCACAGACGCGGCGCCCTGGTCCACCGGGTCCACCGGCGGCGAGGTCACGGGCGGTGGGGCCAGCGACGGTCCACCGGGGGCAGAGCCGCCGAGCGGAGCGGAGGGCGCCGTCGTGGACCGCGGGAGCGGTGCTCCGGCAGTCCCGCCCGCGCCGCCTGAGACCGGGCCGCGAGCGGCCGTCCCGAACGGGCTGATCTGGTCCCAGCTGAGCTCCGGGGGGATCGTGAGGGGCTCTTGATCGACGGCTTCGGCAACCACGGGTGGGCGTACGTCCAGAGCCGGGCGGCCGTTGCCGTCTCGCGATGCGAGCATCGTCGCTGCCGCCACCCCGAGCGCGAGGACCGCGGCGATGCTGCCCGCGAAGGCCCGCTCGGCCCAAGCGGGCCTCGGCCGTCCGCCAGGCAGACCCAGCTGGAGGCGACCAGGCGTGCGCACCAGCGCGCTCAGCCACTGTCCACGAGCCTCCTCGACCAAGGTGATCGACGGGGGGAACGTGGCCGAGGCCAGCACTGGGATGAGGTCGTCGATCGCGCCGAGCCGATCACGGCACTCGGCGCACCCGTCGAGATGGGTCCGCACCAGTGCCTCGTCGGTCGGGCCGAGCGATCCGCGGGCATAGCCGGTGAGGGAGTCGGTGGTGGTCCGGCATGACGCGGGACTGGGACGGCGTAGCCCAGCGCACAGCACCTGCTCGCGCAGCCCGAGCCGGGCTCGGTCGAGCAGCGACGCCAACGCTGCGGGGGCCATCTCCAGCACCACCGCAGCGTCAGCGGTCGTGCCGCCCTCCACGTCGACCAACCAAAGTGCGCTCCGCCACCGCTCCGGGAGCGTGTCGAAGGCGCCGCGCACGAGGGTGCCGCGCCGGTCGGCACCGCCGAGATCGAGCGTTCCGTGCGCAGGGCGAGCGATGGCACTGGGACCCACCTCGTCGATGGCGGCCCGGCGGGCGGCTCGGAGGAGCGCGAGGCGGGTGGCGGCGTCGGCGACGCCACTGACATCCCCCGACCGAGCGAGGGTGACCGAGAACGCGTGGGTCACCGCCGCGGCCGCCGCACCGGGATGGCGCGACACCGCGAGCGCGAGGCGCCACGTCGGGACGGCGTGCCTTGCGTAGAGGGTGTCGAAGGCCTGTCGACTTCCCATCCGGGCCTTCGCGGCGAGCGCGCCGTCGTCCTGTTGCTCGATGCTGCGATCCGCCATGCGTCTGTGGTTCGGCGTTTTGCCCGAAATCCCTGCCCCGCCGCCCCTTGAGGGCGGGTCGCCACCGGAGCGTGACGTGGCGAACTTGAGGAGACCACGCGGCGGTGGTGTACGGTTTGGGCCTTGTTACCCACCGGTAACTTGTCGGCCCGCTCGGGCCCCGACTCCCTGTGAGGTACCCCCATGGCCGAGTTCTCCCTGGAGCTCAACGAGGACCAGAAGCAACTGCAGAGCTGGGTCCACGAGTTCGCCGACACCGTCATCCGGCCCGCCGGCGAGGAGTGGGACGAGCGCGAGGAGACGCCGTGGCCGATCATCCAGGAGGCCGCCAAGATCGGCCTCTACGGGATGGACTTCATGGCACAGGCGCTCATGGGCGATCCCACGGGGCTGACCCTCCCGGTCACGATGGAGGAGCTCTTCTGGGGCGATGCCGGCATCGCCCTGTCGATCTTCGGCTCCGGGCTCGCCGCCGCAGGGATCGCGGGGGCCGGCACGCCCGAGCAGATCTTCGAGTGGGTGCCGCAGTGCTACGGCGACGCCGACGACGTGAAGCTGGGCGCGTTCTGCGTGTCCGAGCCCGACGCCGGATCGGATGTGAGCTCGCTGCGCACCCGGGCCGTCTACGACGAGGCCAAGGACGAGTGGACGCTCAACGGCACGAAGGCGTGGATCACCAACGGTGGCATCGCCAACATCCACGTCGTCGTTGCGTCCGTCGACCCTGAGCTGAAGAGCCGGGGACAGGCGTCGTTCATCGTCCCGCCGAACACGCCCGGGCTGTCCCAAGGCCAGAAGTACAAGAAGCACGGCATCCGGGCCTCCCACACCGCCGAGGTGGTGCTCGAGGACGTGCGCGTGCCGGGCTCCTGTCTGCTCGGCGGCAAGGAGAAGCTCGACGCCAAGATGGCCAAGGCCCGCGAGGGCGCCAAGACCGGCGAGAAGCAGCCGGCCATGGCCACCTTCGAGTCGACCCGCCCGGCGGTTGCGGCCATGGCGGTCGGCATCGCCCGCGCCGCCTACGAGTACGCCCGTGACTACGCCAAGGAGCGCCAGGCGTTCGGCAAGCCGATCATCATGAACCAGTCGATCGCGTTCATGCTCGCCGACATGGCCACCGAGATCGACGCCTCACGCTTGCTCGTCTGGCGTGCCGCATGGCTGGCCAACAACGGTGGCTACACCAACGCCGAGGGCTCGATGTGCAAGCTCAAGGCCGGCCGCACCGCCACCTGGGTCACCGAGCGGGCGATCCAGATCCTCGGCGGCTACGGCTACGTGCGCGAGTACCCGGTGGAGCGCTTCCACCGCGACGCCAAGATCATGGACATCTTCGAGGGCACCGAGCAGATCCAGCAGCTCGTGATCGCCCGGGCCATCTCCGGGCTGCGCATCGAGTAGTCCGGGTCTGACCGAGCCACGGCGCGCCGCCTACTGCCGCGGGGTGCGCCACTCCAGGACCGTGCCCGATCGTTCACCTGGCTTGAGGTCGAGCGTTCCGCCGAGTCGCTCGGCGCGTGCGGCCATGTTGAACAGGCCCGATCCGCGAGGCGTGTCAGCTCCGGGGGGGCCCACCCCGTCGTCGATCACTCGCAAGCAGACATCGTCCTTGACGTAGAGCTCCACCTCGACGCGCGACGCATGGGCGTGGCGCGACACGTTGCTGAGCGCCTCGCGCAACGTCGCGAGCAGCTCCGCTGCCACCCGGCTGTCGACACCAGCGTCGACTGGGCCGTCGAGGAGAACCCTGGGCTCGAACCCGAGCGACGTGACGGCAGCGCGGACCAGACCCAGCACCTCACTGCGCAGGCTGCCATCGTCCATCCGCTCGTGCTCCAGCCCGAAGATCGCGCTCCGGATGTGCCTCACCGTGACGTCGAGATCGTCGACGGCCGCATCGACTCGAACGCGCGCTGAGGCGGGATCCGACTGGATCAGGCGGGCAGCCCCCTGCAGCGACATGCCGGTGGCGAACAGGCGCTGGATCACCGTGTCGTGCAGATCCCGGGCGATGCGCTCACGATCCTCGACGAGAGCAAGCTCGTGCAGCTTCGTGTGGAGTCGGGCATTTTCGATGGCGACGCCGGCGGCCGCCGCGAGGCCCACCGCCAGCTCCTCGTCGACATCGGTGAACACCTCCCCGGTCTTCTTGTCGGTGAGATAGAGGTTGCCGAACACCTCATCCCGTACCAGGAGGGGCACCCCCAGAAAGGACTGCATCGGGGGGTGGTTCGGTGGGAACCCGTAGCTGTCCGGGTGCTCCTTCAGGTCCGGCAGGCGCAGCGGCTTGGCATCCACGATCAGCAGTCCCAGGATCCCGTGGCCCTCCGGCAGGTTGCCGATGGCGCGATGCGTTTCGTCGTCGATGCCCACCGTGATGAACTGTGCGAGGCGAGTGCCGGTGTCATCGAGCACCCCGAGGGCTCCATAGGTCGCATCGACCAGATCGACGGCGCTGCGAATGATCCGCTCGAGCATCGACGGGAGGTCCAGGTCTGACCCCACCGTCAGCACGGCATCGAGCAGCTGTCGCAGGCTTCGAGGTCCCGCTACGTCGGCCACATCCGCAGCGTACGTCTGACCGAGGGGCGTCGCAGGCGCGCCTAAGGACGAATGCCGTCGCGCGCGGGCCGAATGGCTCTCCCCGTCGCCGCCTCGATGGTCCATGGTCAAGTCAGGGAGGTCGATGTGCCCACGACCACGTTCACTGGACCGCACGGCGCTCGCGAGGCGACGGAGGCCGGCGTGCCCGACGCAGCCCTTCGCGGACTTGTCGCATCCCGCATCCGGAGGCTCCTGCGTGCGGGAGGGATCGACCCAGGCGAGGTCACCTGCCGGATCGAGCACGAGGCTGCCGCGCTGCGGGTGACCCTGGAGGTGCCCCGGCCCGTGTCGACCTCGGTCCAGAACGCGTTGAAGGTCCGGGTTCTCGACGCCATCGGGGGGCTGGGTGAGAACATGGGCCAGGTGAAGGTGACCGTTGAACCGCCAAGGCAACCCTCACCAGCGCTGGCGATCGTCAATGCGGGGCGCGAGTGGGATGGGAGGGAGTGATCTCACCTCAGCCCACCCGGCCCACCGAACCGTTCAGCGATCAGCTCGAGCGGTGGCTGACCGACGACCAGGCCAAGACCCTGGGCTCCCTCCGTGATGTGTTCGCGGAGAGGAGCTTCGCGGTGACGATCCTCGTCCTGATGTTCCTGCCCGCCCTCCCACTGCCCACGGGAGGCATCACCCACGTGTTCGAGGGCATCGCGGTCGTGGTGGCATCCCAGATGGTGCTCGGCCGCCGCACGTTGTGGCTCCCGGCGCGCTGGCGAAGCCGCGAGCTCGGACCGCTCACCACGGACAGGGGCATCCCGTTCATGGTGAGGTGGGTACGTCGATGCGAGCGGTTCTCGCGACCGCGCGGTGTCTGGTTCTTCCGGAGCGACTGGTCGTCTCGGGTCCTCGGACTGGTGCTCGTCGGCCTTGCCGTCTCGGCCGCGCTTGCCCCGCCGTTCTCGGGTCTCGACACCCTTCCGGCGATGGGGGCCGTCGCCGTCGCCCTGTCGATCATCCTCGAGGACATGGTGCTGTTGGCCATCGGCGTCGTGGTCGGGAGCGGAGGAGCGCTCGTGATCCTCACGATCGGATCGGCCGTCCTGCACGTGGTGCGCGACCTCTTCTAGGACCGCGGTGTCAAGGGTCACCCACGCCGGTAGGGGGGTGGCGTGGGGTGGTCGGTACCGTTGACCGCCATGGCCACCGCCCGATCACGCCCCCATCCAGATCCAGGTCCGGACGCAGGGTCGAGAGCCACCGTCGTCCCGCTGCCGGGGCTGGGAGCGAAGCACTCCGAGCTCGTGGAGGAAGCGTCGATCACCCGTTGGACGAGGGTGCACGGGCACGACGTGGCCTATCACCAGGCGGGCACCGGCCCGGTGCTCCTCATGATCCACGGCATCGCCGGCAGCTCCGGCACCTGGGTACCGGCCATGCCGCTGCTGGCCGAGCGCTTCACGGTGATCGCGCCCGATCTGCTCGGGCACGGCGAGTCCGCCAAGCCGAGGGGCGATTACAGCCTCGGTGCCTACGCGTCGGGGATCCGCGACCTGCTCGGGGTGCTCGGTCACGACCGGGCGACGATCGTCGGCCACTCGCTCGGCGGCGGCGTCGCGATGCAGTTCGCCTACCAGTTCCCCCAGATGGCCGAACGGCTCGTGCTCGTCTGCAGCGGTGGCCTCGGCAAGGAGGTCAACCCGCTCCTCCGGGTGCTCAGCCTCCCCGGCACCGAGTACGTCCTCCCGGCCGTGCTCGCGCCGCAGCTCCACGGCGCCGTGGCGAAGCTCGGCAGCATCGTGGGCCGGTTCGGTCTTCGCGCCGACCCCTTCCTCACCGAGGTGTGGGCCGCGTGGAGCCGCCTCACCGACGTTCGAGCCCAGCGAGCGTTCATCCACACGATCCGCGCCGTCATCGACGTCGCCGGCCAGCGGGTGAGCGCGCGCGACAGGCTCTACCTTGCCCACGAGATCCCCACGATGATCATCTGGGGCGACCGCGACGCCGTGATCCCGGTCAGCCACGCGGAGATCGCCCACGAGCTCATCCCCGGCAGCCGCCTCGAGATCATCGAAGGCGCCGGTCACTTCCTCCCGTTCGAGCGACCCGAGCTCATCGACCGCCTCGTGCGCGACTTCATCGCCACCACCAAGCCCGCCGAGGTCTCCCCCGCGCGCTGGCACGAGGTGCTCACCAGCCACGCCTGACCCGAACGCGGATCTGTGGAACCTCACGCGCGGCATGCGGACGTGAGCTGCCAGAGAACCCGGGGTTGGGGTCAGAGGTGGTCCGCGACCCAGCGGCCGACCGGGTCGTCGCCACCGGCCAGGTGCCATGCGTAGTGGGCGTGGAGGCACTTCACGCCCTGACGGGTGCCGCCCACCCCGCCGCTCGGGCGATGGCCGGTGTGACCCTCGGGGATGGCGGCGTCTCGCTCTGCCGCGTAGCGACGATGGGCATCCGCGATCGCATCCGGGTGGAGCTCGGCCTCGGCGGCCCGCACGCCGCCAGCGGCCTCGAGGCGCGAAACGATCGTGCGCTCGGGCTCGCCGACGAGCCAGTAGCGCGTCGGCATCGGGGTGCCGTCATCGAGCAGGGGTGCGTTGCGCAGCACCACCGGGCTGCCGTCGTCGTGACGCACGACCACCTCGAAGGCCCCTTGCACCGGACGGCCGAGCAGCGCCTCGACCGCGGCTCGGTCGTCGGCTGACGTCACTACGCCCTTCGGCGGGAGAAGAGCTTCTTCAGCAGCCAGAGCACCGCGATGGCCGCAAGGATCGGACCGACGCGCTTGCCCACGGGTGAGCCCGCGGCATCGAGGAGGTTGACGGGCTCCGGCTCGGGCGAGTCGATCCGGCGGATTGCCGGCGCCGTGGGGGCCGCGGCGTCGTCCGGTTCCGGCGCGTCCTCGACGGCGGAAGCCAGCTCGTCCGGAACGTCGACTGCGTCGTCCGCCGTTGCGGCGTCAGCATCCTGCGCGGTGCCGACCGCCGGTGCATCGGTGTCAGTGTCGGCCTCACCCACGAGCACGGTGGACTCGAGCGACTCGACGAACTGATCGAGGAGCTTGGCACTCACATCGGCGAGCACGCCCCGGCCGAACTGGGCGACCCGTCCGGTGACGGTGAGGTCGGTGATGATCGACACCGCGGTGCCGTCACCATCGGCCACGAGTGCAGCGGTGATGGTGGCGTTGGCGTTGCCCTGGCCCCGCGTCTCACGGCCTTCGGCGCGCAAGACGGCGACGTGCGTCTCGTCGTTGCGCTCCACGAACACGGCCTTGCCCTTGTACTGCGCGGTGATGGGACCGACCTTGATCTTCACGACCCCGCGGTGCTCGTCGCCCTCGATCTCCTGGAGCTGGGCCCCGGGCATGCACGGTGCGATGCGCTCGAGGTCGGTCAGCACCGCCCACGCCTTCTCCACGGGCAGTGCAACCCGGAAGTCGTTGGTCAGCTCCATCGGTTGAGGTCCTCCACGGTGTCGATGTCCCAGGGCTCGCCGGTGCACGGTACCTCCCGCACCAGGTCGCTCCTCTCTCGCATCACCGCGCGGGCGCCCTCGTCACCCGACATCGGGAGCAGATCCCACACCGATGACGGCAGACGCACCGGGTTCCCGCGCCACCCGTCGTAGGTGGCGGCGGCGATGGGGGGCGACGCCGGCGCGTCTCGTACGGCCTGCCACGCGGCGCTCGTGATGCCCGGTTGGTCGGCCAGACCGACCACGATCGCGTCGTGGCCGGCTCGACGAGCATGGGCCACGGCCACCTGCAGCGACGTGGCGATCCCGTTCGCCCAGTCGGGGTTGTGCAGCACCACCACGCCGTCTCCTGCTCGGCCGGCCAGGCTCGTCGCCCCCTCGATGAGCACCACCTCGTCGAAGCGCGCCGCACGCACCGCCGTCAGCACGTGGTCGACCAGCGGAGCGCCGCGCACGACCGCGAGGGGCTTCGGCGCCGCTCCACCCGTTGCAGCGAAGCGGGAGCCGCCGCCGGCCGCCAACACCACTGCCGCCACGGTCATCGGTGGATCGGGCCCTGAGCATCGCGCAGGCTGGGCGCGAGCGCACCCGTGCGCTGAGCGATGATCTCCGCGCACACCGCGACGGCGGTCTCCTCCGGAGTACGAGCGCCGAGGTCGAGCCCGATCGGCGCCATCAGCCGAGCGAGCTCGACCTCGCTCACCCCCTCGGCGCGCAGTCGCTCGGCCCGCTCCTCGGTGGTGCGGCGCGAACCCATCGCGCCGAGATAGCCCACCTTCGTGCCCAGCGCGGCCACGATGGCGGGAACGTCGAACTTCAGGTCGTGGGTGAGGACGCAGATCGCATCGCGAGGCCCGAGGGACGCCCCCACGGTGGCGAGGAGCCGATGCGGCCAGTCGACGATGATCTCGTCGGCGAGCGGGAAGCGGGCGGGGGTGGCGAACACCCCCCGGGCATCGCACACGGTGACGTGGTAGCCGAGCACCTTGGCCACCCGCACGAGCGCAGCAGTGAAGTCGACGGCACCGAAGATGATGAGCCGTGGCGGCGGGGCGTACGACTCGAAGAACACGAGGACGTCGGTCTCGTTGGCCTCGCCGTGCGCGCCGTAGTGGCGCACCGAGGTGGCGCCCGCCGCGAGCGCCGCCTGGGCGTCACGCCGCACGACCCGGTCGAGATCGGGGTCGCGCAGCGAGCCGGCCACGTCCTCCCCCTCGATCAGGAGGAGCTTGTCGCCGATGCCCTGCCCCTCGACGACGGTGACGAGCACGGCGGGTCGGTGCGCCTGCACCGCGTCGCGCAGGGCCTCGAAGGTGACCGCGGCCATGCGGGCTACCAGTCCAGCGGTTCGAGGAAGAGGTGCACGGTGCCGCCGCAGGTGAGGCCGACGGCGAAGGCGTCGTCGTCGCTGTAGCCGAAGCTCACGATGCGGCCCTCGCCCGTGGCGAGCACCTGCAGTGCCTCGGTGACCACCGCGCTCTCGACGCAGCCCCCGGACACCGAGCCGATCACCTCGCCGTCCTCGCTGACGGCCATGGCCGCCCCAGGGTCGCGCGGGCCCGATCCTTCGATGTCGACGACACGTGCCAGGGCGACGCGCTTGCCCTGCTTGCGCCAGCGATCGAGGTCTCGCAGCAGCTCTCTCATCGGGAGCTCACTCCTGGATCACCCTGGCGAGCGACTCCAGGGAGCGCAAGGAGTGGCCCTCCACCAGCGCATCGAGGTGCGGCAGCGCAGCGGCCATGCCTCCCGCGAGCGGCGCGAAGCCAGCGCTGGCCTTGAGCGGGTTCACCCAGATGACCTTGTGGGCAACCCGCTGGAGCCGTTGCACCTGCTCGCCGAGCACGGAGGGCTCGCCGCGGTCCCAACCGTCGGAGAGGATCACGACCGTGGCCCCCCTGGCCATCCCGCGCACACCCCACTCGTCGTTGAACGTGCGCAGTCCCTCGCCCAGGCGGGTGCCGCCCGACCAGTCGTCGACGGCCGTAGCGGCCGCGTGCAGCGCGGCATCGGGATCGCGGGAGCGCAGCTCGCGGGTGATGCGCGTGATGCGCGTTCCGAGCGTGAACACCTCCACCTGGGTGCGACCGGCGACCGCCGCGTGTGCGAAGCGCACCAGAGCGCGGGCGTAGGACTCCATCGAGCCGGACACATCGCAGAGGAGGACGATCCGGCGTGGTCGATCGCCGGGCGAGCGGTGCATCGTGCGCAGTGGCTCCCCGCCCGTGCGGAGCGCACGGCGAGCGGTGGCCCGCAGATCGATGGCACCACGGGAACGGCGTGAGGCCCTCAGGCGACGCGAGCGTCGGCGCGCGCCGATCACCCGGAGGTCGGCCATCAGCCGGTGCGCTTCGTCGAGCTCAGCGGTGGTGCAGCGCGCGAAGTCCTTGTCACGCAGCACCTCGTGATCGCTCCAGCGCACCGTGAACGTCGGCCCGTCGACGGGTTCGGCCGCGCCCCCGTCGGTGCTCTGGTCGTCGTCGTCGACCAGCAGGGTGACCTCATCCGGCGCGATCGGCTCCGGCAGCGACGCGGCAGACCGCCCGTCGAACATCGCCGCGAACACCCGGTCATAGGTGGGGACGTCCTCCGGGTGCTGCACGAGCGTGGCCCGCCCGGCCCAGTACACCCGCGAGCGCCGCTCGACGCCGAGCTCCGCCAGGGCTTGCGCGAACGCGACGGTGGAGTCCGGTGAGGTGGCCACGCCGAGGCCGCGCAGACTCCGTGCCATCGCCACGGCGACCACCTCGAGGTCGGCGGCCATCAGGCGCTCCGTTGCACGGCCGCATCGACGAGCGCGCCGATGCCGTGGCTCCGCACGCGCTCCTGGTCCTCCCGGTACTTCAGGACCGTGCCCAAGGTGGCCAGGACCGTGGCTTCGTCGAGGGTGCTGCGTCCGAGCGTGCTGAGGGCAGTGGCCCAATCGATCGTCTCGGCCACACCCGGGGGCTTGTAGAGACCGGTCGCCCGCAGACCCTCCACGGCCGCGGCCACCTGGCGCACCAGGCGCTCGGGCACCTCCGGTGCCCGCAGCCGCACGATCGCCACCTCGCGGTCGAAGTCAGGGTGCTCCACCCAGTGGTAGAGGCATCGACGCTTGAGCGCATCGTGCAGATCGCGGGTGCGGTTGGACGTGATCACCACGATCGGCGGCTGCTCGGCGCGGAAGGTCCCGAGCTCGGGGATCGTGATCGACCACTCCCCCAGCACCTCGAGCAGGAAGGCCTCGAACTCGTCGTCGGCTCGATCCAGCTCGTCGATGAGCAGGATCGGCGGGCCCGCGCTGCCGGTGGGCGCGATCGCCTGCAGGAGCGGACGACGGACGAGGAACCGCTCGGTGTAGAGCTCGCCCTCGAGCGCATCAGTGCTCTGGCCGGAGGCGGCGCCAACCGCCTCGGCCGCACGAAGGTGCAGCAGCTGGCGAGCATGGTCCCACTCGTAGACGGTCTGGGCCGCGTCGAGTCCCTCGTAGCACTGCACCCGGATCAGCTCGCCACCGGTCCACCGGGCGAGCGTCTTGGCCACCTCGGTCTTGCCGACACCTGCTTCACCCTCGAGGAGCAGCGGACGCTGGAGGCGCATCGCGAGGAACACAGCCGTGGCCAGTCCCTCGTCCGCGAGGTAACCGTGGCGCGCGAACGCGTCCTCCACCTCGGCGACGTCCGCGACTGCCCTGCTCATCACGTGAGGCTACCGCCGAGCCCGCAGGGGCACGTTGCTCAGCTGGCGTCGTCGATGGCGCGACGCACGAGCACCTGGGCGAGGTGCCGGCGGAACTCGGCGCTGGCGTTGAGGTCGGCCGACGGGTCGGTGCCCTGGTCAGCCACGCCAGCAGCGTCGGCCGCAGACGCGCCACCGTCGAGCGCCGCTTCCGCCGCCGCGGCCCGCAGTGGTCGGGCGCCCATGTTGACCAGGCCGATGCCGGTGGTGCCGTTTCGCACTAGCGCCACGCCGACGATCGCCCAGTCCTGGGCACGCCGGTTGAACTTCTGGAACGACCAGCCCGCACCGCCGACCTTGGGCACGCGCACCTCGGTGAGCAGCTCAGTGGGCGCGAGGGCCGTCTCGAGGAAGCCGGTGAAGAAGTCGTCCACCCCGACGGTGCGCTCACCATCCGGCCCGCGCAGGACCATGGTGGCGCGGAGCGCGAGCAGCACCGCCGGGAGATCCGATGCAGGGTCGCCGTGTGCGATCGAGCCGCCGAGGGTGCCGCGGTGTCGCACCTGCGGATCACCGACCTGACCAGCGGCGTGGCGGAGGATCGGCGCGTGCTCGGCGAGCACGTCGCTCGTCTCCAGGTCACGGTGGCGGGTGAGGCCTCCGATGGCGATGTGGTCGCCAGCGTCGGTCACATAGGAGAGCTCGGAGAGCCGACCGATGTCGACGAGCACCGAGGGCGACGCCAGCCGGAGCTTCATGAGCGGCAGCAGCGAGTGCCCTCCAGCGAGGAGCTTGGCTTCGTCGCCGTGCTCGGTGAGGGCGGCGATCGCCGCGTCGACGGAATCGGCTCGGACGTAGTCGAAGGCGCTGGGGATCATCGGTTCACTCCGGCAGTGGCAGCCGCGAGCACGGCTTTGACGATGTTGTGGTAGCCGGTGCAACGGCAGAGGTTGCCCTCGAGCCCCTCCCGCACCTCCGCGTCGGTGGGGTCGGGCTGCTCCTCGAGGAGCGACACCGCTGCCATCACCATGCCGGGGGTGCAGAACCCGCACTGCAGCCCGTGGTGCTCGCGGAACGCCGCCTGCATGGGATGCATCGTGTCGCCATCGGCCAGACCCTCGATGGTGGTGATCGCGCGTCCATCGGCCTGGACGGCGAGCATCGTGCACGACTTCACCGACTCGCCGTCGATCAGCACCGTGCAGGCACCGCAGCTCGACGTGTCGCACCCGATGTTGGTGCCGGTGAGACCGATGTCGTCGCGGAGGTGCTGCACGAGGAGGCGGCGTGGCTCGACGTCGCTCGTGTGGCGGGTGCCGTTGACCGTGACCGAGATCTCCATGGTTCGATGCTTCCTCGCTGTGCGGACTACGGGATGAGCTTGCGGATTCCAGTGGCGGCGAAGGTCCACAAGACCACCGCCGAGAGCGTGATGGCGACGAGCCCGGGCCACGTGGTGCGCCAGGCGACATCACCGAGGTAGCCCTGCCGGGCCAGCTCGAGGATGTTGGTGAGGGGGTTCACCCGAGCGATGTGCTTCACCCAGCCCGTCTGAGCGACGAGCGGCACGTTGCCGGTGGACAGGAACGTGGTGAAGAAGATCCCGATCTGCAGGATCGGCCCGGCCCGCTGGTCGGGGACGCGGAACACGAGACCGAGGGCCCAGCCCGTGGAGATGACGGCCACGCCCATGCTGGCCACCCAGAGGACCCCGAGGCCGGCCGGACCGCCGGGGAGGTCGGCGCCCAGCGCCAGCCCGAACAGGAACACGACCGTGACCGTGAACGTGGCCCGCATCAGGCTGGCGATGCACGGTCCGATCAGGAGCGCGAGCCGCGATCCAGGAGCGAGGAGCAAGCGGTCGTAGAAGCCGGTCTCGATGTCGCGCACGGTGCCGAAGCCCGTGCCGAAGCCGGCGAACGCGGAGCCCTGGAGGATGGCAAAGGGCACCATCCAGTCGAGGATGTTGTCGGTGGGGAACTGCGGCAGGTCCGTGAGCGAGCTGAACGACCCGGAGAAGGCCACCACGAAGAACACGGGCATCGCCACCAGCGGCACGAACGCGGCTGGGATGCGCAGGACGCCGACCAGGCTGCGCTGAGCGAGCGCCCAGGCCACGGGCAGCGGTGACACCGAGCGAGCGGGTGCTGTCGCGACCGCTGTCATGAGGCGCTCCGCAGGCGGGCCAGCAGCGCACGGTGCGCACTGAAGATCGCGAGGACAGCGAGCACGGCGGCAACGAGGATCGATCGGCCGGCCTCGCTCCAGTCGAGGCCCACGATCACCTGATGACGCATCCCGTCGACCATCCAGGTGACGGGATTGCGCTCGGCCAGCGAGCGGTAGATCCCGCTCATCATCTCGGTGGGGAAGAAGGCGGAGGAGATGAACAGACCGATGAACGTGAGCGGGAAGACGTTCTGCACCGCCTCCGCCGACCCCGTCCGCAGAGCGAGCATCGCCGCGAACCCGCCGATGACCAGCGCCAGCACCATGGCGTACGCCACGAGCAGCAGCCCAGCCATCGGACCGCCGGCGAGGCGAACGCCGAAGATGCCGTAGACCACCATGAACACGATCGCCTGGAAGGCTCCGGTGACCGAGGCGCCAGCCAATCGCCCGACGAGGATCGACGTGCGCGACACCGGCGATGCCAGGAGGCGGTCGAAGAACCCGGTCTGGATGTCGGTGGCCGTGTCGCTCCCCGCCGTGAGCCCGCCGAAGAGCACGGATTGGGTGATCGAGGCGGGCAACAGGAAGTCGAGCAGCGAGTCGACCTGCGGGAACCCGGGGATGTTCACGGCTCGCCCCATGGTGGACGTGTTCACGGCCGCGATGAACATCGGGAAGAGCAGACCGGGCAGCCAGACCTGCGGTTGCCGGAGGGTGCCGAGGACCGACCGGCGAGCCAGCGCCCGGGCCTGATCGACGATCTGCCGCGCACCGATGTCGGCTTCGGGGTGCAGGATGACGCTCGTCATTCCGGCTCCTCCGACCCCGATGCCGCGCCCTCGAGACGACGACCGGTGGCGTCGGCGAAGACATCGTCGAGGCTCGGCGCGTCGAGCTCCACGTGCTCGACGTGCACGCCTGCTTCTTCGAGCGCTCGGAGCGCGCCGGACATCGCCGTGGTGCCCCCGGCCAGACCGATCGCGACGGCGCCCGGCTTGCCCATGCGCGGGTCACCGAATGCCGCGAGCACCTCGCGGGCGCGCGCGTGGTCTTCGGCGGGCACGGTGACGACGAGGCTGTGCGCCCCCACCGCCGCCTTGAGCGCGTCGGGTCGACCCTCGCGCACGATGCGGCCGCCATCGATGATCGCGATGCGTCCGGCCAGCTCGTCTGCTTCCTCGAGGTACTGCGTGGTGAGGAACACGGTGGTGCCCTCCGCGTTGAGGCGGCGCACCTCCTCCCAGAGCGCCATCCGGCTCATCGGATCGAGGCCGGTGGTGGGCTCGTCGAGGAACAGCACGCTCGGCTCGTGGATCAGCGACAGCGCCAGGTCGAGTCGGCGGCGCATGCCGCCGGAGTAGGTGCCGACGCGCCGGTCGGCGGCTCCCGTGAGGCCGACGCGGGCCAGCAGCACGTCGCCGCGCGCGTCGGCCTCGGCGCGTGCGATGCCGTGGAGCACCGCCTGGAGGCGCACGAGCTCGCGCCCGGTCATCAGCGGGTCGATGGCGGCGTCCTGCAGTGCCACGCCGATCAGACGGCGGACCGCGCCCGCCTCGGTCACCACGTCGTGCCCCGCCACGCGCGCCACGCCCCCGGTGGGGCGCAGCAGCGTCGTCAGCATCCGCACCATCGTCGACTTGCCCGCGCCGTTGGGGCCGAGGAACCCGAAGATCTCGCCCTCCTCCACCACGAGGTCGACCCCCGCGACGGCCTCGATCTCACCGAAGCGACGGACGAGGCCCTCCGCCTCGATCGGCTTGGTCACGCGGAGGCTCCCGACGCCGCAGCGATGGCTCTCCAAACGCGCTCAGCGGTGGTGGGCATGTCGATGTGACGCACGCCCAGGTGGCTCACCGCATCGATGACCGCCGACTGAACGGCCGGGGTGGACCCGATCGTGCCGGACTCGCCGATGCCCTTCGCTCCCAACGGGTTGATGGGCGTCGGCGTCTCCATGGCCACGAGCTCGAACGACGGAAGCTCGGCAGCGGAGATCACCGCGTAGTCCGCCAGGTTGGAGGTGACGGGGTTGCCGTCGTCGTCGTAGCGGACCTCCTCGAGCAGCGCCTGCGCCGCGCCTTGGGCGATGCCGCCGTGCCGCTGGCCGTCGGCGAGCAGCGGGTTGAGGATGCGACCCGCGTCGTCCACTGCGATGAGGCGCCGGAGCACCACCCGACCCGTCTCCGTGTCGACGTCGACCACCGCCACGTGGGCGCCGAAGGGAAACGTCGGCTGGGAGGCCTCGAAGTCGGCGATGACAGACAACGGGTCGTTGTCGGCCGCGGCCTGGACGGCCAGCTCTGACCACGTGCGCCCGATCGTTGGCGTGCCGGCCACGTGGAACCGTCCCGCGCTCTTGTCGAGGATCAGGTCGTCGCGGTTGGCCTCGAGGGCATCGGCGGCGAGCTGCTTGGCGCGCGTGACCACGGCCAACGACGCCTCGTGGACCGCGGACCCACCGAGCTGGAGCGACCGCGACCCCATCGTGCCCTCGCCCCGCGCGACGAGGTCGGTGTCGCCGTGGACGACGCGGATCTGGTCCATCGGGATGCCGAGCTCGGCCGACGCGAGCGTGGCGAACGCGGTGTGATGGCCCTGACCGTGGGGCGAGCTGCCCGTGTACACCGTGGCGGAGCCGTCGGCCTCGATCTCGACGCGCGCGTGCTCCTTGCCCGCGGTGGGTCCGGCCGTGACCTCCACGTAGATCGACACGCCGATGCCCAGCTGCACGACCTCACCCGCGTCGCGGCGTCGACCCTGCTCGGCCCGCAGGTCGGCGTAACCAGCCGCGTCGAGCGCGCGGTCGAGCGCGCCTTCGTAGTCGCCGACGTCGTAGACGGCGCCGGTGGCGGTGGTCCACGGGAACGCGTCGGCGGGCACGAGGTTGATGCGACGCACCTCCGTGGCATCCATGTCGATCTCTGCGGCAAAGAGATCCATGGCCCGCTCGATGGCGGCGGTGGCCTCCGGCCGGCCCGCCCCGCGGTAGGCGACGGTGGGCGTGGTGTTGGTGGTGACGGCGGTGGCGTTGACCTCCACCTTGGGGATGTCGTACGTGCCGGGCGCCATCATGCGGGTGAGGTACGGCAGGATCGACCCGACCTCTGCATAGGCCCCGCCGTCCTGGAGGACGGTGAGCCGGTAGGCCTCGACGGTGCCGTCGCGGCGGCCACCGATCTCGATGGTCTGGAGCTGGCCACGGCCGTGCCCGAGGCCGACCATGTTCTCGCTTCGGGTCTCGGCCCAGCGAAGTGGCCGGCCGACTCGCTTGGCCAGCCAGGCGAGGAGGAGCTCCTCGGGGTAGTTGCCGATCTTGGCGCCGAATCCCCCGCCGACATCGGGCGCGACCACGCGGACCTGCACCGGATCGAGGCCGTAGACCGTGGCAAGCGTGTCGCGCACGCCGTGGGCGTGCTGCGTGCTCGACCACTGGAAGAGTCGCCCGTCCACCCACGCCACCGCGGCGGCGCGCGACTCGAGCGGGACGGCGGCGACGCGCTGGTTCACGACGTCCTGGGTGACCACCACTTCACAGCCATCGAAGAGGTCGTCGGTGCGGCCGAAGGCCAGGTCGACGACGACGTTGGTGCCGGCTGCCTCATGCAGGATCACCTCGTCACGGCGGGCCGCGACGGGATCGACCACCACCGGCAGCGGTTCGTAGTCGGGCCAGACGAGCTCGGCGGCGTCGGCTCCCTGCTCGGGGCGCTCGCTCACGATGGCGGCGATCGGCTCGCCGACGAACCGCACCACGCCATCGGCAAGCAGCGGCCGAACCATCGCCGCGTTGAAGATCGGTGACCCGGCCGGCAAGGGGGCAAGGTCGACGTCGGCGGCGGTGAACACGCCGAGCACGCCCGGCGCGGTGCGCGCCTCATCCACGTCGATCGACAGGATCCGGGCGTGTGCGATCGTCGAGCGCACGTAGGTCACGTGCGCCGCGCCATCGAGCTCGGGGAGCTGGAGGTCGGCGACGTAGGTGCCGCCGACGGTCAGCAGCTTTGGGTCCTCCACGCGGGGAACCCGATTGCCGAAGATGCTCATTCCCTACGAACCCCCTGCGCGACCGGTGCTCCCACGATTCGGCGCACGCTACCGGCGCTCAGCTGGATTCCACGAACCTGCGTTGGTCAGGGAAGGGTCGGAGCGACGGAGGCGCCGGGGGCCGAAGCGGCCGGTGGTACGAGGGGCCCGAACGGCCACACCTCAGGGAGGTCGAGCGGTGGCAACGGCGCCGGCAGGACGGCGTAGGCCTCCTCGCCGGGGAACGCCAGGTTGTACTGCTCACGTGCGATGCGCTCGATCTCCTCATCGGAGCCGAGACGGTCGATCCGCTTCTCGAACGAGTCGTTCTGGGCGCGCAGCACCTCGAGGCGCTGCCGTGCCTCGGCGGTGTCAGACCGCTGGTCGAGGAACGTCTGGGTCGGGAACAGGCCGATGGCGGCGGCACCCAGCACCACCGCTCCGCCACCGGCGTAGCCCAGCAGTCGCCCGGCCCGTCGCAGTCCGCTCGGACGCGCCGAAGCATCGACGTCATCGTCGAGCTCGTCGATCGTGTCGACCGACGAGCGGCGCGCGCGACGGAGGTCCCGCATCAGCGGCGGCCACCACCCGTGGAGAGCGCGCTGGCACCGAGGAAGGCGGCCGTCTCACCGAGCTCGGCTTCGATGCGCAGCAGCTGGTTGTACTTGGCCACGCGGTCGGAGCGCGCTGGAGCGCCGGTCTTGATCTGGCCACAGTTGGTGGCCACAGCGAGGTCGGCGATCGTGACGTCCTCGGTCTCGCCCGAGCGGTGCGACATCACGGCGCTGTACGACGCGCGCGTGGCCATGCCAACCGTGTCGAGCGTCTCGGTGAGCGTGCCGATCTGGTTGACCTTCACGAGGATGGAGTTCGCCACGCCGTTCGCGATCCCGCGCTCGAGCCGGTCGACGTTGGTGACGAAGAGGTCGTCACCGACGAGCTGGACCGTGTCCGCGAGGCGGTCGGTGATGAGCCGCCAGCCGTCCCAGTCCTCTTCGGCCATGCCGTCTTCGATCGACACGATCGGATAGGCGGCGCAGAGCCGGGCGTACTCGTCGACCATCTCGGCTGGCGTGAGCGATCGACCCTCGCCGGCGAGCACGTAGGCACCATCGGTGAAGAACTCGGTGGAGGCCGGGTCGAGGGCGATCGAGATCTGGTCGCCGGGGGTGAACCCGGCCCGCTCGATCGCCTCGACGAGAAGGCGGCATGCCTCTTCGTTGCTAGCCAGATCAGGGGCGAACCCGCCCTCGTCGCCCACGGCCGTGGACATGCCGCGCTCGTTCAACATGCCCTTGAGCTCGTGGTAGGTCTCCACGCCCCAGCGCAGGCACTCCGAGAAGCTGGCCGCACCGATCGGCATGATCATGAACTCCTGGAAGTCCACGTTGTTGTTCGCGTGGGCCCCGCCGTTGAGCACGTTCATCATCGGCACGGGGAGCACGTGGGCGTTTGTGCCGCCCACGTAGCGCCAGAGGGGCACGCCCGTCTCCTCGGCGGCCGCGTGGGCGACTGCGAGGCTGACGCCGAGCAGCGCGTTGGCGCCGAGGTTCGCCTTGTTCGGTGAGCCGTCGAGGTCGAGCAGGAGGAGGTCGACGCCGCGCTGGTCGAGCCCTTCGAAGCCGTCGAGGGCATCGCAGATCGTGTCGTTGATGTGCCCGACGGCGGTGAGCACGCCCTTGCCGCCGTAGCGCTCGCCCCCGTCGCGCAGCTCGACGGCCTCGAACTGGCCGGTCGACGCGCCCGAGGGCACGATGGCGCGCCCCGTGGCACCGGACGCGAGGAAGACCTCGACCTCCACGGTCGGGTTGCCCCGCGAGTCGAGGACCTCTCGGCCCGCGACGTGCTCGATGTCACTCATGCGCTGCTGCTCCTGGATCCCCTGACACGCCTGTTGCTGGTGTGGCAGGTGTGGCGGATGGTACTGCTGGGGTGGGCCCAGCCCAAGGCATGTTCGAAGGCGCGCGGCCGCCGCGGCAAGTCGGCACGAGCGCGATTCAGGACTGGGCGGCGTCGAACGCGTGGCGCAACCGCGTGGCCGCGGACCGCAGGCAGGTCTCCGGATCGACGTCGGCCGTGCGGGCTTCGTCCACGAGCTCGAGCAGACGGGCCTCGAGGGACCCCGGCTCGATCCCGCCCAGCGATCGCCAGTCGACGCCCTGGGACGCCGCCTTCTTCTGCACCTTGGCGGCGTAGGCCAGCGCGGGGAGGGCCGCCGGGATCCCGTCCATGACGCTGCTCCGACCCTTCTCCTCCACCTTGCGACGCTCCCACTCCACGGTGAGGTGCGCGGTGTCGTGCCCGCCGGGCTGGGGGTCGAACACGTGGGGATGCCGGTCGCGGAGCTTGTCGTGGATGCCGCGGGCGACGTCGGCGAGGGTGAACTGGCCCTCCTCGGCCGCGAGCACCGAGTGGAACACCACCTGGAAGAGCAGGTCACCGAGCTCCTCCTCGAGGCCGTCGAACCCGGCACCGGTGTCCTCGTCGACGTGGTCGAGCGCCTCGAGCACCTCGTAGGTCTCCTCGAGGAGGTGGCGGGTGAGGCTGGCGTGGGTCTGCTCGCGATCCCATGGACACTCGGCTCGCAGCCGGAGCACGAGCTGCTGGAACCGCACGAGCTCAGCCGCGACCGGCTCGGCCAGCATGGGGATCCACAGCGAGGTGAGGTGATCGGGTTCGACCTGACGATCGAGGTCGTCCCACGCGACAGTTCGCACCGACTCGTCCGGGAGACCGAGGCGTTGGAGCACCACCACGTCGGGCCCGTCGTCGAGGCTGAGCTTGATGTCGGACAGCACATGCGGCTGGTCGCACTGGCCCACCAGCAGCGGGCCTCGCTCCCCTGCCGCCTCCACCACGAAGCGGCGCCCGTCGATCATCCGGGCGCCGAGGGCCACGGGATCCACCCCGAGCCGGGCCCACGCGAGGTCGAGGAACGACAGCGCCGGGAGCACCTCCACGTCCACGCGCTCGTCGGCGAGGAGCAGCTCGACGGCCCGCTCGGCTACCACCGGCGAGCCCGGCACCGCGTAGAGCACCTCGCCGTGCTCGGCCGCGGCGTGCGCGAGCGCGTCGACGATCGCGGCGTACACCTCCTCGAACGACGCCGACGACTCGTAGAGGTCGTCGAAGTCCGCAGCGTCACCCACCACCGAGGCAGCCGGGTGACGGCGGGTGCGCAGGAAGCGAACGGGGATGCGCTCGATCGCGGCGAGCGTGCCCGCGGTGAGCAGATCCGGTCCCGCCGGACCGAGCCCGACGATCACGATGCGAGCCACGGTGCTGGCGGCTTGCGCTAGGGAGCCGACGAGAAGGGGGCGACGGTCGTGACGGGCCCGGTGGGCGCCACGATCTGCCCGCTCTCAGGGTCCCAGCTCCCGTAGCGGGGGCTGACCTCGATGTCGGTCTCGGCGTAGGCCTCGGTGCGCCACGTGCTGTAGAGGTCCTCGCCCAGCGCCTCGGACACGGCGATCTGGCGGGCCACGTCGTCGGTGAACGCCGCGGCGAACGCCTTGCTGAACTCGCTGAACGCCTCGTCGGCGGCCGACGGATCACCGAACAGCACGGTGAGCGCCTGCTCGCGCATCCCCGCGTCGAGCTCGAGGCCGAGCTTGGCGAACTCCTGGTTGTGGAGCGTGAAGTCGATCCGCTGCTGGAGGAGCTGGCGAGCGAGCTCGAGCGGGAACGTGCCCGGGGTGGGTTCACCGAGCATGGACGGGTCGACCGCGGCCGGGTTGCCGGCCCACTCGGCCACCTCGGCAAGGAACTCGTCGTTGCCGATCTTGTCCGCCCCGACGCGCACGGCGGGCGACACGCTGTCGGCGCAGCCACTGGCCAGGAACAGGGCCAGCACGGCGAGTGCAGGGGCGAGGAGGCGTCGGAGCACGAGGGCAGAGCCTAGAAGGTGGCCGCGCACCGGCGGAACTCAGGCACCAGCAGGCTCCGGCACGGGTTCGAGCTCGCGCAGGAGCTCGACGAGGGCATCCGCCGGGTGGGCCTTGTGCGGCACCTTCACGATGAGGAGCTGCTCGGCCTCCTTGTAGACGGACGTCGGGTGGAGCCGCTTCAGGCGGATCTGCTGGCTCGCCTTGAGGGGCAGCGGGGACAGTCGAGCGGTCGACGGCGCCCCGCCGAAGCTGCTCGGCTTCACCACGGTGACCTCGCGCAGGCCGGTCCGCGCGGCCTCGGCTCGCAGCCGGGCGACGGACAGCAGCGCCTCGGCCTCCTTGGGGAGGGGGCCGTAGCGGTCCTCCCACTCGGCCCGGATGTCGGTGACCTCCACGTCGGTGGTGACGGCCGCGAGCCGCCGGTAGGCCTCCAGGCGGAGCTCCTCCTTCTGCACGTACTCGCGCGGGAGGTTGGCGGCCAGCGGCAGGTCGAGCTTGATCTCGGCCGGTTCGCGCACGGGCTCGCCTTTGAGCTCGGCCACTGCCTCGGTGACCATCTGGCAGTAGAGGTCGTAGCCCACGGCCGCGATGTGGCCCGACTGGCCGGTTCCGAGCAGGTTGCCGGCACCGCGGATCTCGAGGTCGCGCATGGCGATCTTGAAGCCCGAGCCGAGCTCGGTCGCCTCGCCGATCGTCTTGAGGCGCTCGTAGGCGTCCTCACTGAGCACGCGGTCGGGTGGCACGAACAGGTAGGCGTACGCGCGCTGCCCGGAGCGACCCACGCGTCCACGCAGCTGGTGGAGCTGCCCCAGGCCGAGCAGGTCGGCGCGGT
Source organism: Microthrixaceae bacterium (assembly GCA_052386335.1). Lineage (GTDB taxonomy): Bacteria > Actinomycetota > Acidimicrobiia > Acidimicrobiales > VFJN01 > VFJN01. Next base: position 24,497 of record JBQTKH010000070.1, read on the forward strand.
CGACCACGAGGGTGTTCACGGTCGGCATGTCGATGCCGCTCTCGATGATCGTGGTGCACACGAGCACGTCGTACTCGCCCTCCCAGAACGCGAGCACCACCTGTTCGAGCGTGCCCTCGTCCATCTGGCCGTGGGCGATGGCGACGCGCGCCTCGGGCACGAGGTCGCGCACGTGCTCGGCGGTGCGCTCGATGTCCTGCACGCGGTTGTGCACGTAGAACACCTGACCCTCCCGCAGCAGCTCGCGGCGGAGTGCCTCGCCGACGGCGCGGTCGTCGTACTCCCCCACGTAGGTGAGGATCGGCATGCGATCGGCGGGCGGCGTGTTGAGCAGCGTGAGGTCGCGGATGCCGGTGAGGCTCATCTCGAGCGTGCGCGGGATCGGCGTGGCCGACAGGGTGAGCACGTCGACGCCCGTCTTCAGCTTCTTGGTCTGCTCCTTGTGGCCGACGCCGAAGCGCTGCTCCTCGTCGACCACGAGCAGGCCGAGGTCCTTGAACTCGATGTCCTCGGACAGGAGGCGGTGGGTGCCGATGACGACGTCGACCTCGCCCGAGCGCACCCCCGCCACGACCGCCTTCGCCTGGCCCGGGGTGAGGAAGCGCGACAGCACCTCGACCCGCACCGGGTAGCCGGCGAAGCGATCGGAGAAGGTCTGGTGGTGCTGCTGCGCGAGGAGCGTGGTGGGCACGAGCACCGCTACCTGCTTGCCGTCCTGCACCGCCTTGAAGGCGGCGCGGATCGCCACCTCGGTCTTGCCGAAGCCCACGTCGCCGCACACGAGGCGGTCCATCGGGTGCTCGGCCTCCATGTCGGCCTTCACCTCACTGATGGCCGTGAGCTGATCAGGCGTCTCCTGGAACGGGAACCCCTCTTCGAGCTCACGCTGCCACGGCGTGTCCTCGGGAAAGGCGTGTCCCGGTGCGTTGAGGCGCGTCTGGTAGAGCACCACCAGCTCCTGGGCGATCTCCGACACCACCGAGCGCACCTTGGCCTTGGCCTTCTGCCAGCCGTCGCCGCCGAGGCGCGACAGGCTCGGCGAGTCGCCCCCGGTGTAGTGGCGCACCGCGTCGATCTGATCCGACGGCACGTAGAGCTTGTCGTCGCCGCGGTACTCGAGCAGCAGGTAGTCGCGCTCCACGCCCCCGATGGCGCGCTTCACCATGCCGCCATACCGGGCCACGCCGTGCTGGTGGTGGACGACGTAGTCCCCGGCCTTGAGGTCGTCGAAGAACCCCTGGGCGTCGCGCTTGCGGGTGCGAGCCTTGCGGTGCGCTCGGCGCCGACCGGTGAGGTCGTGCTCGGCGATCACGGCCAGCTTGATGGCGGGGAGGATGCACCCGCGCTCGAGCGATGCGATCACCATCGTCGGACTGATGCCGTGGCTGCTGAGCAGGTCGCGGAGACGTGCGGCCGAGCCCTCGCCGTCGGCGGCCACGACGATCCGGTAGCCCTGGCCCGCCAGCTCCGCGAGCTGGCGCACGACGCGCTCCGGGTCGCCGGCGGTGGCGGCCACGCCCATCGAGGTGATCGTGGCGACGTCGGGCCCTTCCGGCGCGACGGTGATCGTCCAGACGGGTGCGTCGGTGTGGGTGAGGAGCCGTTCGAAGGGCAGGTGGAGCCGCAGGAGGCCGTCGTCGTCATCGGCCCCGCTCGTGGCGCCCCACGTCTTGGCCAGCACCTTCGCCAGGTCGGCCTCCTCGGCGAGGAGGTCACCGGCGCGGTCGCGCATGCGGCGAGGCTCGACGAGCAGCACGAGGGCATCGGAGGGAACGAGGTCGAACAGCACGTGCTCGCCCTCGGTGAGCCACGGCAGCCACGACTCCATGCCGTCGAAGGTGAGCCCCTGCGAGAGGCGCTCCCACTGCTCGCGGCCCCATGGCTCGAGGGCGATGAGGCGTTCGGCGCGGGCTCGCACCTCGGCGGTGGGGAGCAGCTCGCGGCACCCGAAGATCTCCACGTGCTCGAGCGGGTCGGTGGCGCGCTGGTCGGACACGGAGAACTCGGTGAGGCGGTCGACCTCGTCGCCCCACAGGTCGATGCGCACGGGTCGCTCGGCGGTGGACGGGAACACGTCGACGATCGAGCCGCGCACAGCGACCTCACCGCGGTGCTCGACGATCTCCTCACGCCGGTAGCCCGCTCCCACGAGCGCGGCGACGAGCTCGTCTCGGTCGCGTCGCTCGCCCGGTCGGATGACGACGGGCTCGACGTCCTCCACGTGCGGGCCGAGGCGTTGCACGAGGGCGCGCACAGGTGCGACGAGCACGTGCGGCGCCCGTTGCGGATCGCGCAACCGCCACATGGTGCGCAGGCGGCGACCCATCGTCTCCACCGACGGCGATACTCGCTCGAACGGCAGCGTCTCCCACGCCGGGAAGGTGTCGACGACGTCCGGGCCGAGGAACGCGCGGAGGTCGTTGGCCAGCCGGTCGGCGTCGCCCGTGGTGGGCACGGCCACGACGATGGGACGACGGGAGGACAGGGTGGCCAGCCCCGCGACGGCCAGGGCGCGTGCCGGCTCAGGGATGGCGAGCACCGCAGAGGACCGGCCGAGCACAGACGCGAAGCCGGGCTCCTCTCGCAGCAGCGGGGGGAGGTCACGAAGGGACATGAGACGGCGCCAGGCTACAGGCGAGCCCCCTCGACGACCCTGGGTGGGCGGGACCTTTCGGGATCCGGACTTGAGGCGTACGGTCAGATCGCTAGTGCAGCAGCAGTGATTGGAGGGGGAATGGCAGAGACCGTTGCGCGCAAGGGTGACGAGGGAACCGCCGTCTGGATGCTGGGCGGCTTGTATGAGGTGAAGGTGTCCGGGGCTGAGACCGGCGGTGCGGTGACCGTGATGCAGATGACGGTGCCTCCTGGCACCGGTGCACCTCCGCACACGCATCCCGGGAACGAGACCGTCGTGGTGCTCGAGGGGACGCTCGACTACGACATCGGTGGTCAGGTGTCCTCGGGTGGCCCGGGATCCGTGTTCAACATCCCGCAGGGCACGCTCGAGCACTTCACGGCCACGGGCGGCGAGAACCTGAAGATCCTCGCCGTGTACACCCCAGGTGGCATCGACCGGTTCTTCGAAGAGGCCGGCGAGCGAGCGCTGTCGCGCGAGCTCCCGCCGCCATCGGACACGGCTCCGGACTTCGAGCGCATCGCCGCGATCGGCGCGCGGTACGGCATGGAGATCCAGGCACCACCGACCTGAGCTCCGACGTTCAGCCGAACCGCCGCGCTCGACTCGGGCGACGGCATCACATGTTGTGGCTTCGACCGCACCTTCGATCGGCGCGCCCCCACCACAGGGAGACCGTGGCTATCGTCGCCGGCCATGGCCGATCTCGTACCCCGAACCCTCGACTGGATCGACGCTGCGCCCGTCAGCATCTCCGCCCAGGCTGAGTCCAGGGCAAGCCCCGACGCGGTCTTCGCCGTGCTCGCGGATCATGAGCGCTGGACCGAGTGGTTCCCCAAGGTCCGCCGCGTCGAGGTGCTCGGCCCCGCGGCCGGCGTAGGCGCGCGTCGGCGAGTGACGATCCCCGGGTCCACCATCGACGAGGAGTTCATCGTCTGGGAGCCCGGCGTGCGCTGGTCGTTCACCGGCATCGCGGCGAAGCCGAAGATCACCCGGTCGCTCGTCGAGGACTGCCAGCTCGAGGCGCTCCCATCGGGCGGAACGCGGATCACCTACACGATGCACCTCGATCCGCCGCCCCTGCTCCGCCCGCTCACCAAGCTCTCGGCGCGCCAGATCCGACGCAACAACACCCAAGCCATGGCCAACCTCGCCGAGCGAGCCGCCCGCGCCTGACAGCCACGACCCGCGGTGACCCCGACATTCGGTACGAGTGGTCGCCATCGGCCCCGCGCGTTCCTGGCCGCCAGCTATGAGATGAACGAGAAGACGTAGCCCTCCGCATCTCTGATCTCGTAGTCCCGGCCCCAGGGCCGATCCGATGGAGGAACGAGGATTGTTGCTCCCGCACCGGCTGCTCGTGCATGGTGCGCGTCGACGTCCCCGACACTGATCACGATGAGATGGGTGACGCCGCCCACGTCGCGGGGGCTGAGCACGTCGTGCGCGCCTGGCTTGTCGAGCATGAGAACCGTGTCACCGAAGCGCACATGCGACCGCGTCAGATCGCCGGAGTCATCCCGAACGCCCCATTCCTCGACAAAGCCGAGCGCGTCGATGAAGAAGGCACGAGCTCCTTCCAGGTCTTGGTACCCCAACAGCAGCGCGGTCACGGCCCCTCCCCCTTGACGCCCGGACGAAGCGGCGGGGACGCGCGCCAGCGCTTACGCTCGGGGTGTGATCGTCGGTGAGGCAACCACCACAGTGACTGTTCCACCGAGCGAAGTCTTCCAGTTCGTGCTCGACCTGCACCGCTACCGCCAGGCCGACCACAAGATCGGTCGGGTCGGTGCCACTGAGCGAACCGGCAACAGGGGCACCACTCGCTTCTCGGGACGCATCCGAGGACTGCCTGGCCCCTCGGGTACCTACCCGTTCACCGTCACGCCCACGCGCCTCGAGTTCGGATCACCGATCGCCGGTCCCGCCCGCTGGTTCCTCAGGTTCGAGGGCTCCTTCGACTGCAAGGTCACCGACACGGGAACGGTCGTCACCCACCGAGAGGCCTTCGACTTCAAGCGACCGTGGCGATGGGTCGCCGAGCCGGTGCTTCGCCGGTGGTTGGAGTCGGACACCGCCGAGGAGATGGTCCGCTTCAAGGAGCTGGTCGGGCAGCGCCCCTCTCCCTCATAGACGACGTCCCTCAACGCTGGCTTCGAGGAGCGCGATGCGCCGCTAGGGGCGGCTTGTTCGTCGTGGTCTGCGATGTTCGATGCGCGCGGTATCCGGTGGCCCGGACCGGCACATTCACCCACGCCCGGATACCGTGCTTCGGTGAGGTGGAGAATCTACGTTGCCTGGGGCTGCGTCGGCATCGCTCTAGCGGGCGCCGGGTGTGCATCGAACGAGGTGTCGGCCGAGGCCGAGGTCTGCAATGCGTTCGCCTCCCTTGCGGCTGCCATCGAACAACACGGCTCGGTTGCCGCTATCCCCGACAGCGCTGCGGTGGCGGCGTGGAAGCGGATCTCCGGAGCTGGAGAACCTGACGACCACCGCTTCGCTGAGTTCATCTCCGACGTCGACTACCAGGGCGGCAACCAACTCCTGCTGGCGGTCTCCGACGCTGACATGGATTACGCCGAGCAAACCTGCCAAGCGCTTGGGTACGACATCGTGCCGCCAGTCGCCCACATCCCCTAGCGCCAACACAGGGCCGCGCCCGATGCGCCGTTCGGTCCAGGGGCGGTCGGGTTACGGCACAGGGTTCTTGAGCGGGCGATCAGTGCGGCTGATTCGGTGATGTGCGGGGCGTGGTTCGTCCTCTAGCCCACCGGAGGTGCGCCTGCGCGCTGCCACCAAGATGAGGTGCTCGTCAGCACGACGCACATCGCGGCGATCGTGACGAGGCTCCAGCCGACATCAGGGGCATAGGTCGTGAGGACGCTGGCGAGGTCGACCTGGTCCCTCAGTGAGAGCGCAGCCGCGGGGAATCCGGTGAGGACGGGAGCGCCGAGCATGACGCCGACGAGCACAGCGGTGGCTTCGGCCTCGATCAGCTGCTGGATGACCCACTCCAGGCTGGTGCGGATGGTGTCGGTCATCTCGCCGGCCTTGAGCGCGGCGAGCAGGTCGGACAGGTCAGAATCGTTGAGGGTCACCGGTGAGATCTCCTTTGCGTATCCCGGCTAGGACACGTCGAGGCTCTCTCCGGTGGCCCACCCAAGTGGTGGACCCTCTACGCCGACCTACACCACTTCACGGGACGTCCACGGCTGGCGACACCGATCGCGATTCAGTCGGTCCTAGTTCGTCACGTATTCCGTAGATGACCAGGACTTCGGGTCGTCTCGCATCAGGTTGGCTAGGAGGCCCAGCGCGGCCGCAACAGCGACGATCACTGAGAGAACGAGTTTCCAACGCTCCATGCTCCTAGGGTGCCCGAAGCGCTGGCCGGTGCATAGAGGGGCTCGGCGCAACCGGGGACCGTCGGGCTCGAATCGCCGCAGCCCACCAGTGCGATGGCAAGTGTGCTGGGCAACGCTCGCATCGGGGCACTACGGCGCGAACGGAGCCGAGGAGGTTGCGCGTCGGGGTGAGTTGTCGGGCAAGGTTGCGCTGTGAACCTCCAGCAGACGGTGTTCGCGCGCCTGTACCGGCGTGCACCGAGTGTCGAGTCCTTGCCGTGGCACCGCGAGCAGCCGCCAGCGCTGCTTGAGCGCGCCGTCGCTGAGCGTACGACCGGCGGACGCGCCCTCGACCTCGGCTGCGGCGAGGGCGTCTACGCCGTGTACCTCGCGCAACAGGGCTTCTCCGTCGTCGCGGTCGACTTCGTGTCCACGGCCCTCGCCGCCGCAAGAGAGCGCGCTGATCAGGCGGGCGTCGAGGTCGAGCTCCGCGAGGGCGACGTCGTCGGGTACGAAGCACCGTCGGCCTTCGACGTCGTGCTCGACTCCGGGTGTCTTCACCACCTGCCCAGGGGAAGGATCGCCGTCGTACCGGAACCGGTTGGACGAGTGGCTCGCACCTGGCGGCGACTATGTGCTCGTCCACTTCGCACACCGGCCACGCGCGTTCTGGGTCCCCAAGGGTCCGAGGCACATGACGCGCGACGAGGCCGTCGCGCTCTTCGCACCGCTCGAGCTGCGGGCGTACGACGAGACGCACTTCGACGTGCCGTTCCCGATGGGCCGGATGCGTGCAGGCATCTATTGGTTCTCCCGTCCGGAGCGCTGATCCTCGGCGCTCGATTCCGGCGTCGACGTCCGAGGCCGGACGGCAGAGCTCAGCTCTTCACGGCAGGGTGAGATCACCGATCGGGGCGACCATGTACACGGCCGTCGAGCCATAGAGCTCGATTGCAGCCAGCGTCTCCGGCTCAGACCGACGGAAGCCGAACTGATGCCAGTACGTGTCCGCACCCTGGACGGCAATGAGATCGACGAGCTCGATCTGCTCCTCAGCAGCGACGTCGACGAGCTGACGCAGCAGCCGTCTGCCCAGCTCCACCCCCTTCACCCTCACCGCGATGTCGTGAACATGGAAGCAGGTCGGCGTTGTCGGCACCTCGAGGTCGGTGATGTCGAGCGGCAAGGGCGCGCCCTTGATCCACGGGTGGCCGACGCCATATCCCACGAGGGAGCCGTCGGCGACCGCTGCGAGGCTTCCCGCCGGATAGGCCTGCAGATACGCCGCGAACGTCTCCGGCCGCTCATGGAGCGCCGTGTCCATGTAGGCCCCGTCTGGGTTTCGCAAACAGCTGGGATGTCCGACGCAGCGAGGGGACGGATCACGACATCCACCGGCTCAGTCTGGCCTCCCTCGCGGGTCCCGATGGAGCGTTTGTGCTGGTCAGGGCGTTGTCACACCCCTTGCGTAGAGTCGGTGGCATGACGTTGGTGCCGGTGATGAGCCGTCAGGAACGGGTGGGGTTGGAGGCCGAGGCGCGGTGCGCGTCGTTGATGGGTCAGATGAACGTGGCTGCGGCGGACCTGGTGGAGGTGATCGCCGAGGTCCTCGACGCGGAGGCGTGGGGCCCGGGGGGTGGGTTGCGGTCTCCGGAGCACTGGGTGACCTGGCGTACGGGTGTGTCACCGGCCCGGGCCGCACGGCTGGTCCAGATCGCCCGCCGCCTGGGTGATCTGCCGTTGTGTGTGGCCCTGTTCCGCACTGGTGGGCTCACCGAAGACGCGATGGCCTTGATCGCGGCCAAGGCCCCCGCTGAGCGTGACCGTGAGCTCGCCGACCTGGGTCCCATGCTGTTGCACACCCAGCTCACCCGGATCCTGGCCCACCTGCCCGATCAGGCGGGCAAACCGAAGCGCGAGCGGGAACGCAAGGTCACCTTCGGGTTCGATGACGACGGCTGGTGGGGTCTCAACGCCACGCTCCCCGCCGATGAGGGCGCCCTGGTGCACAAGGCGTTGGAAGCAGCCCGGTCGGAGATCTTCCACGAACGCCAACCCGACGCGGATCCGTCAGTGCGGGGCCCGGTCGGTTGGGCCGACGGGCTCGTCCGACTCGCCGAGACCGGCCTCGACGCCCTCGACCCCGCCACCCGCCGCGGTGAAGCCCGAGGTGAACGAGCGCAGATCATCGTGCACCTCGACGGCCGCTCCGACGGCAACGGCCACGCTCGGATCCATCTCGGCCCCGAGCTCCCCGACGCGCTCCGCCGCTACCTGTGCTGCGACGCCAAGGTCCGCACCGTGATCGAAGACCACAACGGCGCCCTCCTCGGCATCAGCCCGCTCGAACCGACCGTGAACCCCCGGCTGCGGGCGGTGATCGAACAACGCGACCAGGGCTGCCGGTACCCCGGCTGCACCCAGCGCCGCTGGGTCCAGGTCCACCACCTCATCCACCGAGAAGACGGCGGCCTCACGATCGCCTCGAACCTCCTGTGCCTGTGCCCCTACCACCACCGGTTGCACCACCACAACGCCTTCACGATCACGGGTGATCCCGAAACACCGGCCGGGCTGCGGTTCGTCGACCACTGGGGATGTGACATCGGCCCACCCCACCACGGGCCCCTGGCCCCACCCGCACACCGGGCCGACACAACCTTCACCCCACCCACCGGCGAACCCCTCACCCGCTGGTTCACCTGGAACTGACCACACGCGCCGGCGAGAGCTGGCGCGGGTGCGGCCGATCAGTCCGCGCTGGTGGGGAGGATGAGCGAGATCTCGGCGCCGCCTTCGGGGGCATCGCCGATGACGATGTGGCCTCCGTGTTGCTCGGCCACGCGCCGGCAGATGGCCAGCCCGAGGCCGCTGCCGTCGTGGCCCCGCGAGGTCGTGCCGCGAGCGAAGGGCTCCAGTACCCGGGCGCGCTCCGCCTCAGGAACACCCGGTCCGTTGTCGGTCACCCGCAGGGCGAGGTGCCCGTCCGTCCGCACGGCCTCGACGCGCACCTTCGGCGCCTCGTCCTCTCGCCCGTACGTCATGGCGTTGACGATCAGGTTCTGCATGGCCTGGCGCAACAACGTCTGATCTGCGTCGACGGATCCGAGGGGGGTCGCCGTGATGGTGGCCTCGTGCTCGTCGATCGTCTGACGTAGCTCGGCCAGCACCGCTGAGACGAGCGCGTCGAGGTCGACGGGGCGAATGTCCACCTCGGTCGACCCTGCTCGAGCGAACGTCAGCAGCTCGTCGATCATCTCGAGCAACCGGCGGCTCGTGGTTCGGATCCCCGCGACCGCTTGACCCGTAAGGCCCTCGGTCCCGCCGATCTCCCGCTCCAACAGCTCCGCGTACCCGGCCACGGTTGCCAGCGGGCTGCGGAGGTCGTGGGCCGCGATGGCAGCGAACTGCTGCAGGTCGGCGTTGGCCATCGCGAGACGCTCGGTGCGCTCGACCACCCTGTCCTCGAGCTCGGTGAGGACTCGCACGCTCTCGAGCGCGACAGCGGTGCTGTCCGCGAGGGCTTGGAGCAGCCGACGTTCGGTGTCGGTCGCTTGGTGCTCGGTGGCCCAGTAGTTCCCGATGGCACCGATCGGCTCCGCGGTCCTGATCGGCGAGATGGCCAGGCTCTTCACGAACGTGGGCCGGTAGGCGTCGTGAGGGATGCGAGCGTCGACGTAGACGTCGGGGATGGCGACGCCCTGGTTGTTGAGCATCGCCCACCCGCTGATGCAGGTCTCGATCGGGAAGCGATGGCCCCGCCAGAGCGGCGCGATCGCGTCTTCATCCATGTAGTAGCAGTAGCCGCTGTCCCGCAGCACGAACGTGGCCCCATCGGCCTGACTCAGCTCGCGCGCCGCATGGCGCACGATTTCGGCGATCTCGTCGAGCGTGCGAGCCGAGGCGAGGTCAAGCACGGCCTGGAGCAAACGCTCCATCCCCCGGACGTAGGCGCTGGCGTCGTCGTCGGAGGGCTCGGCCGGCGACCCCGAAACTGATCGATCAAGCGCCTCGTGCACGGGTGCCGCCTCCTGCCGCGGTGTCCCGTCAACCTACCCGGCAGATCGGACGGCAGAATGGCCGCATGCCCCTTGAAGGAGAGTACGTACCGAGCACCTGGGACTGGGTGCGCGAACAGGTCGAGGAGTACGAGGCGAGCGGCGGCGAGCGCGCCAACACGCTGCGGGACACCGGGTTGCCGATCATCATCGTCACCACTCGGGGGAAGACCACCGGCAAGATCCGCAAGCTCGCCCTGATGCGCGTGGAGCACGACGGCGAGTACGCCCTCGTTGCCTCGGTGGGAGGAGCACCCGAGAACCCCACCTGGTACTACAACATCGTGGCCGACCCGAGCGCGCTGATGATCCAGGACGGCCCCGAGGCCCACGACTACGTGGCCCGAGAGGTCGAGGGCGATGAGCGGGCGCTGTGGTGGGAACGAGCGGTGGCGGCCTTTCCCACCTACGCGACGTACCAGACGAACACGGAGCGCCGCATCCCGGTGCTCGTCGCCACCCGCGTCGACGCCTGACGCTCATCGCCCCCACAGGGTGCATCGCATGATCGGCAGGAACCCCATCTGCACGAAGCCGGGTCGGCTGTCGTCACTCGTGTAGGCCACCGCGGGCAGGTCCGGCGCGTCGTCCACCCGAGCCCACACCAACGTGGACCACACGCCCCGGCGTCGCGCCACGGGCAGCGTCGCGGCCAGGCACAGGTTGACGATGCCGTGCGCCACGAAGCTCGCGGCAACGCCCGCCGGCGCACCGCGGAAGCGGCCGATGCGGTAGGTGATCTCCGTCTCCAGCAACCCGGGGGCGAGGGCAGACCCGGAAGGACGGCCGACGAGCGCGGGCATCGGATAGCCCTCGACGACGACCTGCTCGGCCTCGGCCAGGGCTCGACGATCGCGCACGACCTCCAACCAGACCCCGTCGCGGGCCGCTGGTGCGTGTGCCGCAGGGGCGCGAACCACGAGCATGGGGTGCCCCACCAGCTCCCACCCGCGAGGCGCGAGATCGGGCGTCGGCCAGACGGACAGCATGACGTTGCCTCGTCCGGTGTGCTCCCGCCAGAAGTCGTCGATCGCGTCAAGGGCCGGATCATCCACACCGGCCAGGGGACGCTGCAGGGTGGCCTGGTTCAGCCATTGAAGATCACCACCGGCGTCGGCCAAGGCCACCCCGGGGCCGTCGGCAGCACGACCGCCGGACGCGAGCGCGATGGTCGCTCCGAGATCGCCCTGGTTCCGGACGAAGCGACGGACCACGTTGTCGTCGACGGGCGTGGTGTCCAGCCAACCGGTCTCGAGCTGCGTGGTAGCGATTGCCGCCATCTCAACCCCGCAACCGGTAGAAGCGGAACACCGGGTTCTCGATCGGGAGCTGCTCGACCCGGTCGAACCCCGCCGCCCGCACGTAGCCCTCGAAGGTGGCCGGTCGCATCACCGTGCCGGTGGCCGCCGAGTGCTCGTGGGTGCGGCCAGCGGGCAGGCAATGGAGCACGCTGAACGCGTAGAGCAACCGTTGCACCGGATCCGCGGGCGCCTCGAAGGACTCGGCCGCGTTCTCGTCGATGATCAGGACCGCACCCGCGTCGGCGGTGATCCGACGCATCGCGGCGAGGGCGTCAACGGGGTCGGCGAGGTCGTGGATCACCTCGGTGGCCATCACCAGGTCGTAGGTGCCGGCGAAGGCAGGGTCGGTGACGTCGCGCACCTCGAAGTGCGCTCGGTCGCCGACCCCCCGTTCGGCTGCGTTCTTCCGGGCCTGGGCGACGGACGCGTCGTCGAGGTCGAAGCCGTCGACCCGCACGTTCGGATAGGCCTCCGCGAGGTAGATGCCCGCCCAGCCCTCGCCCGAGCCGAAGTCTGCGACCCGCAGCGACTCCCCGGCATCGAGTCGTGCCTGGATGTCGGTCAGCGCCGGCACCCATTCAGCGACCAGCGAGTTCGCGAACATGGGCCGCGTGAACGCGGCTTGCATGTCATGCAGGCCGTAGGCGGCGAAGGGCACGCCCTGACCGGAGCGGAACGCGTCGGCCACGAGATCGAGGCTGCGCACGATCGGCCCGACGACATCGGCGAGGGCTCCGGAATAGGCCGGGTGCTCCATGTCGAGGAGCACGACCGCGTGGGCCTCGGGAAGGCTGTACCGCCGATCGGCCGGGTCAGCACTCGCGTCCTCCACGCTGATCGTGCCAGCCCGTCGACCGGGGCGGTCGGGGCGGTGGTGGTTGTGGTCATCTGTGCCTCCTGGCGACGGTTGGTGGTGACCCCAAGGCGCCAGATCCGTCCTGGCGACGCCAGATGCGGGGGCGGCTACGACCGCGTGACCCGCCACTCGGTTGGAGGGTCCGGTTGGTAGGAGCACCAGAACCCGGTGCGGACCGACCGACGCAGGTGCTTGCCCAGCGCAGGATTGAGGGCTTCGATGCGGTCGATGCTGGCCCGAACCCGCGCGGACACGGCCTTGCGGAGACGCTCGTCCGGGTCGCTGCCCGCCTGACGTGGGCGCCCCCCGAGCCCGAACGCGGAGGTGAGCTGGTCGACGAGCGCGTCGCGCTCGACCGCGAGGCGCTCGGCGCGCCCCAGGTCGCCGTGGCGGTCAGCCTCGTCGAGGTCCTCCTCGATGTCCTGCAGGCGCTGGCGGTACTGCTGCACAGCGGTGTGGTCGAGCACATCGTCACGCCCGCCGGAGCCTGCTCCGGCGGGCAGGCCCTCGAGCTCACGGACGTGCACCTCGCGGCCGCCGCGCTCGATCAGGACCGCGAGATCGGCAACCCCCTTCGCGTGTCGAATCTGCACCTCGACGCCCTCCCAGGTCCACGTCCAGATATCGCCCCGGCACACGAGACCCGGCTCCTCGGCGACGACGGCAGCCTCGGCGAGTGGACTAAGCGCCAGCGCATGGGCCTCGGCCGCGAGCGGCTCGAGCCCGATCGAGCTGAACACAGACGCCGCTGCCCGGGCCATCGCTGATGCCCGGATCGCGTCCTCAGGATCCGCCGCTCGCTCGAGGGCCCGTGCGCCGTCGAGGTCGACGAGAGCCTCGAGCAGTGCCCCGCCCCCGAGCGCGGCCCGTTGTGCCGCATCGACGTGGTGGCGCGTGGCCGGCGCATCTCCGTGCATGGCGTGCAGGAATGCGACGTATCGATGGGCGGAGCCGTGGAGGTAGGCCCCGATGCCCTCGACGCCGCCGACATCGGCCACCGGTTCGAGGAGCGGTAGGACGATCGCCGCCATGCGTTGGTTGTCAGCACGGATCGAGGCACACGCGAGCTGGATGATGGCGCAAAGCCACTCGCTGTCACGGGGAAGCGAGGTCACGAGCGAGAGATCGATCTGATCGAGGCTGGAGCTCGCCGCCTGACCGTCACCGAGCAGTGCCTCGATGTAGGCGTGCGTGCAGCGGACGTATGAGGTCATCGCTGCTGGCATCATGCGGAGCATCGAGTCGAGCATCTCGAGCGCGGCGGATCGATCGCGCCGATCGAGGCCGGCCATGCCCCTGAAGACCTGGACCAGCACCGCAGCGTTGATGCTGCTCGCCTCCATGCCGAGGGCAGCGGCTTCCTCGATGAGGCGTCGGGCCACGGCGATCTCACCCCGCGCATGCGCTCTCGCCGCTCCCCACAGCCGGACGTACCAGGTGTAGAGCGGATCACCGAGTCGCTCCGCAGCGTGCTCGTAGGCCACGACCTCGGCATCGAACTCGACCCAGCTGCTCCGCTCGAGCAGGGTCACGACACGCAGTCGACGGCCCAACAGCTCGAGCGGCTGATCTCCGGCTCGTTCGGCCAAGGCGATGATCTCGACCGCGGCAGCGGCCCGCTCGGCGACATCAACCGGCCCCGCCATCGCGTCACACCACGAGGCCAGGGCATAGCCGAGGGCCACGGGCTGATCGGTCTCGCGCGCCAGCGCGATGGCGCGCTCAGCAAGGGCCACCCGACGAGCCGGCGGCTCCACGAACGCCAACGCCACCGACAGCCGGGCGAGCACAAGCGGCAAAAGGAGGTCGTCGTCGGCCAGCACGCCCGCGGCCTCCTCCAAGAGCTCCACCTGGTGGTGGTCGATCAGCCGCACCTCGAACGCCCCGAGGCCCACGCTGAAGCCGAGCGCGGCCCGAGCCAGCACGTCAGGGCGCCCGGCGCGTCGTGCGACAGCGGCCGCCGCGTCGAAGGCAGCGCGCAGGTCACCCGTCCCGAGCCGCAGACGGGCTGCTCCGATGCCGAGCCACGCCTCGGCGAGCGCCTCGTCACCAGCCTCAGACGATGGCGCCAACGCCATCGCTCGCTCGAAGCTCGCGATCGCATCGCTCCACGCCATCCGATCCAGAGCCTCAACGCCCGCCCGAACGAGGAGGGCGGCCGGACGCGCATCGTCGGCCGCCAGCCCAGCACGCGTCGCGTGATGCGCGAGCGCCGCCGCTGACACGTCGGGCCGCTTCGCGAGCGCGTCGAGCGCGCTCCGGTGCAGGCGGGCCCGCTCAGCGCTGCCGAGCTGCTCGTACCGAGCGTTCCGCACGAGCGCGTGAACGAACCGCCACTGCCCCAGCGCGTGGTCGACGAGATCGACCAGTCCCGCGCCCACCGCCTCCTCGAGGGCCTCGCTGGCTGGCTGATCGACCATCTCGCCAAGGACGCCGCCGTCGACGTCTGCACCGAGCACCGACGCGGCCCCGAGGACCTCGTTGCACGCCGCCGACACGCGGGCGAGACGCCGGTCGATCACCCCCCTGATCCCGCTGGGCACCAGCACCGGGCCCGCATCGAGCAACCGACCGACCTGCGTGACGAAGAGCGGGTTGCCCGACGTCTGCCGCTGCACCTCCGCGACCTCGGACGCCGATGGAGCGCGGCCGAGGGCGTCCGTCAGGAGCAGCTCCACGGCGACGTCGTCCAGGCCACCCAACCAGAGGCGATCGGCGTTCCCACCGATGGACCCGAAGGCCGCCGTCAGCGGGAGCTCGTCCGCTCGATAGGTGGCGACCACCAGCACCGGCATGCTCGGGAGGTGTGCCGCCACGGCGGTCAGGAGCTCGATCGATGGCTCGTCGGCCCAGTGCAGGTCCTCGAGGACCACGATCTGTGGCGCGATCGTGGCCTCGTCGCGCAGCGCGTCCACGACTTCGGTGAACCGCCGGCCAAGCGCCCGCTGTGCTGCGAGCGCATCGGTCAGCTCGCCGTCGCCGCCGACCAGCCGCTCCGCTGCAGCCGATGCCCGCTGTGTGCTCGGATGGCGCAGCGCCTGGAGCCACGGTGTGAACGGCGGGAGCGCCTCGGTCTCCCAGCAGGCGCCGGTGCGGATCACCGCGCCGGCGTCAGCGCCGCGCTCGCTGATCGCAGCGGCCAGGGTCGTCTTGCCGATGCCCGCCTCGCCCGCGAGGAGCAGCAACCGACCTCGCCCTCGCAACGAGTCCTGCAGCGCGCGGTCGCACGCTTGGAGCAGGAGCTCGCGACCCACCAGCACGGCCGCACGCTACTGCTGGGGAGTCAGATGCGGTTGGCCGCCTTCGCCTCCGCCTCGGCTCGATCGAGGGTGCTCGAGATGAGCTCGAGACCCGACGCCCAGAACCCCGGGTCGGTGAGGTCGCAGTCGACGATGCGGCCGAGCTCCTCGGGCCAGCGCGAGCCGCCCGCCGTCAGGAGCTCGAGGTACTGCGGCACGAAGTTGGCGCCGCGGCGCTGGTAGTTGGCGTACACGGACAGGGCGAGGAGCTGCCCGTAGGCGTAGGCGTAGACGTACCCCGGGGCACCGATGAAGTGCGGGATGTACGACCACCAGGAGCGGTAGCCCTCGGTGACCTCCATGCCGGGCCCGAACAGCTCTCCCTGCGTGGCGGCCCAGTGCTCGTTGAAGTCGTCCACCGACAGCTCGCCGACGTCGCGACGATGCGTGTGCACGGCGTGCTCGAAGCGGTTCATCGACACCTGGCGGAAGACGGTGGCGATGTTCCCCTCCACGTTCCTCGCGAGGAGCGCGAAGCGCTCATCCGGCGCCTCGAGCTCGCCGAGCAGCGCCTCGAAGGTGACCGTCTCGCCGAACACGGAGGCCGTCTCCGCGAGCGTCAGTGGCGTGGCCTGGTGGAACACCCCCTGCGGACGGGCGAGGTACCCGTGCACGCCGTGGCCGAGCTCGTGGGCGAGGGTCATGACGTCGTTGGAGGTGGCGGTGTAGTTGAGCATCACGTAGGGGTGATGCTCGGGCGACGTGTAGTCGCAGAACGCGCCGCCCCGCTTGTTCGGTCGCACCGGCGCGTCGATCCAGCCCTCGTCGAGGAAGCGATCGACGATGTCGGCCAGGTCGGTGCTGAAGCTGGCGTAGGCGTTGCGCACGATCCGGCAGGCATCGTCCCAAGGGACGTGCGCCTCCGCGTCGGCCACCGACGCGTACCGGTCGTAGTCCGTGAGCGGGTCGACGCCGAGGATCCGCCCCTTCAGCGCGTACCAGCGCTGCGGGATGTCGTAGCGCGCGACGACAGCGTCGACGAGGGCCTGCACGGAGGCGTCAGATGCCTGGTTGCTCTGGTTCCAGCTCGTGATCCAGGACGGGTAGCTCCGCAGCGAGTCCTCGGCCGCCTTGTCGGCCAGCAGGGTGTTGAAGATGAAGGCCCGGGTGCGCAGCCCCGGCGCCAGCGCGCGAGTGACGGCGTCGTGGGCCGCCGCGCGCTCGGCTCGATCGGCACCGTGCAGCGCCGACAGCGCCGTCTCCAGGCCCACGGTGCCCGCCTCGGTGTCGACCTGGATGGCCGCCGCCTGCTCGGTGAACAGACGGGCCCACGCGGCCGCGCTGGTGGGCCGCTTCGCCGCGAGGACCTTCTCCTCCGGTTCTGTGAGCGCGTGGGGCTTGCCGAGGCGCGCCGCCTCCAAGTGGTGTCGGTGGCGGGCCAGCGCCTCCTCCTCCAGTAGGCCCTTGGCGTGGTCGTCGTCGAGCGCGAGCCACTCCAGCTCCACCCAGACGAGCTCGCCGGCCAGCTGCGCACCCAGCTCCTGCACCTTCGCGAGCAGCGCCCCGCTGGCCGGATCGGCGACATCGGTGGAGAACCGCAGGGAGGCGTAGCTGCCCACCCGTTGCACGAGCTCATGGATCGCCGCCAGACGATCCATCACCGCCGCGACCCCTGCGGCATCGGCGCTGGCGATCGTGCCCTTCGCGCCGGCCGTCAGCGCCGCCCCGTCGGCGAGGGCTCGATCGAACAGGGCCAGCGCGGCGTCGGGACCGCCTCCATCGACAAGGGACTCGATGTCCCACGCGACCTGTTCGGCGCCGGTGGGGTCTGTGGGTGCTTCGGTGGCCGTCATCGGGCCGAGCATAGGGGTCGGTCAGGCCCCGTCGTTGCGGGTGTTGTAGCGCTGCATCGCCACATCGAGGCCGTCGCTGAGGATGAGCTCAACAGCGTCGGCGGCCTCGGCCACGACGACGTCGAGCTCGGTGCGGTCACGCTTGCCGGGGCGCTTCAGCACGTGGTCCGCGCCCTGCGCGGTGCCCGCCGGCTTGCCGATGCCGATGCGAACCCGCGCGAAGTCGTCGGTGTGCAGGTGGGCCTTCACGGACTTGAGGCCGTTGTTCCCCGCCAGGCCCCCACCGAGCTTGAGCTTGAGGCGACCGACGGGGAGGTCGAGCTCGTCGTGGACGATCACGAGCTTGTGGGGATCGTCGATGCCGTGACGGCGCACGAGCGGAGCCACGGCCTCGCCGGAGAGGTTCATGTAGGTCATGGGGATCGCGAGCGCGAGGCGTCGTCCGCCCACGACCACCTCGTCGACCGTGGCCCGCTCCTTGCCCTTGCGGAGCTTGGCGCCGTGGCGCGCCGCGAGCAGGGTGACGACCTCCGCACCGACGTTGTGCCGTGTGCCTTCGTACTCCGCTCCCGGGTTGCCGAGCCCCACGACGAGCAGGTCGGCGGGAGTGCCGCGGCGCTCGGCCGCGCCACCCCGCCGGCCGAACATCAGCCCTCTCTGTCGCCGTCGGTGGCGCCGTCGTCGGCCGCAGCCTCGGCACCCTCGTCGCCTTCGGCCTCGGCGCCCTCTTCGGCAGCCTCGCCCTCCTCGGGCTCGCCCGCGACCTCGGCCGCGGCGGCCTCGAACTCCTCGTCGGACACGCCACGAGACGCGGTGACGACCGCATCCTCGGGATCCACGGCCGTGGTGACGCCGGCCGGCAGCACGATGTCGCTGACACGCATGGCGCCACCGATCTCGAGGCTCGAGATTTCGATCGTGAGCTCGGAAGGGATGTCGGCGGGCTTGGCGGTGATGAGCAGCGCCGTGAGCACCTGGTCGACGACGCCGCCTTCGCGGCCCACCTTCTCGGCCTCACCGTGCAGGTGGATCTGGACCTCGACGTCGACCGTCTTGTTCAGGTCGACCCGGATGAAGTCGACGTGCAGGACGTCGCGGCGCACCTTGTGGCGCTGGATGTCCTTCACGAGGGTGGGCGTGGTGGTGCCGTCGATGTCGAGGTGGATGACCGCGTTCAGGCCCTGCTCGGTGATGAGCGCGGCTCGCAGGTCGCGCCACTCCACCGACAAGGTGATCGGATCGCCGCCGAGGCCGTAGACGACCCCCGGGATCTTGCCCTCGGCACGAAGCCGGCGAACAGGGCGGGTGCCCTGGGGCGGGCGCGGGGTGGCATGGAGGATGATCTCGGCCATCGGATGGCTCCTACGTCTGAGATCGCGCCGGAGCGCAATTCAATCGGTTGTGGACCGGGAGAGGCTACCGGCGCCAGCGAGTCCAGCGCCAAGCGACGCCCAGACCGCGCTTACGGCGAAGCCGGAGGCGGTCCGGCTTCGCCGGCCGCCGTGAGGCACGTGCGGAGGCAGGAGCGCAGCGACGCCCGCAGCACGCTGGGGACTCAGTTCTGGTTGGCGCCGCCGAAGATCTCCCCCACCGAGTTGTCTTCGAAGACGGCGTCGATCGCCTCTGCGAGCACCTTGGCGATCGAAAGCTGCTCGATCTTGTCGATCTGCTTCTCCGACGGGAGCGGGAGGGTGTTGGTGACCACGACCTTCGTGATGACCGAGTTCTTGAACCGGTCGATCGCGGGACCGCTGAGCAGACCGTGGGTGGCCAGCGCGTAGATCGCGGTGGCGCCGCGCTCCTTGAGCTGCTCCGCCGCGGCGCAGAGCGTGCCGCCCGTGTCGATCATGTCGTCGATGATCACGCAGGTGCGGCCCTCGACGTCGCCCACGATCTCCACGGCCTCAACGGTGTTCTTCACACCCTTGACGCGCCGCTTGTGCACGATGGCGAGGTCGGCGTTGAGCACGTTGGTGTAGCGCTCCGCCACCTTCACCCGACCGGCGTCGGGCGAGACGACCACGAGATCGTCGGGGAGGTTCTTGCGGATGTAGTCGACGATCACGGGCATCGCGGTGAGGTGGTCGACCGGGCCGTCGAAGAAGCCCTGGATCTGACCTGAGTGCAGGTCGACCGACATCAGGCGGTTCGTGCCGACCGCCGCGAACATGTTGGCGACGAGCTTGGCCGTGATGGGCTCGCGGTTCTCGGCCTTGCGATCCTGCCGGGCGTAGCCGTAGTTGGGGATGACGGCGGTGATGCGCTTGGCCGACGCGCGACGAGCAGCGTCGATGATGATGAGCTGCTCCATGATCGCGTCGTTCACCGACATGTCCTCGGTCGTGCCGTGCGTCTGGATCACGAACACATCGGCCCCACGCACGTTCTCGCCGAGGCGGCTGTAGATCTCACCGTTGGCGAACTCGACGAGGTTCGGATGGCCGAGCTCGACACCCAGGTACTCGGCGATCTCCTGTGCGAGTGGCAGGTTCGAACGTCCCGCCAGCAACTGCAACCGCTTCTTGGTGACCAGCTCCATGGTTCCCCTCGGTACCGGAGTGGGGGCAGAACCAGCGGCGACCTAGCCGTCAGCGCCCGTCGACGTCCCTCCAGTGTAGAACGCGCCGGTCCGCGTCCCGGACCGCAGGTGCGTACCCGGCTCGAGACCGGCGTAGGGACCGACGTGACAGTCGTCGCCGACGTCGCTGCGGCGGGCGATCGTGTGCTCGAGCGTGGATCGCTCGCCGACCGTGCAGTCGACCAGTCGACAGCCCGGTCCGATCTCGGTGCCCGCGCCGATCGTGGTGCGCCCCTGCAGGATCGTTCCCGGGAAGAGCGTGACGTCGGGGGCGATGTCGACGGCGGCGTCGATGTAGGTGGTGTCGGGGTCGACCCTGGTGACGCCCTTGCCCTGCCACGCGAAGTTGGTCCGCGCCCTCAGGTCCGCCTCCGCGGCCGCGAGCTGCGATCGGTCGTTGACGCCCTGCGTCTCACGCCCGTCGTCGGTGACCACGCTGACCACCTTGTGGCCGGCCTCGGCG
This sequence comes from Microthrixaceae bacterium, assembly GCA_052386335.1. Taxonomy (GTDB): domain Bacteria; phylum Actinomycetota; class Acidimicrobiia; order Acidimicrobiales; family VFJN01; genus VFJN01. Next base: position 44,824 of record JBQTKH010000070.1, read on the forward strand.
AGCACCTCCACCACGTCGGTGAGGTAGAGCTCACCTTGGGCGTTGTCGGGGTTGATGCGGCGCAGCGCCGGCGAGAGCAAGCTGCGACGGAAGCAGAAGATCCCGGTGTTCACCTCGTCGATGGCAGCTTCCTCGGGCGTCGCGTCCGCCTGCTCGACGATGCGGGCGATCCGCTCGTCCTTGCCGGTTCGCAGGATGCGTCCGTAGCCGGTGGGGTCGTCCATCCGGGCGGTGAGGATCGTGCAGGCTGCGCCGGAGAGTCGGTGCTCGGCCACGAGTGCGGCGACCGTTTCGCTTCGCAGCAAGGGTGTGTCACCCGGGAGGACGAGCACGTCGTCGTCGTCGTGATCGTCCTCGGAGAGGCCGCTGAGGCCGACCTCGACGGCGTCGCCGGTGCCCCGCTGCTGATGCTGCTCGACGAACTCGAGGCGGAGCTCGACCCCGTCGTCCATGAGCTTCTTGGTGACCTGCTCCGCGCCGTGGCCGACCACGATCACCGCCCGGTCCACCTCGTGCTTGGGGAGGGCGTCGAGGACGTAGAGCACCATCGCTCGACCGCACAGCAGGTGCAGCGGCTTCGGACGCGCGGACCGCATCCGGGACCCCTCGCCGGCGGCGAGCACGATGGCAGAGAGTCGGCGTTCGCTCATGCGTTAGGTCTACCGCGACCGATCCGCGTTCCACGCGCGCACTGCGTCACCCAAGGGTCGCACGGCCGCAGTCAGGAATCGGCGAGGCGGTCGGCGTCGACGTCGCCCTCGACGACGGTGACGTAGAAGCGACCGTCGATCCCGTCGGCCTCCACGGTGTCGATCTCCACCACTCGAGCATCCGAGAGCACCACGCGCACGGTGGTGGTGTCGGCCGAGGTGGCGCCGAAGACCACCGTGCGAT
>JBQTKH010000071.1:0-9264 GCA_052386335.1 Microthrixaceae bacterium
GTCGACAGCGAGGTGATCACGGCGAAGTAGGCGAGGCCCACGAGCAGGATGCCGGGGTAGGCGAGCGCCGGGGTGCGGAGGAGGGAGAAGGCGGCGAGGAAGACGGCGAAGGCGACGAGGCCGCCCCGCACCACTCGTTCGAGGCTGCGACCGCTGAGCACCGTGCCGATCGATAGTGCACCCATGAGGGCGCCCACCCCCAAGCACGCTTAGAGCACGCCGTATTGGGTGGAGCGGGCGGCGATGCCAAGGTTGCGGTCCGCCAGCGTGGGCATCTGGCCGATGAAGGGCAGCGACAGGAGCGAGTAGGTGAAGATCACGATCAGGCAGCGCCCGACGATGGGGTCGGCGCGGGCGACGGTGAACCCGGCGCCGAGGCGGCGGATGCCGCGCAGCCCACTCGTGTCGGGGATCGGTGGCGGGAGCCGCACGCTGAGCAGTGACCAGATCACCAGGAGGTACGACGCCGCGTTGACGACGAACACCAGGTCGGCCCCGATGGCCGAGAAGAGGGCGGCGCCGATCACGGGTCCGATGACTCGAGACCCGTTCATCTGCGCGGAGTTCAGCGAGATGGCGCCGGGGAGATCTGCGCGGCCGACGAGTGCGGGGAGCAGCGCGCTATAGGTGGGGCCGAACACCGCCTGACCGACGCCGATGAGGAAGACGATGCCGACCAGCGCGACGCGCGACGGGTCCTCCCCGCGGGCGACCCATGCGAGAGCGAGTGAGAGCAGACCTTGGAGGACGGAGACGGTGACGAGCAACCGCCGGCGGTCGAAGGCGTCGGCGAGGAGTCCGCCCACGAGCGAGAAGAGCATGAGGGGTCCGAGCTGCGCGAACAAGAGCACGCCGACGAACACCGGGCCGCCGAGGTCGTACGCGAGGGCGCCGAGCACCACGTTCTGCATCCAGCTGCCGATGTTCGACAGGAACGCGCCGATGAACACACGTCGGAACGTCTCGTGGCGCAGTGCGGCACGGGCCGAGCTCGTGCGGATCGTGCGATCGCCCTCCTCGAGGGCGTCGAAGGCGTCCTCCGCGCCCGCGCCGCTGTGGGGGTCGGGCCCGGCGGCGGGCGAGGGACGAGACGATGGCATGGTCGGCGCAGCATCGCATCCGTGGTCCCCGCCGAGCGAGCCCGTACCATCCACCGGCGTGCCGATCGACTTCGAAGAGCTCCAGCTCCCCTTTGACGAACCCCCGTCCCGCGAGCTCCCGGGCTGTGTGATCACCCGCGACCCGATGGGGACCTTCGCCTGCTGTCCGATGTGCGGCGGTGAGATGCAGCCTGAGCACGCCCACTACCGCTGTGCCTGCGGCTGGCGTGATTCCTGCTGTGACTGAGCCTCGATGACCCCGTCGCCCACTATCGACGCCATCGCGGTCGAGCCTCGCTCGGCGCGCTCGTGGCTGGACGACGCCGTCACCGCCGGAGGCGGCCATGTCGTGGACCCGCCGAGCGCCGACGGTCTCGTCTGGACGCACCACGCCGACCCCGGCGGCCTCGAGGTGCTCCTCGACGCCCACCCGCAGCTGAGGTGGGTGCAGCTTCCATGGGCGGGCATCGAACCCTACGTCGACATCGTGGCTCGCCACCCCGAGCGCACCTGGACGTGCGGGAAGGGCGTCTACGCCGAACCGGTCGCGGAGCACGCCTTGGCCTTGGCGCTGGGGGGGATGCGTCAGATCCCTTCCTTCGCTCGAGCGACGGAGTGGGGCAGGGCCGCCGGCATGAACCTGCTCGGTGCGCGGGTGGTGGTGCTCGGCGGCGGCGGGATCACAGAGTCGTTGCTACGCCTGCTCTTCCCGTTTCGCTGTCACGTCACCGTCGTGCGACGCACCCCGGCGTCGATGCAGGGCGCCGACGCGGTCGTCGGCATGGACGGACTCGACGACGCGCTGTCGGGCGCGGAGCTCGTGGTCCTCGCCCTCGCGCTCACCCCGGAGACCACCGGCGTCCTCGACCGCCGTCGCCTCGAGCTGATGGCCTCCACAGGTTGGGTGGTGAACGTCGCCCGGGGGGCGCACATCGTCACCGCCGACCTCGTCGCGGTGCTCGCCGAAGGGCGCATCGGTGGCGCTGCCCTCGACGTCACCCACCCGGAGCCGCTGCCGCCCGGGCACCCGCTGTGGACCGAGCCGCGCTGCATCATCACACCGCATACGGCCAACACGCCGGAGATGGCGTTCCCCCTTCTCACAGAGCGGGTGACGGAGAACGTCCGCCGTCGCATCGCCGGCGAAGCGCTGCTCGGCCCGGTTGATCCGACGGCGGGCTACTGATCGCCGATCGCGGCGCACCGGATTCGCTCTAACGTCGGCCCGATGGACTTCCGAACGACCACTGTCTCCGCCATAGCCAGCGACCTTGCCTCGGGCCGCGTGTCTGCTCGCGAGGTGGTGCGGGCGGCGCTGGACCGAATCGAGGCGCTCAACCCGAGCGTCAACGCGTTCGTGGCCCTCGACGCCGAGGCCGCGCTCACAGAAGCGGCCGCGATCGACGAGCGCATCGCAGCGGGGGAGGAGGTCGGCCCGCTGGCCGGCATCCCGATCGGCGTGAAGGACCTCGAGGACGCCCGTGGGTTCCGCACGACCCACGGCAGCGAGGTCTACGCCGACAGCGGACCAGCCACGGCCGACTCCGCGCTGGTCGACCGGCTGCGGGCGGCCGGCTGCGTGGTGGTGGGCAAGACGAACACGCCCGAGCTCGGGCACAAGGCCGACACCACCGACCCCTTGTTCGGCTCGACGTACAACCCGTGGAACCTGGAGCGGTCAGCCGGCGGCTCCTCCGGTGGCTCAGCGGCCGCGATCGCGGCGGGCATGGTGCCGCTGTGCACCGGCTCCGACGGGGGTGGGTCGATCCGCATCCCGTCGTCGGTCTGCGGGCTCTCGGGGATGAAGCCGTCGCTGGGTCGAGTCCCATCCGGCGGCCCGAACCCGCCTGGTTGGGCCGATCTGTCCACCAAGGGGCCGATGGCCCGGACCATTCGCGACGTCACGCTCGCGCTCGACGCCGTCGTCGGACCCGAGGCCACCGACCTCCGGTCGCTGCCGATGCCCGACACCAGCTGGACGCGCTCGCTCAACGAGCTGGGCGCCCCGCGGAAGGTCGGGTGGGCGCCCACCCTCGGCTACGCCACCGTCGACCGCGAGGTGGCCGAGATCTGCCAGGCGGCCGTCGATCGCCTCGCGTCGCTCGGCACCGAGATCGTCGAGGTCGACCCGGTGTTCGACGAGGACCCGGTGCAATCGTTCCTCGTGCTGGCCATGGCGGGCAACGAGCGGGCGCTCGGCCACCTGCGCGGCACCGACGACTGGGCCCGAGTCGACCCCGCTCACGCCCACCTCCTCGACATGTTCGGCACGAAGGCGAGCGGCACCGATGTGCTGGCGGCCGTCGATGGCTGTCACCTCGCCAACCTGCGCCTGGTTGAGCTCTTCCACCGGGTCCCGCTGCTGCTCACGCCCACGTTGGCGGGCCAGGTCGGTCCGGCGGGTGGCAACGGCACGATCAACGGGGAGGAGACGCCCACCTGGGTGGGCTTCACCTACCCCTTCAACATGACGCGCTCCCCGGCGGGCACGGTGTGCGCCGGCTTCACGTCCGATGGCATGCCCGTGGGGCTCCAGGTGGTGGGCCCGCAGCACGCCGACGTGGTCGTGCTCCGCGCGCTGGCGCTTATCGAGGACACGCTCGCCCTCGACGCCGTCGCCCCGATCTGACGGCCGGGCTGGCCCGGCACCCGGGGCCCTCTGGTACCGTGTCCGCTCCCGCAAGGGCGCGTAGCTCAGTTGGTTAGAGCGCTGCCTTCACACGGCAGAGGCCAGGGGTTCGAGTCCCTTCGCGCCCACCGTATTTCCGCAGGTCAGCGACCTGCGAGCGGTCGGCCTGGTCGTCGGAGTCGTCGCGTGCCCCGCGGAAAACCCGCGGGATCCAGCGGGACGGGGCGTCATCGGACGTCACAGAAGCGAACGAATCGAGGTTGGCCAGCACGTCAACGTCGTTGCCTTCGTAGAGGTGTCCGTAGCGGTCGAGCACCACGGCGACGCTGGTGTGGCCGGCCCAGGTGGCGATCTGCTTGGGGCTGGCTCCAGCGGCGATCCAGAGCGACACAGCGGTGTGACGGAGATCGTGGATGCGCAGCCCGCCGAGGCCCGCGGTGCGGATGGCGGGGTGCCAGAAGCGGGTGCGCCAGGAGCCGGCGCGCAGGACGCCGCCGTCGGGGCCTCCGAACACGAGCGCTCCTGGTTCAGGGTCGACGCGTTCGCGGAGGTGTCGGTCGAGCGCGGCGGCGACGGCGGACGGGATGGGTACGGTCCGTCGGCCGGCTCGGGTCTTGGGAACGCCCCATTCGATTGTCCCTCGCACTTCGACGGCGTTCTCGGTGACACGGACTCGGCCCAGTCCGAGGTTGAGGGCTGAGCGGCGGAGGCCGGCGAGCTCGCTGAGGCGGAGGCCGCAGTAGGCGTCGAAGAGGACGAGGGCCCGGTAGCGCGGGTTGATGAGGCCGCTGAGGGTGTCGATCTCTTGGGGTGAGATGAACTGCATCTCTTCGGTCTCGACCTTGGGGAGCGGGACCCGCCGGCAGGGGGTCTCGGCGAGCAGGTCGGCGTCGACCGCGGAGCGCATTGCCTTGGAGAGGATCTGGTAGGCCTTCTGGACGGTGGCGGGTGCGAGTCCGCTGGCGGTGAGGTCGGCGACCCAGCTGCGGACCTCGAGCGGAGTGATCCCGTCGAGGCGAAGTGCCCCGAAGCGGGGCAGTACGTGGTTGCGCAGGGAGGAGTCGTCGCGGGCCCGGGATGAGGGGCGGAGGTCGACGGTGGTGGGCTGCCACAGCCTCACCCAGTCGGCGAAGAGCATCTTCCCGGCGCGCGGGTCACGCCAGCGGCCGGCCTGGCGGTCGACGCCGAGGCGGTCGAGGAAGGTCTGCGCGTCGCGCCGGGTCGTGAAGCGCTTGGCGTGCTCGGTCCCATCGGGACCACGGAACCGGGCCTCGAAGCGACCGGAAGGGGTCTTGCGGATGTGGGCCATCAGCGCCCGCCCTTCCTGGTCGCCTTCGCCGTGGCGCCGCCCGGTGCTGCCTTGTCCCGAGTGCTGGCTCGTGCCGTCTTGTTCGCGGTGCCGGCTGCCGTCTCGTCGAGGAGTCGGATTGCTTCGGCGAGGCGTTCGAGGAGGTCGCTGGCTCCGTCGAGGTCACCGAGGGCTTTGCGGAGTAGGGCCTTGGCCCGCAGCTCGACCAGCGGGGTGAGGCGGTCGGCGAGGTCGGCGGGGGAGACGCTTGGCTTCTCTCGTTTGCTGCGGGGCATGGGGGCGTGGCTGGCTGAGTAGGCGAGGAGCTCGTCGATCCAGTAGTCGAGGTTGTCGGGTGTGCCGAGGATGGCGTCGAGGAGCACGATGGGGTCGAGGCCTTTGTTGCCTGCGTCGGGGCCGTAGAGCCCGGCGTCCATCTCGGGTGGGGGTGGGGTGAAGAAGAACCCGATGGGCAGGTCGAACCCGCGGGACAGGGCGAGGAGGTCATCCGCGGAGAACTGCTTGATGCGCTCGATCTTCACGGCTGATCGTTCCAGGGCCGAGAAGCTGGGTCCTGAGAGCTTGGCTCCGAGGTAGGGGGCGAGGGCTTCGGCGGCTTGTTCCTGGGTCCAGCCTCGCAGGGCGCGGGCCTTGATGACGTTGTAGGCGACGATCTGGTTGGGGGTCATGACGCGGCGTATGCCGAACTTCCGGGTGGCACTCATCGTCTGACCGTACCTCAACAGGATCGCGTTGTCATTCACAAACTCGTAGTCTTGTGCTACTCTACGCTCCCGTTGGAAGTATGACGAGTGAGTGAGGTGTCCATGGGTCAGGTCCCGGACCTGTTGACCGTCGAGGAAGCAGCCCTCGTGCTGCGGATCGGCCGCACCCTCGCGTACCGGATGGCTCAGGAATGGATCGCCACCGGCGGCAAGCGGGGCATCCCGTGCCGACGGGTAGGACGCCTCCTGCGGGTCTCGAGTCGGGAGCTGGCGGAGTTCATGGGCGCTGCGATCACCTGGCCCCCGGTCCCAGCCGTGATCGAGCTCGCCACCCGACGCGAGCAAGCGACTCCCGCACCCGCGCGGTCGACCACTCCCAGGCCCCGTCGTTCATCTCGACGCGCTGCCTCTGAGCAGACCTCTCTGCCGTTCACCGGCTGATCGTCATGGCCCTGCTCAGCGATCTCTCACCAGACCTCAACAAGAACGGTGACGCACTTGCACCTGCCGTGCTGTGCCGCCCCGTCCACCCGTCGTCGCGGCGGTTCGGATCGTGCTGAGCTTGGGGAAGCTGGCCCCGGGCCAGCAGCAGTACTACCTCGACACCGTCGCCCGCGGCGCGGAGGAGTACTACACCGGCGCCAAGGAGGCACCGGGCCAATGGGCGGGCGCAGGCTCGGCCCGCCTCGGCCTCGACGGTGAGGTCGACGCCGAGCAGTTGGGCCGGGTCCTCGAGCACGTCGACCCGAAGACCGGCACCTACCGGTTGACGGGGTCGCGGTCGGTGCCGGTGGTGGCCGGGTTCGACGCGACGTTCAACGCGCCGACGTCGGTGTCGCTGCTGTTCGCGCTGGGCGAGCCGGAGGTATCCAATCAGGTCCGCAACGCCCACGACGCCGCGCAGAGCGCCGCGCTCGGAGTCTTGGAGCGTGCGGCGTGCCGGGTGCGACGCGGCCAGGGCGGCCACGACGTCCAAGACGGTGACGGGTTCGTGGCCGCCGCGTTCCGGCACCGCACCTCCCGAGCCGGGGACCCGCATCTACACACCCATGTCGTTATCGCCAACCTCGCCCACGCCCCATCCGATGACCGGTGGACGGCGTTGGACGCGCGACCGGTGTACTCGTGGCTGGCCCCGGTCGGACACCTCTATGAGGCTCAACTGCGCTGGGAGCTCACCCGCCGCCTCGGGGTCGAGTGGGGACCGGTCCGCAACGGCATCGCCGACATCGCTGGCATCCCCCAGAGGGTGCTCCGCGAGTTCTCCACGAGGCGCCGTGAGATCGAGGCTCACCTCGTCGAGCACGGCCAGCACAGCGCCCGGGCCGCTCAGGTCGCCGCCTACGCCACCCGCACCGCCAAGGACACCAGCATCGAACCCGACGGCCTGCTCCCAGCCTGGTGGGTGCGGGCGGACGCGCTCGGGTTCGACGGGCCCGCGTTGGCAGAGGTGCTCGACCGGGCCCGGGTGATCGAGCCACCGCTGCCTGGAAGTGCTGAGGCTGAGGAGCTGTACCGATGGCTCGCCAGCCCGGAGGGTCTGACCCTCAGGGCGAGCACGTTCGGGGAGCGTGAGGTCATCAAGGCCGTGTGCAACGCCCTGCCCTTCGGTGGCCGGGTCGAGGACGTACTGAACTTGGTCGAGGGGTTCCTGCGCTCCGAACACGTCCTGGCCGTCAGGGGCGACCGTGACGCAGCGACGATCCGGCTCCGCGACGGCAGGGTGGTCGCGACCCGGACCGCTGGGCAGAGGTTCACGACCCTCGAGATGCTCGAGATCGAGCTCGCTGTCGTCGACTCCGGGCTCTTCCGGCAGGCCACTCGTTGCGCGGTCGCCAGCCCCGCGGCGGTCGAGACTGCCGTGGCCGCGGCAGGGACCCTGTCAGCCGAGCAGGACCTCATGGTGCGGTCGATCTGTTCGTCGGGGGATGGGATCGAGGTCGTCGAAGGGGTGGCGGGGGCCGGCAAGACGTTCGCGCTCGCCGCGGCGCGCGCCGCGTGGGAAGCGTCGGGGTACCGGGTGATCGGCTGCTCCCTCGCAGCCCGAGCCGCCAAGCACCTCCAAGACGACGCCGGGATCCCCGCCTCCACGATCGACCGCCTCCTCAACCAGGTCGCCCGAACACCCTTGGATGCCGGGACGGTGGTCGTGGTCGACGAGGCCGCCATGGTCGGGACCCGCAAGCTCGCCCGCCTCCTCGACCAAGCGGAGCGCGCGGACGCGAAGGTCGTCCTCGTGGGCGACCCGTGCCAGCTCCCCGAGATCGACGCCGGCGGCGCCTTCCGCGGCCTGCGATCCCGCCTCGGTGCCAGCCTCCTGAACGACAACCGTCGCCAGAGCGAACCGTGGGAACGCGACGCGTTGGCCGACCTGCGCGCCGGCGACCCAGACCGGGCGGTCGACTCCTACCTCCGGCATGAGCGGGTCCATCAGGCCACCACCGACCGCGAGGCACGAGGGCTGGTGGTGGAGGAATGGATGAACGCCCGCGTCGACGGCGAGGACGTCCTAATGGTCGCCGCCCGCCTCAACGATGTCGACGACCTCAACGGCATGGCCCGCCACATCCTCCAAGACGAGGGCTACCTCGACCCCGACCGGATCACACTGGCCGGACGGCCCTTCGCGGAGGGCGATGATGTCCTCGCGCTGCGCAACGACTACCAACTCGGGCTGCTCAACGGCACCCGGGCCGTCATCGAACGCATCGACACCGACCAACAGCACCTCATGGTCCTCACTGACAACGATGAGCGCCTGGCGATCCCGTTCACCTACGCGGAGGCGGGGCATCTGGCCCACGGGTACGCCACCACCATCCACAAGGCCCAGGGCGCCACTGTTGACCGGTGCTTCGTGCTCCTGGATGACACCACCCGCGAGCACGCCTACACCGCACTGTCACGAGGGCGCCATGGCAACGACCTGTTCGTCGTCGGCGCCGATGACCCCCGGGTCGAGGAACGCCACGCCGCCGAAGTCGACACCGGCCCGGTTGAGGGTCTCCGCGCGACGGTTCGTCGCAGCGGCGCCAAGGAACTGGCCCTCGACCAGCTCGGGCCGATCGATGCCTCACCGCTCGACGAGCTTCGCCGTGAACGCGAGCACCTGCGAGCCCGGCTGGCTGACGCCCCGACCGACCCATCCCGGAAGCTCCGAGACCTGACCGACGCGCACGGGCGCGAGCAGCGCTACCGCGACGATGCTCGATTGCGGCTCGCGACGGCCCAAGAGCACCTGAACGCGCTCGGCCCAATCGGCCGACGCACCGACCGTGCTCAAAGTATAGACTTCGAGGATCTGATCACGCGCTTCGAACAAGACATCGTCGGCCAAAACACGAAGCTCGCCCACCTCGAGAGCCGTCTCAACGAGCTGGCTCCAGCCGTCCTGGAATGGAGAGGATGGGAGCGAGAACACGTCACCGATCTCGACCGCCTTGCCACCCTCGACGTGCAGATCGATCTCACCCAGCGGTTTGACCGCGTCGCCGCCCGCGAACTCGATCGTGGTGCCGAGCT
>JBQTKH010000072.1:0-10281 GCA_052386335.1 Microthrixaceae bacterium
GCGCCGATCGGCGCGTATGGGGTCATCCCCGGCTGGACCGCTTGCCAAGAGTCTGGTCCGATACATCTGGTGCACGTGAATTCGACATATTTATAGAATACGCTAGAAGTAAAGTGCATGTGGGAACTCCGAACGCGATGCACCACAACGCTTTCACTCGAACGTGGTGGTGCAGTTGCCCGTCGTAGCCAAGCGTTCGCCCGGAAGGGCTCTCGTACGTGACCGTGCATTGCCCGCTTCGTCCGCTGTCGATCCGTCGGGCTCAACACTGACGACCCCATTGAGAGGGAGGCTTCGTGAGCGCTGGAACCAATCGATTCACCGACCTGGTCCGTTGCCGGTTGCCGCTGCAGCAAGCCGCGATGGGCGGCGTCACGACGACCGACCTTGTGGTGGCGGTCGCGCGGGAGGGGGCCCTGGGCATGATCCCGGCGTCAGGGCTCGGCGCAGCAGAGCTAGCTCAGCAGTACAAGGCCTGTACCGATGCCGCCGGCACCGGCGCACAGATCGGGGTGAACTTCCTCATGCCGTTCCTCGATCTCGCCGCTTTCGAGGCGGCGGCGTCCCTGGCCCCGGTCGTGGAGTGCTTCTACGCCGACCCCGACCCGAAGCTGGTCGAGCGGGCCAAGCACGCCGGAGCACTCGTGGCCTGGCAGATCGGATCGCTCGAGGAGGCGGGCGCCGCCTCGGCGGCGGGCTGCAACCTGCTCGTCGTACAGGGCCGCGAGGCGGGCGGTCATGTGCGTGGCATCACGAGGCTGCTCGACCTGCTTGAGCAGGTGCGCGCACGGGAGGAGCTCCCTCTCGTCGCAGCCGGTGGAGTGGGGACACGGGAGGACGTGGTGGCCGCACGTGACGCTGGCGCTGATGCCGTACGCATCGGAACGCGGTTCCTCGCCACCTACGAAGCCGACGTCCACCCGATGTATGTCGAAGCGCTCATACGAGCCGACGCGGCGGACACCGTCCTGACCCAGTCGTTCTCTTTGGGCTGGCCCCACGCGCCTCACCGAGTCCTGCGCGAATGCATCACAGCCTCAGACGCAGCCGCGAACGCGAGGAGCCCGTTGCCACCGACACGTGAGTTCGACGGCGACGTTGGGGCTGCGGCGCTCTACGCAGGCAAGTCTGTCTCCGCTGTCTCCCGGATTGAATCGGCAGGGTCAGTCATTCGGGAGCTGGTGGGGTAGGCGCTGGCGAGCGGCCACCCCCAAGTCCTAAGCGAGGCCGATCTCGACGCTCGGCACCGCTCGATCGCAGTGATCTGAAGCCGCGTTACGGCTCGGTCACGCAGCCTTCGCACAGGATCACCGCACCCGGCGAGCCGAGGCTCTGCTCAGGCAGCGCTGAACACCTGGGGGAACAGGACGTTGTTCTCGAGGTGCACGTGGCGGAAGGTGTCGGCTTCGAGGTCGGCCAGGCGGGAGTAGAGGCCGTGGTAGCTGGCGCAGCCATCGGCGGGCACCTTGTAGCCGCGGGCAGTCGAACGAAGCTCGCCCAGCAGTGCGCCTATGGCCTCGTGCTCGGTCATCATCGCTCGGATGGGCGGGGACAGTGGCACGCCCGCCCCTTCGGCTCCTGTGCTCTGCCGCGTGATGGCCGGGAAGAGAACCTGCTCCTCCTTGGTCAGGTGAGGGGTGAGGTCGTCGGCAAGAACGTGAACCAGACGGGCCACCTCGCTCAGCTCGGGGTGACGGCAGCTGTGCACGCTGTCGACCTTGTCGGCCAGCGCCTGCAGAGCGGGGAGCTCCTCGTGCAGGTAGGCGTGGTGCGTCCGCAGTATGTGCTCGACGAGCGCCGCCCGGTGGAGTGCGTCGACCTCGGAGCCAGAGGCATCGACCACGGATGCCAGCTCGGCGGCGAGGTCGTTGGCGTCGAGGTCGGCGGCCGCGGCGGCGTCGGCCAGGGAGCGCTGACCATGGCAGCAGTAGTCCAGGCTGTGGCGCTCGAAGACCCGAGCCCGGGCCGGGAGCTCGGCAACCAGCTCGCCGAGCGTGTGGTCAAGGGTGATGGTGGCATCGTCGGACATGGCCGACCTCGCGGTGTGGTGGGCTGGCGACTACCCGCGGAGTATATCCGTCAATGGCTAGATAAATCCAGGGGCCCTCACTCGGGGGGCGTCCAATCGACGTCGATTAGGCGGCGGGCCAGGGTGTGGGCCGTGTGGACAGCGTGGGCCTTGGCCGTCTCGGCGCCAGGGCCAGCCCAACGCGCGTCCACGCTTGCAGCCCACAAGGTGTACCAGCGGTCGAAGTGCTCGGGCCGGAAGCGTTCGAGGCGGTTGACGGCCTGGTGCGCTCCCAGCACATAGCCGTCGTAGCCGGGTTGGCCGACGAGCACCTGGCACCAGAAGTCGACGAGCTTTGGGATGTGGAGGCTCCAATCGACTTCAGCCACCTCGTCGAACAAGGGGCCGAGCAGGTCGTCGAACACGAGCTCCCGGTAGAAGGCGACCACGAGGTCGTGGACCTGGGTGCGGTCGGTGAGATCTCGCCGCGGAGCTGTTGTCGGCGCTGGTGTGCCCGGATGCTCTCGCACGTCCGCCTTGACCTCGATTCCTGATCCTCTAGTTACTGCTAGAACAATAGCGGTAGGATGCTGGTATGACCATCACGGGCTGGAGCATCGTCCGCTTCCTGCACGTCCTCGCGGCGATGGGATGGGTCGGCGGTCAGGTGCTCCTCACCATCGTGGTGCTTCCCGCGCTGCGCGCCAGCGGCCTCGAGCCTGAGGTGCGAGTGCCGTTGGTTCGAGCGACAGCCATGCGGTTCGCCGTGATCGCCAACGCGGTGCTGTTGCCGACGCTGCTCGTCACGGGCCTGTCGCTTGCCGCGCACCGGCACCTGTCGTGGGGGATCCTTGATGATCCCGGCTATGGGCGGCTCTTCGCGGTCAAGATGGTTCTCGTGGTGATGTCTGTCGGGATCGCAGCGGTGCACGGGATCCTCGCCGCGTCGCGTCCGCGCTCGGCCCGACCGCTGGCTATCGCCGGCCTGGCTGCATCGGTGGGCATCGTCGTCTTCGCCACGGCGCTGGTGCCATGAGTCCGTCCACGCCCGCACCCCGCGAGCCGCAGGTTCCGCTCCAGCAGGAGGCGCGCGCTCTGGGTGACCCCACCCGGCACACCATGTTCCGCTACATCGCTGATGCGTCGGGTCCGGTTGACGTGGCTGAGCTCACTGCGCTGCTTGGGCTGAACCACAATGCGATCCGTCAGCATCTCGCCAAGCTCACCGATGCGGGCCTGGTCGTCGAGACCACCGCCCGCGATGGTGTACCGGGTCGTCCTCGGCTCCTCTACGAGATCGGGGCCGGAGTCGAGAGCCGCTGGGGCGTCACCGGTCCCTACGAACGGCTCAGCCTGCTGCTGACCGAGATGATCAGCACCGGCAACAGCGCGGTAGAGGTCGGCCGAGAGGCCGGGCGGCGCGCGAAGGGGGATCCGGGCGCGGCCGGAGGCGACGAGGTCGACGACCTCGTCGACGCGATGGCCCGCCAGGGCTTCGACCCGAAAGCGCGAAGACGCGGCGGGCGCACCGAGATCATCCTCCAGACCTGCCCCTTCGAGGCGACGGCTCTGGCCGACCCCGACACCGTGTGCGCGCTGCACCTCGGCCTCGCCGAGGGACTCGTCGAGGGCACACGCGCCGTGGTGCATGACCTCGTACGCAAGGATCCCCGCCGCGCCGGCTGCCGGCTACGGGTCGAGGTCGAGTCGGAGTCGTGACCGAACGTGCCGACCAGGGTGGCGACCCCGCGTGCTGGGCGCACCTCGTCGACGACGATGGCAGGCTCGGTGAGTCATCTGATCAACAGGCGTACTGTGGTGAGGTAGCGGTCGATGCCGAGGCGCGCGACGCCCTCGGCGACGACCAGCTCGCTGAGGTCTCGCTCCCTGCTGTCGGTGCGCCAGGCACCAGTGATCTCAGCCTCGATCCCTGACGAGAGCGTGAGCGCCACCGGCTGAGGCGGACCGGGCGGACCCCAGTGTCGCAATCGCACGATGACGCCGTCGCCGCGGTGGGCGAGCTTCACCGCGATGACCTCCACGAGCGAGTCGTCGACCTCGATCAACCATCTCGGTGGTGGGCGACCAGCGGCCTGATCGACCTGCTGGGTCAGCGCCCAGCCAGCTTGGATCAGGGTCGCAGGGTCCGGGTCGTCGAGCCACCGCAGCGCGATGACGGCGGGCTGGGCGCCCCACTTGCGTCCCCACGCGGGGGCGAGCACCGGGATGGCCCCGAAGGCGAGCTCCTTCACGGCGGTGCGGGCGACGACGGTCTCCACGGTCCCAGCAGGATTGGCATGCAGTGCGGTCGGCACAGCGGCGGCGACCGCGAGCCCGGGGAACGAGCCGGAACCGGTGTCGGGCAGGGCGACGGCGAAGGAGTGCAGCGGCCAGAACGTCGGGTCGTACCACCGTTGCAGCGGGCGGGTGACCATGCCGCCGGGCTGGTGCATGACGAGGGACGCGATCGGGGAGCGCTGATGGGTGGCGAGCGTCACGGTGCGTCGGAGCGGCGCGGTGACTGATGTGCGCACGAGGATGGATGGGTTGCCGGCGGCGATCTCGGCGACGATCTCGGCGGGGCGGCCGTCGAGCGTGGCCAGGATGGTGACGCAGATCAGCTCCGTGCGGGTGGTGACGGTGATCTCGGCACACCGGCGCGTGGTGCAGTCGCGGAGCACCCAACGGCCGCCGTGGAACTCGTTCCCCATCCGCCACAGACCGCCGCTCTCGGCGTAGCTGCGCAGCTCGAGGCTCGGTGCCGCCAGATGCTCGGCTCCCGAGGGGTCCGTGACGCTGACGAGCGCCCCGCCCTGCTGCTCATCGAACACCGCGGTGAGCAACGAGGTGGTCACCGTCACCTGGGTGCCGGTGCGCGTCCATGACGGCCGATCGCTGCGGCCTTCGTCTTGGGCTGACGTGGTCGACCGGGGCGGGACGCCGCCGTCGGGGCCGGTCGGGGCCGTGTCGGCGAGGGCGTCGCGCAGCCAACGAGTCTGCTCACCGAGGGCGACGCGGTCAGGGGCGGTCCCAGTGATGTAGTCGTGGTGGTTGGACGTCACGGCGCGCCACCAGGCCGCCGAGTGGGGGTCGTCGTCTGGCCGGGTGGCGAGCCCTGCCGTGTCGCCGCGGACGGTCGCTGCGGTGGCCTGCTCGTTGTCGGCGGCTATGAGGCGCCGGCCGAGATCACGGCAGGCCGCCTTGAGCTGAGGCCGCGATGCGTAGAACCCCGTCCAGTACGGGTTGGGGTCGAGCGACAACGTCGGAAGCGCGTCGCGGTGGTGCGCGACGAGGTCCAAGTAGTCGTCGAGCCCAGCGTTCACCAGCCACACCCCGGTGCGCTCGTAGTCAGTCTCGTTCCAGCGGTCGAGAAGCTCCACGAGGCGCGGCACCGGACGCACGAAGTCGAATCCCACGGCCAAGAGCAAGTAGGGCGTGCGCGCGACCAGGGCGAGCTGCTCGATGTACTTATCGATGCGCGCCGCGACATGCCGCTCGCGCCGGTCAGGCCAGGCCGCGGGGAGCCCCAACGCTCGGCTCAGGCCTCCACTGGCGATCATGTCGCCATGGCCGTAGCCGTACGTCTGCCAATGCGCGAGCACCTCGCTGCCGTCAGGGCCGCGCCACACGAAGTCGGCGGACCCCTCACCGAGGAGCAGCTCGGCGCTGCTGCCCGGCCGGGGGAACTTGGCTGCCGATTCCATGTCCGCGCCCGGGAACCGCATGCCATCGATGCGGCATACCGCCGCGTAGGGCACCCCGGCCGCAGCCAGCAACGACGGCACGCCCGGCGAGTGACCGAAGCTGTCAGGCAGGTAGAGCACCCGCGGTTCCTGCGTCATCCCCCGCGAGCGGAGCCACTCCTGGCCGATGAGCAGATCGCGCAGGAGCAGCTCGTCCTCGGGAAGCAACGTGTCCGGTGTGGTCACCCCACTCCCTGTGAAGCGCAACCGGCCGCCGTTCACCAGGTCCCGGAACAGCTCTCGCCTCTCGGGCCGGTGGTCCCAGTACATGTCGGGGAAGAACGCACACTCCAAGCTGAAGACACGGCGGGGCTCGGCGACCAGCGAGTCGAGGGCCCGGTCAAGGGTCCGCCGTACGCAGAACCGAAAGTACTCAGTCGAGGTGAACAGCCAGTTCGGATCCCAATGGGTGGATTCGGTCACCACCATCACCCGCTCGGCACGCGTAGGAACGCCGAGGCGCAAGCGGATCTCCGCCTCGCTCTCGAGCCTGCTCGCTGGCGTTGTCACGGCTGGACGCTAGCGGCGCGGTCGCGATCGGGTCCGCTGCGCTCTCGTTGCGGCTCACCAGGGGGACGATGGTGTGGGCCCCGAACAGGAGAGGAGCCTCCAGCGTCCTACGGGTGTCGAGTGACGTTCGCTCGGACCAGTGCGGCGGCGATGATGTCACGTGCCTGTGGCGTGAGCTCGCGGAGCGGACGGTTCCGGTGGATCCGCTCGCCGAGGTCCGCTTCGATGATGGCCTCGGCCCCGAACCGTGTGTAGAGGTCCACCAGGAGCGCCAGCTCGACGGCGTAGCCGTCGGCCAGATCGATTCCGGCGAGTGCGGTTCGACGGATGGCGTACTCCCCGGCCAAGGGCTGGGACAGGTGCGCAAGCTCGGGCCAGAACAACTGCAGGAGCGGGCGTGCGACCAGCTCGGTGACGCGCCCTCCTTCACCGGGCCGGCCGTGCAGGCCGCGACGGTAGATGGGCTTCACGAGCATGGCGCAAGGGTCGTTGAGGAGCGGTTTGGACAGCGTGTGGATGTGGCTCGGCTCGAGGCTGGCGAGGTCGCCGTCGACGAAGACGACGATGTCGGCGGTCGTCGCAGCAACTGCTCGCCGCATGGCGTGGCCCTTGCCTGTCGGGGCGCAGCGGACCACCTTCGCCCCGGCGCCTTGCGCGACGGCTGCGGTCGTGTCGGTGGAGCCGTCGTCGACGACGATGACCTCGCCTCTGGGGCTGGTGGGCTGGTCGAAGGCGGCCAGAGCGGTGGCGACGACGCCCGCGATGGTGCGTGCCTCATTGCGGGCCGGGATGCAGACGGCGATCACCGGAACCGTGGTGTGGTTCTCGTCGGGTGCGGCGACCGGACGAACCAACCCGATGGTCGACGGCGCGGCGGTCACGAGCGGTGTCCGGCGAGGGCGAGGAACTCGGCGCGGGTGCGTGCGTCGTCGCGAACGAGGCCGTGCAGTGATGAGGTGACGGTGCGGGCCCCGCGTGCTTGCACACCGCGCAGGCTCATGCAGAGGTGCTCGGCTTCGATGACCACGCCCACGCCCTTGGGTCGGAGGCTCTCGTTGAGCCAGGCGCCGACCTGGCTGGTGAGGCGTTCCTGCACCTGGAGGCCTCGGGCGAACATCTCGACCGCCCGCGCCAGCTTGGACAGCCCGAGGATGCGTTCGTCGGGCAGGTAGGCGACGTGCGCGACCCCGGTGAAGGGGAGGAGGTGGTGTGCGCACAGTGACTGGACGGGGATGTCACGGACGATGACGAGCTCGTCGTAGCCCTCGTTGTTGGCGAAGGTCGTGAGTCGGAACGGTGCGGGGGCGAGGAGCTCTTCGAAGGAGGCCACCACCCGGCGAGGGGTCTCGGCCAGCTCGGGGTCGTGGATGTCCTGGCCGAGCGCGGCGAGCAGCTCGCGTACCGCTGTCCGGGCCGCTTGGTGGTCGATCGCCGGCGTTGGCGGGTTGGCAACCACGGTGAGGCCTCGGTCGTGGACGTCGTCGGGGTTGATGTAGATGGCGGTCATCTGTGCTCTCTGACTGTCGGGGTGGGTCCGTTGTGGTGGGGGTGCTCATGTGCCCAGCTGTGGCTGTGGAGGGAGAGGAAGCGCTCCGGGTGAGGGAGGTGGTGGCGGCCGGTGTCGAGCCAGTCCCCGCTGGCGTGATGCGCCCTGGCCATCAGCTCACTCGACATGCCGAAGTCGATGGCGCTCACCGAGAGCGGGCACAGCGGCGGGAGGACGATGATCTCGGCGCGATCGGCGATCTGCGCGATCTCGACGAGGAGGCGCTGCTCGATCAGCAACGTGAGCGCGTGCATCGCCGCCGCGAGGGGGGTGGCCGGTGGTTCGGCGAGCGCGCAGGCGAACCCGGCCGGGAGCACGACGACGCGGTCGGCGCCCAGCGCGAGCGCGTGGGAGACCGCAGTGTTGTTGGCGACACCACCGTCCATGAGCACTCGACCCTCACGCTCGACCGAGGGGAAGATCGCGGGGATGGCCGCCGAAGCGAGCACTGCCGAGCAGGCATTGCCGGTGGAGAGGAGCACTTCCTCGCCGCTCATCACATCGGTCGCAACGACGTACAACGGAATCCGAGCGTCGTGGAGGTCGCCGAGGGGGAGGTTCGCAGCGATGAGACGTTGCAGAGGACCGGGTGAGCACAGCGACGACCGCCG
This sequence comes from Microthrixaceae bacterium, assembly GCA_052386335.1. Taxonomy (GTDB): domain Bacteria; phylum Actinomycetota; class Acidimicrobiia; order Acidimicrobiales; family VFJN01; genus VFJN01. Next base: position 8,419 of record JBQTKH010000072.1, read on the forward strand.
CCCCGCCAAGGCCAGGGCCTGGCGGAGCGGATCGATCGGAAAGACATCGGAACGACGGATCCGCCGCCACAGCCCCGCCAAGCGTTCGACCGTCCCGGCATCGAAGCCGTGCGCGCCCAGGTAGGCGGCATTGAGTGCACCGACTGAGGTGCCCACGAGGAGGTCGGGGCGCAGGCCCCGCTCCTCCAGGGCGGCGAGCATGCCTACCTGGACGGCACCGAGGCTCCCGCCGCCGGATAGGACGAACGCGGTCGTCATGACTGGTCAGCCCCGGTGACCGGCGCGGTGGCCAACCGGGAAGGCCGTGGCCAGACGGGCGAGGGTCAGCGCGGCGAGCAGCAGGCCGAAGTCGCGAAGGGCGACGTCGTAGTAGTTGGCCATCAGCAGCAGGTTGGTGATGATCCCGGCCAACCAGGCCGCCACCAAATAGCCACCGAAGCGAGGGCGGAGTGCCACGACGAGACCGGCGACGATCTCGATCGCCCCGACGTAATACATCAGCGTGTGAGCCTGGGTGTTGAACAGGTCGGTGAACTCCGGGGCCAGGTACTTGTCCCAGTTGACGAGCACGTGGAAGTACTTGTCGAGGCCGAACGCGATCGGCGCCACGATGAACCCGATCCGCAGCAGCCAGAACGCCTGGAATGCTGGGTCGGCGAGATCACCTCGGGGTGTGGGTCGCTGAGCGGAGCGCAGCGCAGGTCGGGTGGTGGTTGTAGTGGTCATGATCTTCCCTTCTAAAACTAGTGGATATTCACTATACTGTCGGTCACGCCCCTCTATGTCAAGGAGCGGTTACTGTTAGAGATCGGCGGCGGAAAGACTGGAGTTCGGATGAGCGACCGACAAGCACTCACAGGCCAGCCCGACCGCCTCGACGCGATCACCTCGCTGGCCGAACCGACCCGGCGGGCGGTGTACGACGTCGTCGCCGGTGCCGGGGACTGGGTCAGTCGTGACCAGGCGGCAGAAGCGCTCGACCTCGAGCGGGGTACCGCCGCCCACCATCTCGACCGCCTCGCCGCAGACGGACTCCTCGAGGTCGACTACCAGCGGCTGTCCGGCCGCCAAGGACCCGGCGCCGGTCGCCCCGCCAAGCTCTACCGCCGGGCTCGCCGTGACTTTGAGGTCTCGCTACCGCCCCGCGACTACGAGCTCGCTGGCAGCATGCTGGCCGAGGCCGCCGACCGGTCCAGAACCGAAGGTGTCGACATCGCCACGGCCATCGACGACGTCGCCCGCGGCGAAGGCCAACGGTTGGCCGAAGAGATCCGCGCGCAGCTCCAAGCCGCCGCTGGCCGCGGTGCCCCCCGTCGGCGGCGTGCTGTGCTCGAGGTGCTCACCGAACACGGCTTCGAGCCCCAGGCCGTCGACGATGGCACCGTCGTGTTGAAGAACTGCCCGTTCCACCAGCTGGCGCAGCGGCACACCGAGCTCATCTGCAACATGAACCTCTGCCTGCTGCGCGCCGCTCTGGGCGACCTCGGTGATGCCGGGCTCGAGGCTCGTCTCGAGCCTGAGGAAGGGCTCTGCTGCGTCAAGCTGCACCCCGCACGATGAACGGGGCGGAGCCAAGGAGATGTGGCGACGCTGATCCAGACCGTTCACCCACCTCCAGCCGTGATCGACCGCACCGAGGCCCGGTGTCCGATCGCCATTGATCGAACACCGGGCCTAGTGATGATTGCTAGGAGCTGAACTGCTTCGGGAACTGGGTGATGATCCCGGAGGAGAGTGCGTCGGCCATGTCGATGATGTGGGTCACGATGTGGTCGTACTCGGTGACGCTCTTGGCGTAGTCGCCGGTGAGCTGGGCGGTGGCTTCGGCCAGGGTCTGGTCGAGGTGGGTGCGCATCATGTCCT
>JBQTKH010000073.1:0-22884 GCA_052386335.1 Microthrixaceae bacterium
GGACGCGGGTTGCCGCTACGACTTCGAGAACCCTTAGCACCGGTATCGGGCGGGCGATGCGTGAGGGGGCACGAGGCGCCGTTAGGTTGACGCGATCAGAACCCTCGCCGCCCGCCTGATCCTGTTCCTCGCCCGATACCGACTCGTGAACCGCCCGCCGGCCGACGTGCCCGTGTGCGTGCTCGTGGCCGCGCCGCACACGTCGAACTGGGACTTCTTCCTGATGCTCGGCATGGCATGGCGCAGCGGACTGTCACCGAAGTGGTTGGGCAAGCAGGAGATGTTCGCCAGTCCGCTCGGTCCGCTGTTTCGCGCGCTCGGTGGTGTCGCAGTGGACCGAGACAACCCGGGCTCCCTCGTGGCCGACCTCGTGGCGCGCGCCGGCGCGTCGACCTCGCTGGCGCTCGTCGTGCCCGCCGAGGGAACGCGGACCAAGAGCGAGTACTGGAAGTCGGGCTTCTACCGGATCGCTGAGGAGGCCAAGATCCCGATCGTCCTCAGCTACCTGGATGGCCCGACCCGCACCGGCGGCTTCGGCCCTGCCCTGCGCCCCACCGGCGACGTGCGCGCCGACATGGACGTCATCCGCGCGTTCTACGCCGACAAGCAGGGCGTGAAGCCCGCGAACAAGACCGAGCCCCGCCTGCGCGACGAGACCCCATCGCAGGCGTAGGTTCGGCAGCACCCAAGACCCCGGGAGGATCTGTGCCCCGACTCCGGCAGGTGCCGCGCGCTGAGGTGACCGACAAGGTCACGCTCGCCATGTACGACCTCATGTTCGGCGAGCGCGACCCCGTCGTCGAGCCGGGGACACCCACCGGGACCACGGGTGACTGGTGGACCGTCTTCGCCGCGAGTCCGGAGATCATGCGCCACTGCGTGAACGGGTTCGCGCTCTACCGCAACCCGGAGCGCGTGCTGGCCCCGGAGCTGCGCGAGCTAGGGCAGACGCGCGTCGGCTGGGCGCGGGCCAGTCGGTTCGTGTTCTCGCAGCACTGCAAGTCGTGCCGCGCGCTCGGGATGGACGAGGCGAAGATCCAGGCCATCCCGCACTGGCAGACCTCGGACGTGTTCAGCCCTGCCGAGCGGGCCGTGCTCGCGTACACCGATGCGCTCGTCTACGACGGCGGACGGGTGGCCGATGGCGTGTTCGACGCGCTGCGCACCCACCTGAGCGAGCTGGAGATCCTCGAGCTCACCTACATCACCTGCATGTACGAGATGCACGCCGTCATGTCACGAGCCCTGCGCACCGAGCAGGACGACCACGACGACCCCATCGTCGAGGACCCCGGTGACCACACCTCGCTCGGTCCCAACCTCGGCCGCTGAGACTCCCCACCACGGGATCTGTGGAACCTCGCGCGCGCATGCCGCGCGTGAGGTTCCAGAGAACCGGGTCAGTAGGAGCGGGGTAGGCCGAGGACGTGCTCGGCGAGGTAGTTGAGCACCATCTCCTGGGGGATCGGCGCGAGCCGCATGAGCCGCGCCTCCTTCCAGTAGCGCTCGATGTCGTACTCGGTGGCGTAGCCGAAGCCGCCGTGGGTCTGCATCGCCCGATCCGCAGCGGTGAACGCCGCGTCCGCGGCGAGGAGCTTCGCGAGGTTGGCGTGCTCACCGCATGCGAGTCCGCGGTCGTACCTCCACCCCGCCTCCCGCACGACGAGCCCCGCAGCGTGGAGGTGGGCGTAGGACTCCGCGAGCGGGAACGCGATGCCCTGGTTCTGTCCGATCGGTCGGCCGTAGACGATGCGCTCGTTCGCATAGGCGACCGCCCGCTCGATGGCCACGCGTCCGATGCCGAGCGCCTCGGCGGCAATGAGGATCCGCTCCGGGTTGAGGCCGTCGAGCAGATAGGTGAAGCCCCGTCCTTCCTCTCCCACCCGATGATCGACGGGCACCTCGAGGTCGTCGAAGGTGACCTCGCAGGAGACCACTGCGTTGCGTCCGGCCTTGGGGATCGGTGCGATCTCCACCTGTGGCGACTGCAGGTCGGCGAGGAGCAGCGTGAGCCCGTGGGTCTTGCGGTCGACGTCGCTGATCGGCGTGGTGCGCACGAGGAGCAGCACCTTCTGGCAGTACGGCGCCTTGGTGGTCCAGACCTTGCGACCCCGCACGATGTAGCGATCCCCGTCGAGCCGCGCTCGCGTGGTGATCGCGGTGGTGTCCGTACCCGCGTCGGGCTCGGTGACGCCGAAGGCCACGTGCAGGCGACCTGCCACGACCTCGGGGAGGTACTGGGCCCGCAATGCTTCGCTCCCATGCTTGACGATGGGGTGCATCCCGAACATCGAGGTGTGGATGGCGCTGCACCCGTTCATCGCGGCGCCAGAGGCGGCGACCTCCTCGAGCACGATCGACGCCTCGGTGATGCCGAGGCCCCCACCGCCGTAGGCCTCGGGCATCGCGACACCGATCCACCCGCCGCTGGCCATCGCGTCGTAGAAGGCCCACGGGAACTCGTGCCGGGCGTCGAGGTCGCGCCAGTAGGCGTCGTCGAAGGGACGACAGGCGCGGCGAACCCCCTCGCGCAGATCGAGATGCGTGTCGTCTTCCGCGAAGTCCACGAGCGACTCAGCCCGGCTCGCCGATGCGCAGCCGGTTCCCGTCCGGGTCGGTGAGGTGGACCTCACGTCCCCATGGCTGGTCGCGCACCGTGCCCCCGGTGGCGGCGACCACCGCATCGAGGTCGTCCACCACGAGGTGGACCAGCGAGTCGGGCGTCGCATCGCCGAGGTGCTCGGAGAGGTAGAGGCGAGCACCTCCAGCCCGGGCGATCGACACGAACCACGGCAGCCCCGGTTCGAACTGGTGCTCCCACTCCTTCACGTACCCGAGCGCCTCGTACCAGCGTGCTGACGCATCAGCGTCCACAACACGCAAGACCGGGATCGCCTCGTCCATCGACGCAGCGTAGGGGTCGTGGCGGCGCTAGGCCCGCTGCCTCACGACACGTGCCGCCGACGACCTGCGGCGATACCGTCGGTTCATGTCCATGTGGGAGCACCTCGTCGTCGAAGAGGGTGCGGCAGCCACCCGCATCACCTTGAACCGCCCCGACCGTCGCAATGCCCTGTCCCTCGACCTCATGGAGGAGCTCACGAGCGCGCTCCTCGGGGCCAGCGGTCGCGTCGTCGTGATCGGGGGCGCCGGCCCGGCCTTCTCGGCCGGCCACGATCTCGGCGAGATCCAGGAAGCCGACGAGGACGACGCCGCCGTCATCTTCTCGGCCTGCACCCGGCTGATGACGACCGTGCAATCGATCGACCAGCCGGTGATCGCGCGCGTGCACGGGGTGGCGACGGCGGCGGGGTGCCAGCTCGTGGCGTCGTGCGATCTGGCCGTCGCCGAGACCGGCGCGCGCTTCGCCACCCCCGGAGTGCGCATCGGCCTGTTCTGCTCCACGCCGATGGTGCCACTGTCCCGAGCCGTCGGACCGAAGCGGGCGATGCAGATGCTTCTCACGGGCGATCTGATCGACGCCGCCACGGCACAGGCGTGGGGCCTGATCAACGAGGTGGTCGACCCTGACCACCTCGACGACGCCGTCGACGCGCTCGCCGCGAAGATCGCGACGGCCAGCCCGGCCGTGGTGGCGCTGGGCAAGCGAGCGTTCTACGCCCAACAGGGGATGGTGCAGGCCGATGCCTATGAGCTGGCCGGGGCCACCATGACCGCCAACGCCGCCATGCCCGACGCGCGTGAGGGGATCGGCGCCTTCCTCGAGAAGCGCACCCCCACCTGGACCACCCGCTGAGTCGTCACACCGCGGGCGGATAGCGTCGGCCACTTGTGATCGTCCCGCTCCTGTTCGTCGCCGTCGCGGCCGCTGCCGCGCTGCAGTCCGCGACGGGCTTCGGGTTCAGCCTGTTGGCCGCGCCGATCCTGTTCGCCGTCGTCGATCCGCAGCCCGCCATCGGGATGCTCGCGCTCCTCGGTCTCGGGGTGAACGTGCTGACGCTCCTCACCGAGGGTCGTCGGCCTCGGCCGCTCGCCCGCGAAGCGATCACCCTGGTCGCATGGGCGCTGCCTGGAGCGCTGATCGGCGTCGTCATCCTCCGCAACCTCGATCCCGTGGCCCTGCAGCTGCTGCTCACGGGTGGGATCCTCACCACCCTCGCGGTACGGCACGCGATGACGACGCGCGCCGGCATCGTTCCTGTCCTGCACGACGGCCCGAGGCCGCGCCCGGTCTGGTCGGCGCCCATGGCCGGCCTCGCGAGCGGGGCCCTGAGCACCTCCACGTCGACCTCAGGTCCCCCGCTCCTCCTCCACCTGCTCGGCCGCGGGGCGCGGCCGTCCGTGGTCCGCGACACCCTCACGGTGTGCTTCTTGGCGCTCGGCCTCGTCACCCCGGTCGCCCTCGTCGTCACCCGCACGTCGGACGCGATCCCAGATCCCTGGATGGCTGCAGCGCTCGTGCCCGCGGTGCTCCTCGGCCATGTGTTGGGCCGACGCGGCTTCGCGCACCTGGCCCACGGACCGCACTACGAGCCGGTGGTCACCGGGGTGCTGCTCCTGTCGGTCTCCATCGGTCTCATCACGGTCATCACCTGAGCTCCGCGGTAGACACGCCACCGTGATCCACATCCGGTCGTATCGGGACGACGACCTCGCGTCGCTCTACGAGATCTGCCTGCGCACGGGGGCAGCCGGCGAGGACGCCTCTGCACTGCTCGAGCAGACCGACCTCCTCGGGGCGCTGTTCGCCGCTCCCTACGGTGTGCTCGAGCCCGAGCACGCATTCGTGCTCGACGATGGCACCGGCCGAGCGATGGGCTACGTGCTCGGTGCGATCGACACCGCGGCCTTCGAGGCTCGGAGCGAGACGACGTGGTGGCCCGCACTCCGCGAGCGCTTCCCAATCCGGCCGGATGGCACGTCGCTCGACGATCTGCTCGTGCACCTGATCCACCACCGCTCGATCCCCGACCCCGCGGTGCTCGACCGGTACCCGTCGCACCTGCACATCGATCTCCTGCCGGAGGCGCAAGGCGCCGGTTGGGGGCGGCGCATGCTCGACGCGCTCTACGCGGCACTTGCGGCCGACGGCTCGCCCGGCGTCCACTGGGGCGTCAGCACGAGCAACGAGCGGGCCATCGCGTTCTACCGGCACCTCGGGGCGGTCGAGCTCGCGAGCGACGGCGCCATCATCACGTTCGGTCACCGCCTCTGACCCCACCCGGTCTGTGCACGGTGAGCACCGTCATGCGGTGGTGCCAGCGCAGAGATCGAGGAGGGGGCGGTAGCTGTCGAGGCCCGGCACGTCGAGGCCCTCGACCTTCCCCTGGTCGTCCCATCGGCGCAGCGCCACCGCATGCTCCCAGCCGGGGTTCGTCTCGAAGGCGGCGATCTCCGCGGGGTGGAGCGCACCACCCTGGCGGGCGAGGCTCGCGGCCGAACCGGGCGAGAGCACCTCACGGTAGGTGGGCTCGACGCTGACGAGATAGCGCTTGGCGCGAACGTGCAGCGCGATCGGGGCCGTCACGCTCGGCGGGAACAGCCCGGCCAGGTACGTCGCGCCGCGCGCTTCGTGACGCATGTCAGCCGAGCGCGACCGGGTGCCACCACCCGCAGCGAGGTCGAGCAGATGGCCGACGTCGTGGAGCAGCGCGGCGGCCACGAGCGAGCTGTCCGCCCGCGCAGCCGCCGCGAGCGCGGCCGTCTGCAGCGCGTGGTCGAGCTGCCGCAGCTCTTCGTCGTAGCGCTCCGTGCCCCACCGCTCGTAGAGCGCCAGCACGTCGTCGATCGACGTCGCCAGCTCGGTCATCGCACCGGTCGCCCCTGGAAGTCGCCGATGAGCGACACCGGAACCCGTGCGGCGTCCTCGCCCGCCGCGGCGAGCTCGAGCTGCTTCTGCGCGTAGTACGCTTCGCGCAGATCGCCCTCGGATGCTGCGTTGTAGGTGGGGTACAACGCCCGTCGCGGCCGATCCCCGAGGTTGGGACCGCTGCGATGCGGCGTGCGCGAGTGGAACCAGAGGGTCTCGCCGGCACGCACCTCGACCGGCATCCAGGTCATGCCCGCCGCAAGGTCCTCCCGGATGCAACCCGCGTCGTCGGTGGCGAGGAGCTCGTCATGCCGACCCGACACGACGTCGAGGCACCCGTTGTCGAGCAGCGAGTCGTCCACCGCGACCATGCACGAGACGTGCGATCGCACGAACCGATAGGCCGGCGCATCCTGGTGCGGCGCGTAGCCGGCCCCACCCACCAGCTTGTAGTTGATCTTCTCCTTGTAGAGGACCGCTGGCTCCCCGAGCAGGGCAGAGGCCATCGCGAGCATCGTGCCCTCGGTGAGGAGCGAGCGCAGCCCGTCGTGGAAGGGAACGAAGTTCTCCGTGCGGCACAGCTGCGGGCCGAGATCGGTCAGCTCACGATGGTGCAGCCACGGCCCATCGCCGTCAGGCCACGCCGCCACCTCGTCGACCCAGCGGGCGACCTCGTCGGGATTGCGGTTGGAGCGCGTCAGCACCCATCCGTGCTCGACGAAGTGCGCGACATCCGACCGATCGATCGTGGTCCCCAAGCTCATCGACCTCCTCCCCCGGCAGCCTACGACGGGCCCGGCGGACGACGGAAGGTCAGGCAGCGCCGCCGTAGCGCTCCACGAGCCGAGGGATGCGGGTGACGAACCCGAGCTTCTGGAAGCAGGCTGTGGCACCTCGGGCCCGTCCCAGGCGGAAGGTGTCCTCGGCGGCGTGCGCGCTCACCATGAGGATGCGCGCGCTGGGACAGCGTTGCTTCAGCTCGGGGAGCACGGACATGCCGTCGCGGTTGGGCATGAAGAGATCGAGCACGACGACATCGGGGCAGACCTCGGTCAGCCGCTCGATGCAGTCGTCCCCGTCGATGGCCTCAGTCACCTCGGCACCGAGCTCCTCGAACGCCATGCGATACAGGAGTCGGATGTCGGCTTCATCGTCACAGATCAGCACCCGCACACCCTCACCGTACGCTCGCGGCGCGGGGATTCCGAGGCAACACGAGGATTCGGCCGAGACGCAGCGCTGGGTACGCTCCCCCACATGACGACCACTCGGTATGAATCGGTCAGCGCGCACGACGGCGGCACCTTCGAGGCATTCTGCGCGGTACCGGACAGCGGCCGCGGACCGGGCGTGCTGCTGTTCCAGGAGATCTTCGGGATCAACGACAACATGCGGGGGCTGGCGGAGAAGCTCGCCGGCGAGGGCTACACCGTGCTCGTACCGGACATGTTCTGGCGCCTCGAGCCGCGCTTCGAGCGCGGCGACGAGTCGGGGCTCGGCGACGCGTTCGCGATGGTGCAGCGCTTCGACGCGGAGCTCGGTGCCGCCGACATCACCGCCACCCACGCACACCTGTTGGACATGACGGAGTGCACCGGCACGATCGGTGCGGTCGGCTTCTGCCTCGGGGGCACGCTCGCGCTGGCGTGCGCGGCGCGCAGCCGCGTCGATGGGAAGGCACCCGACGCAGCCGTGTCGTACTACGGCTCGGGGAACAACGGCCTGCTCGACCTGCTCGACGAGGTGTCGTGTCCCGTGCTCTTCCACTACGGCTCGAACGACCCCTTCATCCCGGAGGATCAGATCGTCGAGGTCGAGCGAGCGATCGAGGGCCGGCCGACGATGCGGCTCGAGCGGTACGACGCCGGGCACGCGTTCAGCAACTGGGACGCCCCGTCGATGTACCAGGCGGAGGCCGCCGAGCTCGCGTGGTCGCGCACGCTCGACTTCTTCGCCACGCACCTCCGCTGAGCCACGACCGCGGTTCGGGACGGCAGACTGCCGGGATGTCGACGACGCGCCTCCGGCGCGAGCCGCCGCGGTTCCGCACGGTCGTCGTGCTGCGAACCCAGCCGATCTCGCCCCGCCTCCTGCGCGTCACCCTCGGTGGTGAGGAGCTCGGCGGGTTCAGCGCCGACGAGCCCGCCGCCAGCGTGCGGCTCCTCCTACCCCGCCCGGAGACCGACGCGGTGGTCATCCCGACATGGACCGGGAACGAGTTCCTCCACGAGGACGGCACGAGACCGACGATCCGGACCTACACGCCGCGTCGGGTCGACGCCGGCGCGCTCGAGCTCGACCTCGATGTCGTGCTGCACGATGGCGGTGCCGTTCCGGCATGGCTTGCGACCGATCCGATCGGCACCTCAGTGGGCGTGTCCGGACCCGGCCGCGGCTACGCCATCGACGAGGAGGCCACCGGGTTCGTCCTCGCGGGTGACGAGTCCGCCATCCCGGCGATCAGCCAGCTGCTCGAGCGCCTCCCCGTGACAGCGACCGTCAGCGTGCACATCGAGGTGACGCGCCCCGACGCGCGCCATGATCTGCCCGAGCATCCCGGCACCACCGTGGTCTGGCACGAGCTTGCCCCCGGATCGGATCCCGGATCCACGCTCTTCGACGCCGTGCGCGACATCCCCGTCGATCCCACCACCCGCCTGTGGGTCGCCGGTGAAGCCGCCGCGGTGCAGCGCATCCGCCGTCATCTCTTCGAGGGGCGCGGCGTGCCCCGCCGCCAGGCCGTCGTGCGCGGCTACTGGAAGGTCGGCCGGGGCGGCGACATCGACGATGCCTGACACGGAAGGGAACGACGGAACCGATGCTGCCGTGGTGATCGAAGCAGCGGGGGGTGCGGTCTGGCGCCACACCGCCAACGGTGCCCTCGAAGTGCTCGTCGTCCATCGTCCGAAGTACGACGACTGGACGTTGCCGAAGGGGAAGCTCGACCCTGGCGAGACCGGCGAGGAGGGCGCTCTGCGCGAGGTCGAAGAGGAGACGGGGCTGCGGGGCACGCTCGGACCAGAGATCGCCGAGGTGCGCTACGACGACCGCCACGGCCGCCCCAAGCGAGTGCGCTACTGGGCGATGACGGTCGACGTCGACGTCGACGCCTTCGCGGTCAACGACGAGGTGGACGAGGTGCGATGGCTCTCCCTGGCCGACGCGACCGCCCTTCTCACCTATCGCCGCGATCTCGCCGTGCTCGACGCGCTGCGAGGCTCGCAATCGCTCGAGCCCTGACGCCCGCTACGGGAGGGCAGGGTGCTGCTTGGCCAGGATCGGCAGCAGGAGCCGGTGCGGGATGACGTGCGCGACCCCCGCCATCACGCGGTTCGCCGTTCCGGGAACCACGACATCGCGTCCCCGCTCCAAGCCGTCGATGGCCGCCTTGGCCACCTCGACGGCGGACACCCACATGATCTTGGGGAGCGAGTCGCCCGCCTCGAGGTCGCCGAACCCCGCAGCCTCCGCGAACTCCGTCTCGACCGGACCGGGGCACAGCGTCGTGGCGACGACGCCTGAGCCACGCAGCTCCTGGGCCATCGCGCGGGTGTAGGAGAGGACGAACGCCTTGGAGCCGCCGTAGCCGGCCTGGCCCGGGAGTGGCTGGAACGCGGCCATCGACGCGACGTTGAGGACGGCTCCCCGTCCCCGCTCGACCATGCCGGGCACGAGCGCGCTGCAGAGGTGCACCACCGCTTCGACGTCGGTGCGGATCATGCGCAGCTCGGCGGCGATGTCGCTGAGCGCCACAGCTCCGGTGGTGGACAGGCCGGCGTTGTTGACGAGCACGTCGACGGTGAGACCACGCTCGGCGATCGTCGCGACGACGGCGGCTCGCGCCGACTCATCGGTGAGGTCGGCCGCGATCACCTCGGTGCGAACGCCATGGGCGCTCGCCAACTCGTCCGCGAGGGCCTTGAGCCGGTCCTCCCGTCGCGCCACGAGCGTCACGCCGTAGCCACGGCCCGCGAGCAGCGTGGCCAGCTCCACGCCGATGCCCGAGGAGGCGCCGGTGACGAGGCAGGTGCGATCAGGGGCAGGTGCGGGCAGGGCCATGGCCGGGAGGCTAACCCCAGACCGGTTCTGTGCACCGGGGCCACCGGATGCCGGCGGTGATGGTGCACAGATCGGGGGAATGGGTCAGCCGGGCCAGGCGTAGGCGACGCTCGTGAGCTCCTCGCTGCGGGCCCACAGCGCCACGGCGTCGTCGACGCTCTGTGCGTGCTTGGTGCGGCCCACCCGTGTGGGGTGCCCGCGCTGCTCGCGCATCCCGTCGGGGCCCCAGTAGTCGTCGGGGGCGACGTCGGGCATCGTGGCCGCGTAGAGCTGCGGGAGCGCTCCCATGTGGTCGGGCTGGCCGGCGACCTTGTCGGCCACGGCCAGCAGCGGCTTCATGACGGCCGCACCGATGGCCGGACCAGAGGTGAGGTTGGTCGCTGAGTAGCCGGGGTGCGCGGCGACCGCGGTGAGGGCGGTGCGAGCGGCAACTGCGCGCCGTTGCAGCTCGCTGGTGAAGAGGAGGTTGGCCAGCTTGGTCTGGGCGTAGGCGCGCCAGCGCGAGTAGCGCGTGCGCTCGAAGAAGAGGTCGTCGAGGTTCAGGCGGCCGAGCTTGTGGGCGTTGGACGACACGCTCACGACGCGGGGCTCCGGTGCCGCGAGGAGCGCGGGCAGGACCAGACCCGTGAGCGCGAAGTGGCCAAGGTGGTTCGTGCCGAGCTGGCTCTCGAAGCCGTCGACCGTGGTGCCCCTCGGCACGGCCATGATGCCCGCGTTGTTCATGAGGACGTCGATCGTGGGGTGCTCCTGCGACAGCGCCTCGGCGCACTCCCGCACCGAGGCCAGCGAGGCCAGGTCGAGCGACACGACCAACGGGGCCGGGCCAGTTGCCACTGCCTCGACCGCCCGCTGCGCGGCCCGGGCCTTCTCCGCGTTGCGACAGGCCATCAGGACGAGCGCGCCCTTGGCGGCGAGCGCCTCGGAGGATCGCAGGCCGAGGCCGCTGTTGGCACCGGTCACCACGATCGTCTTGCCGGTCTGGTCGGGGATGTCTGCCGCAATCCACTTGGCCATGGGCCCACCCTAAGACGGCGACCGGAGGCCCGAGCTACGTCGCTGCTCAGCGCACCGACCTGAACGCCGCGACGAGGGCCTCGCACATCGCGCTGGGCGCCTCGAGACCAGGGTCGAGCGACCGCAGGTGGATGCTGAGGTTCGTGGCCCCCGCCGCCACCAGACCGGGCACGGCGCGCATCGTGGCGCTCAGGTCGGGTCGACCGGCCCCATCGCGAACCAGCGACAGCGCGGCCTGCACCTCGAGGTGGTCGGCCGACCGCCCGGCGGCCACGAAGGCCTCCCGTAGGCGCGTCGCGCCGACCGCCACATCGTCCGGGCTCGATCCCATGATCGGGATCCAGCCGTCCCCGAGCTCCACGATCCGACGGACGTTTCGACGGGTGAGGGTGCCCGAGAACCACACCGGCAGTGGCTGCTGCAACGGCTGGGGCGCGCAGTACACATCGGCGAGCGACACCGACGGTGACGTGAACGTCGCCGGCAGGTCGTTCCAGAGGCGACGACAGGCTCCGATGGTGTCGGTGAGCACCTGACCGCGCCCGGCAGGGTCGACACCGAGCGCACGGAGCTCCTCGGCCTGCCAGCCCGTGCCGACGCCGAGGTCGATGCGGCCGCCTGACAGCACGTCGAGGGTGGCCACGGTCTTGGCGAGCAGGGCCGCGGGACGCAGCGGCGCGATCAGGATGCCCGTGGAGAGGCGCACACGTTCGGTGACGGCCGCGAAGGCGGTGAGCACGGAGAGCGGCTCGAGCCAGTCCCCATCCGGTCCCGTCGGGAACCGTCCCCACGGATAGGCCGCCACGTTGGGGCCGTTCACCACGTGGTCGGTCACCACCAGGCGATCGACGCCCGCGGCCTCGGCGGCACGGGCGACGTCGAGCAGCTGTCGCCAGCCGCCTGTCGGCGCGGTGCCGAAGGTGGGCAGCCCGAGCGTGAGCGTGGGCGGACGGTGAGACCTCACGCGCCCTCACCGGCTGGGCGCCGCTCTGCCCAGTCGACGACCACTCGACGATCCTCGATGCCCCACCCCGTGGCGACCCGTCGGTAGGTGTCGAGGTAGCGGATGTGCATCACGTGCACCATGGCGGGCGTGCTCGGCTCGCCCGCGCTCACGTGACTCGCGACGCAGTACACCTCGCCGCTGGCCACCTCACCGTCCTCGTCGTAGCGCGCCTGGCCGAGGTGGTGGAAGGTGTGGGAATACCGAGCGAGCAGCCCCGGGACCTCGCGCAACGATGCATGCCCGCGTCGGTCCGACGTCGGCGCAACCGCGTCGGCGCCATCGAAGCGGCGCAGACGGCCGTCGGGCAGGAAGGCAGAGACGAACAGGTCGGCGTCTCTGCGGTCGGCGCCGGCGGCGTAGCGCACCGAGAGGTCGAAGAGCTCCGCCGTCATCCGGCGCACGCTACTTCCGGCCGTGCGAGCGATCAGGGGGTGAAGGTCACGCCGTCGAATCGATTCACGGTGGTGAAGTCGCCGACCTCCTGGCGGGTGAGCTTGGTGGCGCGGCGGACCGGGTGGCCGAGGCACACCATGGACGCGATCGCCCACGTGTCCGGCAGCCCGAGGAGCGGTCGCGCCTGCGCCTCGGCCCGGGCCAGGAAGGTGGTCATCACGCCGCCCATGCCCCGGTCGCGGGCGGCGAGCAGGATCGAGTGGACGAACGGGTACACGGACGCGCCACCGGTGAGCGCGGCGCGGTCGAGGTCCTTGTCCATCATCGCGACCTTCTCGAGATCGGCAGCCACCACGAGGACGACGGGGATGGTCTCCACTCGATCCAGCAACGGGTTGGGCACCGGACCCATGGGCAGGACGTCCGGCTCGCGCCCGACAGCGGAGAAGGGCGTCGCTCCGCTGGCGCTGATCGCCATGTACTCGGACCACACCGGGCCGCAGAGATCCGCGAGCTGGCGCCGAAGCACAGGGTCGCTGATGACCGCCACCCGCCACGGCTGGCGGTTGCCGCCGCTCGGCGCGAAGCGCGCCGAGTCGAGGATGTCCCACAGCTCGTCGTCGGTCACCGGCTGATCGGTGAAGTCGCGGATCGCCGGGTTCGTGCGCAGGGCGTCGAGCAGGTCCATGTAGCGAGCGTAGAGGCAGCAACAAATCCGACGAACCTGCCCAAACCGGGAGGAACCAGATGAACCCACGGCGAACCAGGGCTCATCGCGAACATGACGTGCGCGTCAGATCCATGCACAGGGGGAAGCAATGAAGCGGACTTGGAAGCTCGCCGTCGCGGTCTTGGGCGGGGTGGCGATGCTCGGCGGTGGCGGCATTGCGCTCGCCCAGAGCGATGGCGTCTACACGCCAGAGGACCAGCGGTGCGACGAGGAGCACAACGACACCGCCAACCAGCACGACCCTCACGACAACACGGAGCGCTGCCAGAACGCAACGGTGGCGATCCAGAACGGTGACCACGAGCTGATCCGAGTTGGCACCCTCCACACCGAGGAGGGCACCTTCGTGCACCACTACCAGGTCGACGGCGACTTCGGACAGGGTGTCGACCCGACCCAGGGCCTGCGCATCTACTTCGGCGCTGACGACAACCTTGCTGGCGGCGAGCACGACGGCGCCTCCGGGATGGGCAACGGCCCGAGCGACGGCGGCGGCATCGAGCTCCTGCTCGAGCTCACCTCCTACGAGGCGTGGGTGGACGCCATCCAGAACGGCGACACGGCCTACCTCCAAGCCAACCCCATCCCGTTCGTGTCCTTTGCGATCGGATCGTGCGCTGACGGCATCTGCGAGTCGGCCACCACGCACCGCCGAATCGCCTACCAGAGCCAGAAGGCCGAGAACGGTGAGGATCCCGACACCACGCGCGACGCCGCCGACCAGAACGGTCAGGTCGCCGACCCCGAGGACTGCGCCGGCCCAAGCCAGGGTCCCGAGGACTGCGACGATCCGACCACGCCTGACGAGCAGGAGGACATCCACTACTGGGACGACCAGGTGGGCACCGTCTACCTGCAGCCCGGTGTCCAGATCTACCAGGACCCGAACCCCGAGGGCTCGCCGATCCTGCCGTCCCCGATCCCCAGCGCCTACGTCGGCACCTGTGGTGCCTACGCCAACGGTGGGGCGATGATCCCGACGGGTGCCATCGACGCCCGCTACGGCTGCTGATCGCAGCCATCATCTGAAGAGACCCACGACGAGGGTGGACGCGCCGGTGCCTCCGGGACGTCCACCCTCGCTCGTGTCCGGCTGACGCCGGACCACACGCTCGTTCTGCAGTGCCGCAACGACACGATCCATTGGGGGATCTCATGCGTCGGACCATCGCCATCGCGGCGACCACTCTCTCCCTGCTCGCGGCGGGGGCCATCTCGCTGCCACCCTCCGGCGCGGACCCCGTACCCGACTGCGACTGGCCGATGTACGGCCACGATCTCGGCCACTCCTTCTCGAACGACGGTTGCTCCACGCTGTCTGCACTCACCGCCCCGTCGATCACCCCTCGGTGGGGCATGCCGACCACTGACTCGCTCACCGCCTCCCCCACCGTCGTCGATGGTGTGGCCTACGCGGGCGACTGGACGGGCGCCTTCCACGCGATCCCCATCGACCAGGAGGGACCAGCGACACCCGCATGGACCTTCCAGATCACCGACACCAACGCCGTCGCGTTCGGGCGCATCGTGTCGAGCGCGGCGGTCACGGAGGTCGACGGAACCGAGCTCGTGATCTTCGGCGGCGGCGCCACGATCTACGTGCTGGCCGCCGACTCCGCCGACCCGGCCGGCACCGAGCTGGCCTCGCTGTGCCTCGACCCGCGTGACATCGGCGTCGCTCGCTGTGCCGGCACCGACAGCGGCCAGGTGGAGATCGAGTCCTCTCCCGCCGTGATCGACAACCCCGACGGGTCGCTCCAGATCGTCGTGGGCATGGATGTGCACAACGGTCGCAACGTGGGCCGCACCGGAGTCGTCTCCTCGACGTTGCGGCACGACATCGATGGCTGGACCCTGACCCCCGACTGGAAGTTCGATCCGGAGGGCGACGGTGTGGGCGACCCCGACGGCGTCACCTACACCGGAGACGACCTCCTCACGGTGGGCTCCGGCACGGGCTTCGGCTGCGCCAGCGTGTGGGGCTCCCCAGCCGTCGACGTCGAGGAAGAGCTCGTCTTCTTCGGTACGGGGTCGTGCGGCTCGCCCGGCATCGAGGTCGGCGAAGACGCATGGGCCGTCGACCTCAGCTCGGGCACCCTCGTCTGGCGCTATGACACCCCGCGCGTCAACGAGGACTGGGATGACGACTACGGCGCCTCACCGAACCTGCTCCCGAACGGGCTCGTCGGCTTCGGCAGCAAGGACGGCGCCTACTACGCCTTGGACCGCACCGCCGGTCGCGAACCGGTGTGGGTTGCCCGCGTCGGCCAGGCAGGCCACATCACCGACGGCTTCGCGGTCGGCGGCATCATCGGAACGCCTGCCGTGGGCACCGTGAGCGGACGCCCTGCGGTGTTCGCCACGACGGCCCTCTCCACGCCGATCGCTGAGCCACTCGACGAGGGCCACCCCCAGAGCTGGGCGGACACCTCGCTCGGCGAGGACCCGGGTCGGATGCTCTCACTCACCGCTGTCGATGCCGAGACCGGCGCGATCTTGTGGCGGTCGCCCCTGTCCCGCCAGAGCTACGGGGCCCCGACCTTCGCCAACGGCGTGGTGCTCGTTCCCTCGACCTTCTCCGCTGAGCTCCTGGCGTTCCACGCCGACACCGGAGCGCTGCTCTCGGCGATGCCCGTCTTCGGCGCCTCGTCGTCGTCACCGACCGTCGTCGGCGACACCATCTACCTGGGTGCGGGGACTCGAACGAGCGACCTCGAGTTCAAGGCCTTCGGGATGAGCGCCGCCGAGGCGTTCCTCGGCGCCTCGCCCCTTTCGCCCGCCAGCGGGCTCTTCGCCTACCGGATCGTGGCTCCGAGCGTCGCGCCCGTCCCGACCGTGCCTCAAGGGCCGGCCGCCCCCTTCGGTCCACCGCCCCAGCTGGGCTGACTCGCCCCGACCCGCCTCAGCCGAGGTTCGCCTGCTTGCGCATCTGAGAGCGGTAGAGCGCCGGCGCGAAGGCCCGCATGACCGGGGCGAGCGTGGCGACCCTCGCGCAGTTGATCTCGATGCCGGGACCGCCCATGCGGGCCAGCGTGGCCGCGGCGACCTGGGCTTCGGTTCTGCGCACCACCTTGGGGGGCTGCGGCATCCCCGCTTCCACGACCGCCTGACCGAGTGGGGTGGGAACCCAGCCGGGATAGAGGACGTGCAGGTGCACGCCCCGGCCGTGGCACTCGTGGGCCAGGCTCTCGGTGAACGCGCTGACGGCGGCCTTGGAGGCGCTGTAGGCCGGGGTCCCCGGTGCGGGCGCCCGGCCATGGTCACTGGAGACGTTGACGACGATGCCGTGGCGGCGGTCGAGCATGCCCGGCACGACGGCCAGGGTGGCGGTGACCAGGCCGAAGAAGTTCGTCGCGAAGATGCGGTGGTACAGCTCCACGTCAGCCGTCTCCACGCGCGTGGCCCGCTCCCAGCCGGCCGCGTTCACGAGGACGTCGATCCGCCCGTGCTCCACCTCGACGGAGCGGAGGAGTGCGGTGAGCGCCGGCTCGTCGTCGACGTCGCACGGACGGGCGATGATGCGCCCCGCGTGACCGGCGGCGAGGGCGTCGAGCGCCTCAGCAGATCGAGCGACCGCCATCACGGTGGCACCTGCCTCGGCGAGCTCGACGGCCAGGCGCCGACCCAGGCCGGACGACGCTCCGGTCACGACCGCGACCTGACCATCGAAGCGCTTCTTCTCAGGCATCCACATCCTCCAGCCGGCGACAACGGTGCCGGGACCCTACCGACGGGTGGAAGCGCTGCCCCTCATGGCATGGGGACGGGGGCATCGTCCGCTCGGAGCAGCGCATCGGTTCCTCCGTCGACGAACAGCACCGACCCGCACAGGAAGCGGGCCTGCGGACCGAGGAGGAACCCCACGAACGCCGCCACCTCCTCCGCGGTGCCCTTGCGACCGAGGGGGATCGGGAAGGCATCGATGAACTGGCCGATGGTCGCATCGGCGCGGGTGGCCGCCAGCATCGGCGTCTCGATCGCACCGGGTGCCACCACGTTCAGCGTGATGCCAGACCCTGCCCACGCGTCGGTCGGCGCGTGGCGCCTCACCCACCGGGCGACCGCGAGCTTGGTGGCCGGGTAGGTGGCGAGCGCTCCCGCCGCATCGGCGGCGCTCCGGGCCGCCGCTTCATCGGCGGCCAGACACCGCTCGACGACCTCCATCGGAACTCCCGGCTGACACGTCGTGGAGTTCGAGCTGATGGCGACCGCCGCCGGTTCCGCTCCGGCGGCAAGGAGCGGTCGCAGCCCCTCGAGCAGCTCGACGGTCCCGAAGTAGTTCACCGACGCGAGCAGGCTCCCGGGCACGCCCGTGAGACCTGCGATGCCCGCCCACGTGACGAGTCCGTCGAGGCGACCCGATGCCAGCTCAGCGACCTCCGCGATGGCTGCTCGGCGCCCGTCGGGGGTGGCGAGATCGGCCACCACCTCGGCATCGTGCAGGTCGACACCGATCACCCGCTGGCCATCGGCCTCGAGGAGACGACGCGTGGCCGCGCCCATGCCCGAGGCGGCGCCGGTGACGACGACGGTGCGCGGTTCGCTCATGCCTCGGCGACGCTACGACCCGAGGACCGTGCGCAGCGCGGCCAGGCGCTCGGGGACGACCGAGCACATCACCCAGCGGCCTTCCTTGTGCTTGGTGATGAGCCCCGCCTCGGCGAGCACCGACAGGTGGTGGCTGACCGTCGGCTGGCTCTTGCCCACCGGCTCCTCCAGGTCGCAGCTGCAGGCACACCCGTCCGCGCCGGCGGCGATGAGCGACAGCAGCCGCAAGCGAACGGGGTCGGCCAGCGCCTTGAACGCCTTGGCCAGCTCGTCAGCACCATCGGCGTCGATCGGTTGCGCGAGCAGCGGGGCGCAGCATGTGGTGGTCACATCCATGAACCAAGGCTATCCATTGACAACCGTCGATGCACTGCATACGGTAGGCCCATCGATGTTCGTCAATGGATGAGGAGATCCCGATGGGACGAGTGCAGCTGGCCCTGAACGTGAAGGACCTGGACGAGGCGATCGACTTCTACACGAAGCTGTTCGCCACCGAGCCCGCCAAGATCCGTCCCGGCTACGCCAACTTCGCCATCGCCGATCCGCCCCTCAAGCTCGTGCTCTTCGAGGGTGGCGGCGGGCCGGGCACCCTCAACCACCTCGGGGTGGAGGTCGGCTCTCCGGAGGAGGTGGCGGCCGCCTCGGCGCGCGTGTCGGGCGAGGGACTGCCGACAACTGAGGAGCACGGCGTCTGCTGCCACGCCTTGCAGGACAAGGTGTGGGTCGCCGGACCAGACACGACCTGGGAGATCTACACGGTGCTCGCCGACGCGCCCGTCGACACATCGAGCGCATGCGATGCCACCAGCGGGTGCTGCGCCTGACCTGATCCAGCGCGGACGTTGTATACCCTGGGGGGTACCGGTAGGTTGGGGGCATGGACCTGCCTGAGGAGACGATCGCCGACCTGACCCGCCGCTTGCGCCGAGTGGAGGGGCAGGTGCGCGGCATCCAGCAGATGCTCGCCGACCAGCGGGATTGCCGCGATGTCGTGACCCAGCTCTCGGCTGCCAACAAGGCGCTGGAACAAGCCGGGTTCGTCCTCGTCGCCGCGGGCCTCACCTGGTGCCTCGAGGACCCGGAGCGGTCCTCGGCCCAGGGCTACGAGCTGGCGGACGTCCAGAAGATGTTCACCAAGCTGGCCTGATCGCCGCGCCCCATCCCGCCCTCACCCCTGATCCCGACTGAGACCGCACCCCATGACGACCCTGCATGATCCGTTGGCCGCCACCGCGCCGCACCCTCCCGTCTACGAGGGCTTCCTCCCCCGCCTCGGGCGACGCGCCGGACGCCGACCCCGACGCGTGCTGCTCATCTGGA
Organism: Microthrixaceae bacterium; assembly: GCA_052386335.1. Classification (GTDB taxonomy): domain Bacteria; phylum Actinomycetota; class Acidimicrobiia; order Acidimicrobiales; family VFJN01; genus VFJN01. The sequence goes on from JBQTKH010000073.1 coordinate 18,844, forward strand.
CCTTGGTCGTGCTGGTGGCCGCGCCGCTGGCGGTGACGCTGACCTCCGCGCTGTCAGGTGCGGGCTGGGAGGCGCAGGGCTCGACCACCCAGCAGGTGCGCGACGAGATCCGGCGCGACTTCCCGGAGCTCGGCGCCGAGTCGGCGATCGTCGTGTACCGACAGCGTGCGCCGCTCGCCGAGGACCCGACCGGTCTCCGCACACTTGTCGCCGCCCTGCAGGGCAGCACCGGGTCCACGACGGTGACCGACCCGATGACCGCACCGCCCGAAGCGGGGCTCGTGGCGCCCGATGGCCGCACGGCGCTCGTGCCTGTGGGCCTCGATGCCAGCATCGACGCGGAGCGACCGGAGGCTGCTGGCGCGGTGATGCGAACCGTGGCCAGCGTCGACCTTCCAACCGGCGCCACCGCTGACACCACGGGCGAGTGGGCCGTGTGGCACGACTTCAACACCGAGAACGAGCAAGCCCTGCATCGTGCCGAGCTGCTCTCGGGCCTGCCGACGGTCATCCTCCTGTTCGTCGCGTTCGGATCGGCGATCGCCGCTGGCCTCCCCCTCATCCTGGCCGTCGCCGGGATCGCGGTGGGATTCGCTGCGCTCAACCTCGGCGCCGGGTTCACGCCGCTGTCGGTGTGGTCCATGAACTTCTCGATGATGATCGGCCTCGCGGTGGGTATCGACTACAGCCTCTTCATCGTCTCCCGCTACCGCGAGGAGCGCGAGGACGGCAACGACGCACTCGACGCGATCGCGGGCACCCTCGCGACGGCCGGCAAGGCGGTGTTCCTCTCCGCGCTGACGGTCGTCCTGTCCCTGGCCGCCGTGTTCTTCGTGCCGGTCATGGTGTTCCGGTCGATGGCCCTCGGGATGATCCTGTCGGTGGTGGCGACGGCGGCCGCGTCGCTCACCTTGCTGCCCGCGATCCTCGTTGCCCTCGGGGACCGGGTCTTGGTCGCTCGCGGCCAGACCGACCCCGATCGTGCGGCGGAGGGCCGCTGGGCCCGATGGACGAGCGCGGCGATGCGCCGGCCGGGTCGCACGCTGGCCGCTGGTCTCGGAATGCTGCTGCTCCTCGCCAGTCCGGCCCTCGGCATGCGACTGGGCATGCCTGGCGCGGGCGTGGTCGACCGTGGCGAGCAGAGCCGTGACGGTTACGACACAGTCGTCGATGCCTTCGGTCCCGGTGCGGCCGCTCCACTGCTGATCACCACCGTCGCGAGCGAGGCGGGCGCGGTCATCGACGTCGCCGAGGCCCAAGACGGTGTGGTGGACGCCCGGATCGTCGCGGTGCCGTCCGCGACCGGGCGCACCGTCGTGCGTGTCATCCCCGCGACCGCTGTGGACGACGAGGCGACGTCGGCTCTGGTCGGGCGCCTACGTGACGAGCTGGCGCCCGTCGCCCCCGCCGCCACCGTCGGTGGGCCAGGCGCGCAGAACCACGACCTCACCGCTGCGCTCACTGGCGCCGCCCCCCTCGCGGTGGGCCTCATCATGTTGGTGGCCTTCGGGCTGCTGCTCGTGGTGTTCCGCAGCCTGTACATCGCGGTGTTCTCGCTGGTTCTCAACCTGATCGGCGTCGCCGCCAGCTTCGGGTTCGCAACGTTGGTGTTCCAACACGGGTTCGGAGCCTCGCTCCTCGGGATCGAGCACCAGGGGTTCGTCGACGCGTGGGCTCCGCTGTTCTTCTTTGCCCTGCTCTTCGGTCTGTCGATGGACTACCAGCTGTTCCTGCTCGCCGCGATCAAGGAGCGCCACGACGCGACCGGGGACGCCCGCCTCGCCGTGACCGAGGGTGTGGCTCGCACGGGCCGACCCATCACCAACGCGGCGCTCATCATGATCGTGGTGTTCGTCGCGTTCGGCGTCACCGGCCCGATCCCGCCCACCGAGCTTGGCGTCACCCTGGCACTGGCGGTGCTCCTCGATGCGACCGTGATCCGGATGATGCTCGTCCCATCCCTGTTGGCGATCCTCGGTGAGCGCGTCTGGGCGCTGCCCGCCTGGCTCGACCGTCGCCTGCCGCACATCCGGTTCTCACACTGATGGCCGATCTTGGAGGTTCTCCGATGTTCCTACGCCAATACGATCTCGCGTGCCTGTCGCTCTACAGCTACCTGATCGGTGACACCACCACCGGGCGCGCTGTCGTGGTCGACCCTCAGCGCGACGTCAGCGAGTACGTGGCCGACGCCGAGGCCAACGGCCTGCAGATCGAGCGCGTGATCGAGACCCACTTCCACGCCGACTTCCTGTCCGGGCACCTCGAGCTGGCCGAGGCCACCGGAGCGGTCATCTCCTATGGCGACGTGGCCACCACCGAGTTCCCGATGGAGCCCCTCGCGCACCGGCAGCGGCTGTCGCTCGGGGAGGTCACCCTCGAGATCCGTCAGACGCCTGGTCACACCCCCGAATCGATCTCGATCGTCGTCTACGAGCGGCCCGACGCCGCGCCCACCGCAGTGCTCACCGGTGACACGCTCTTCATCGGCGATGTCGGCCGTCCCGATCTGCTCACCTCGGTGGGCCGCAGCGCCGACAGCCTCGCCCGTGACCTGCGTCGCTCGCTGCAAGAGCAGCTGCTGACCCTCCCCGACACGACGCGCGTCTATCCGGCCCACGGGGCGGGGTCGGCGTGCGGCAAGCACCTCGACGCGGCGGCGTCATCCACGATCGGCGAGCAGCGGGCAACCAACTACGCGCTGCGGCCCATGACCGAGGACCAGTTCGTGGACGTGGTCACCGAGGGGCAGGGGGTGGCGCCGCTGTACTTCGCCTTCGCGGCCGACGCGAACCGTCGCGAGCGCGAGCTGCTCGACGACCACGAAGCACCGGTGGCGATGACCATCGACGAAGCGCTCGCGCATGGCCGGGACGGCGCCGTGCTGCTCGACACCCGGTCCCCCGAGTCGTTCGCGTCCGGCCATGTCCAGGGGTCGATCAACGTCGGGCTCGACGGCCGCTTCGCGGAGTACGCCGGCGACGTCATCCGTCCCGGTCAGGCGGTGGTCCTGCTGGGCGACACCGGCCGTGGCATCGAAGCGAAGGTGCGCCTCGCTCGCATCGGGTTCGACGATGTCGCGGGCGAGGTCTCGGACATCGAGCACGTGCTCGCCGGACGGCCCGAGCTCGCCATGGCTGCCCGACGACTTCCCGCCACCGACGTGGCCGCGTGGCTGGCCGAGCAGCCCGATCTGCAGGTCGTCGACGTGCGCAACCCCGGCGAGACCGCCGTTGGCGGAACGGTGCCCGGCGCCCGGCTGATGCCGCTGCCACAGCTCCTCGATCGGTTGGGTGATCTCGACGCCGACAAGCCGACGATCGTCTACTGCGCAGGCGGGTACCGATCCTCGGTGGCCGCGTCCACGCTCCGGGCCCATGGGTTCACGACGGTCGCCGACATCATCGGCGGCTACGGCGCCTGGACCGCCACCGCCGACGCCGGGTCGGCGGCCACCGGCAGCGCCTGACGTTGCGCGCGCTCCTCGCCTCGCCCCTGGGGTTCCTGGTCGGCGTGTCGCTCGGTGCCCTCGGTGGGGGCGGATCCATCCTGGCCGTACCCGTCCTCGTCTACGCGGCGGGACAGGACGCCACGTCAGCCACCGCCACGAGCTTGTTCCTGGTGGGGTCGGCGTCGCTGGTCGGGATGGGCGCCCACTGGCGAGCGGGCCGGGTGAAGGTCGGGGCGGGCCTCCTGTTCGGGCTCTCGGGCATCGGCGGATCGGTGGCCGGCTCGCTGCTCAATCGGCATGTCGACGCGGACGTGCTCCTGCTCGCGTTCAGCGGCCTCGTGGTCCTCGCCGCATGGCGGATGCTCACCGCATGTCCGACCTGCACCAAGGTGGGCGAGAACAGGACGATCGACGGTCCCGGCACCACCGTCGTCCGCACCGGCCCCCGCGTCGATGTGCGCACCGCCGCCCTGGTGCTGACCACTGGGACGGCCGTCGGGTTCCTCACCGGCCTGATCGGGGTGGGGGGAGGGTTCGTCATCGTCCCGGCGCTGGCGTTGGCCCTCAAGCTCCCGATGCCCCAGGCGATC
>JBQTKH010000074.1:0-15467 GCA_052386335.1 Microthrixaceae bacterium
CCCCACCCGCGATCGACCCGTACAACCGCTCCCACGCCCACTCAGCACCGACCCGTGCGGCAGCCACGACCTCCGGGACACCCGCACCGATCGTCACCATGGCCCCATCGGCTGGTGGGGGCACAAAGGTGAGCGATCCGTTGACAAGTTGAGTTGCCGGAGGGGTCTGAAGCATCAACTTCGTAGCCGTGACACGCCAGGCGACCTTGCCGCGGTCTGAGGCCTGTCACCATCGGAGGTGACGCCGCAGTGTAACTTTGGCAGCGGTTTGTCCCGTTCCTGTGCGGATTGCACTGGTCCATCCGTGGCGGGGCGACCGGAGGTGAAGGGTGACGAGATCCGGCACGAGCAGGGACGGCAGGGCCGAGTTCCGCCGCTTGCTCCGCCTGCTCGTCCGGTACCGACGGGCGCTTCAGTTGTCGATGGATTCCCTGGCTTGGCTGCTCTTGGTGCCGGGGGCCGCGCTGCTCCGGTACGACTTCGATGTGGCGCAGATGCAGCTCCAACGCCAATCCATCTTCATCGCGCTGGTGCTCGTCCTTCAATGTGCCCTCGGTGCGGTCGAGGGCCTCTACGCAGGTCGCTACAGCTTCGGTTCCTTCGAGGAGGTGGCAGCGCTGACCCGCACGGTGGTGGCCGTTACGGTCGTTGCCGCCGTCGTCAACCAAGTGCTGTTGCCTGGGCCGATTCCCCGTTCTGTGCCGTTCATCGCCGGCGGGTTGGCCCTCATCGCCATGTGCGGCACTCGCTACGCCTGGCGGCTCACCCTGGAGCGCACGAGCCGGCCCACTAGCGACACGTCCGAGCCGGCGCTCGTGTTCGGGGCGGGCGACGGGGGCCAACAGCTGCTCACGTCGATGCTCCGTAGTCCCGAGAGCCCCTACCTGCCCGTGGCGCTCCTGGACGATGCCCCGGCCAAGCGCCAGCTCAGGCTGCGCGGCATCCCGGTGGCGGGCGGTCGCAGCGAGATCGCCGAGGCAGCCGAACGCTTCGGGGCCACGGTGCTGATCATCGCCATCCCCTCTGCGTCGGCCCGGGTGGTGCGCGAGCTCTCGGCGGCTGCCGCCGCGGCAAACCTCGAGGTGCGGACCTTGCCGACGGTGGGGCAGCTGCTCGGTGACCTGAGCGTGGGCGATGTGCGGCCCGTGGCGATGGCCGATCTACTCGGTCGCCACGAGATCGACACCGATCTGGCTGCCATCGCCGAGTATCTCACCGGACGGCGGGTGCTGGTGACAGGGGCAGGGGGATCGATCGGCTCGGAGCTCTGCCGCCAGATCTACCGGTTCGCTCCAGCCACGCTGATCATGGTTGACCGCGACGAGTCCGCCCTGCACGGGGTGCAGCTGTCGATCCATGGCCGGGCGTTGCTCGATGGTGATGACCTGGTGGTGGCTGACATCCGCGACGAGGCCCGGGTCCTGGAGGTGTTCGAGACCCACCGACCGGAGGTGGTGTTCCACGCTGCCGCCCTGAAGCACCTCACGCTGCTCGAACGGCACCCCGCCGAGGGAGTGAAGACCAACGTGCTCGGCACGCTCCACGTGCTGCAGGCAGCGATGGCAACGGACGTGGGCCGCTTCGTCAACATTTCCACCGACAAGGCTGCTGATCCCACCAGCATGCTCGGCTACACCAAGCGCATCGCCGAACGGCTCACCGCGTGGGTGGCAGCCCAGACGGACGGGTCGTTCCTGTCGGTTCGCTTCGGCAACGTGCTCGGCAGCCGGGGTTCGGTGCTCACCTCCTTCCAGGCGCAGATCGACGCCGGTGGGCCGGTCACCGTCACCGATCCCGAGGTCACCCGCTACTTCATGACGGTGGAGGAGGCGGTGCAGCTCGTGATCCAAGCCGGGGCCGTGGGCCGCTGCGGCGAGGCGCTCGTGCTCGACATGGGCGAACCGGTGCGCATCGCCGACGTCGCCCAACGTCTCATCGAGGAGTCGGGCCGTAGGATCGACATCGTCTACACGGGCCTGCGGCCGGGTGAGAAGCTCCACGAGGTTCTCCGCTCGGCTGGCGAAGCCGACCATCGCCCGCGCCACCCTCTGATCAGCCACGTCTCCGTGCCCCCGCTGGCACCGCATCACGTCATGGCGGTCTCCGTCCCAACTCTGGTGGCCAACGCCAGCCTGCTGAGCGCAGCCGACGGGCAAGGAGCCCACCTCGTCGACACCAAGACGCAGCCCTCCTCGTAGCGGCGTGCACCGCGGTGTCGGCACCCACGCCGGTCCGGTCGTGGCGGGGAGGGGTGTCCGCATTCGCAGCGTTGTCGCCACGGGTTCAAGGAGACGGATGCGGTCATCCCCTGGGTGACGAGTCAGTGGGGCACCGAGAGGCGAGGAGGCTACCCACCACTGACCGGGGGCACGACGTTCATGCCCGGCGACGGACACGCCCCCACTGACCTATGTACCGGTGGGACGCCCACGCGAGGGCGGCGGAACCCACAACGCCGATGGGCCCCCGATACCGAAGGTGCTGCCCGACTACGGGGAACCAGTGGTAGATGACAAAGAGAAGCGGTTGGTGCCAGAGATACAGCGAGTACGACAGCACACCAAGGAGTACGAGGCGGGGTCGGCCGATCATCTGGGCAAAGAGGCAGTCAGGTGTCCAGATGACGACCGCGACCATGACGGCACTCGCGAGGACAGCCGCTGTGAGCCCGTAACGGATCAGCACCTCCTCGTGCGCTCGGGAATAGAACCCACTGAGGCCCAGCAGACCTAGCGCCGCCCATGCCATCCAGGGCAGGGCCTTGAGGACGGCTGCCGGAGGACGACCTCCTCCGTACCGGAACATTGCCAACGAGCATCCGACCAGAAGGCCGTCGCACCGCGTCACGGTGCTCGAGTACTGCCATGGCATCGCCGGGTACTGAACCTCACGCCAGCTCAGGGCGCGGAGCAATGCGACGAGGCAGGCGATGACGAGGAGGGCCTGAGCGCAGCGACGCAGCGACCAGCCACGTCGCCGGACGGTGGTGAAGATGAGTGGCCAAAGGAGGTAGAACTGCACTTCGATCGCCAGGCTCCACAGGAACGACAACGCACCATCGGCAGCCGGATGGGCGATCAGGAGCCAGTTGGAGGTGAAGGTGAGCGCGCCGGCCACCACCACGAACAGGTCTGATCGGTCGCCGCTGTAGACGAGGACACCGCCAAAGAACAGGCACACAGCCAGCAGCACCACGAGCTCAGGACCCAAGCGGAGGGCCCGCCGCCGATAGAACGAGCGCAGCGACACCGACCCCGCGCCAGCCCACTCCCTGAGGAGAAGCGAGGTGATCAAGAAGCCGCTCACGACGAAGAACAGATCGACGCCGACCCCGCCGCTCAGGAGACCTGGCACACCCAGGTGCGCACCCAGCACCATCGCGATCGCGATCCCCCGGAGGCCGTCGAGAGCTGGAACCGTGTGCATCTGACGCGCCCGGCGCTCGCTCTGGACAGCGCTGAGACCAGCCTGAGACGCTGCTGACGGTGCCGCGAAGACCTGGTTCGTGGTGAACCAACTCATGGGGTCTCCTCGGTCGATGTGGTGTGGTGACGGTCCGGCGATGATACGCGAGCCGCGTAGCACAGACGTTGTCTGACAGGGCGCTAGCCTGGCCAAGTCATGGGAGGCGGCGAGCCGACCCGCAGGTCGACCCGACCACTTGCCGATCCCCATGCTGGGACCATGCGCTACGGCAAGATGGAGGCGCCCCCACGTGTTCGCGCATCCGACGCCCGAGGATCTGCTCCGTGAAATCTGACGTCACCGCGACCAAGGTTCCCTTCTACGACTACACGGCGCTAGGTCGTGAGCGGGGAGCCGAGCTGCTCACTCAGATCGACGGGGTGCTCCGGCGCGGCGCCTTCATCATGCAGGCTGAGGTGGCCAGGTTCGAGGCCGACCTCGCCTCCTACTTGGGAGCCGGTGAGGTCGTCGGCGTCGGCAACTGCACGGATGGCCTCGAGCTCATCCTGCTGGCTTGCGGGATCGGTCCCGGAGATGAGGTGATCCTGCCAGCGCATACCTTTGTGGCTACGGCGGGAGCCGTGGTTGCAGTGGGAGCGACCCCGAGATTCGCGGAGGTCGGTCCGGCGCACGACGTCGACCCAGCGGATCTCATGCGGTTGGCCACGCCTCGGACCAAAGCCGTCATCCCTGTCTCGTTGAACGGAAGATGCGCCGACCTCGACGTGGTGGTGGACATCGCGACGAGCCAAGGGTGGCTCGTCATCGAGGACGCAGCCCAGGCAGTTGGGGCGCGGCTGAAGGGGCGAGCGGCCGGTACCTGGGGCATCGCCGGCGCGTTCAGCTTCTACCCGGCCAAGACGCTTGGGGCGATTGGTGACGCCGGGGCCATCGTCACGACCGACCCCGATCTGGCCGACCGGCTCCGTTGTCTGCGGGACCATGGCCGAACCGACGCCGGCGAGGTGAGGTCCTGGGGACGCAACTCCCGGCTCGACAACCTCCAAGCAGCAGTGCTTCTTGTGCAACTGCAGCACTATGAGGCTGACGTTCTCCGTCGCCGCGACATCGCAGCCAGGTACACCGTGGAGTTGGCCGAGGTGTCTTCCATGCGACTGCCGGAGCTCGACTCTGGCGGGCGGTTCGATGTCTGTCAGAACTTTGAGATCGAAGCAGCCGACCGGGATCAGCTCCGGGCCGCTTTGGCTGAGCGGGGGATCGGCACCGCGCTGCCGTGGGGTGGCAGGGCGATCACCGACTTCGAGGGTCTGAGCACCGGGGACGCCACCCCGCGCACCTCGGACCTGCTTCGGAGGCTCCTCCTGCTACCGCTCCACCAGTACCTCGAGGACCGGGACGTCGACGCCGTCATCGAGGCTGTCGTGGCGGTCCGTGGCTAGTGCGATCCCTTCCCGTCCAGGACACCTCAGCACTCGCCGCGCGTCTTCGCCGCCACGTCGTCGAGATGACGAGCGCGGGCGGGTCGTCACACGTGGGTAGCTGCCTCGGCTGCGCTGACATCGTCGCCGTGCTCTACGGACGTGTTCTCTCCCTGCACGCCGACCCACAGGATCCGGAGCGAGACCGGTTCGTCATGTCGAAGGGCCACGCTGGTGCTGTCATCTACGCCGCGCTCGCTGAGCTCGGCTACATCGGCGTCGAGACGTTGCTGACCCACTGCGGCGACGGCTCGATGCTCTCGGGCCACGTCTCGTCGGAGGTCCCTGGGGTCGAGGTGTCCACGGGAGCACTTGGACACGGGCTCGGGATCGCCACCGGGATGTCGCTTGCTGGGAGGCACCGTGGGCTGGGTCATCGAGTGATCGCTCTGCTCAGCGAGGGCGACTGCGACGAAGGATCAACGTGGGAGGCGGCGCTCTTCGCGTCCCATCACAGGCTCTCGAATCTGGTCGCCATCGTCGACTACAACAAGCTGCAGAGCTTGGCCTCGGTTGAGGAGACGCTTGCCCTCGAACCGTTCGGCGACAAGTGGCGGGCCTTCGGGTGGGAGGTGTCCGAGGTCGATGGGCATGACCACGCCGAGCTAGAGGCGGCACTGCTGATGGAGGTCGACCTCCCTCACTGCGTCATCGCCCACACCGTCAAGGGTCGGGGCGTTTCCTTCATGGAGAACTCGGTGCTCTGGCACTACCGCTCGCCACAGGGAGACGAGCTCGAGGCAGCCCTGCTCGAGCTCACGACCCAATGAGAGACACGTTGATCCGGAGGGTCGTTGAGCGGATGGCGCACGACCCCCAGATCGTGTTCCTCACGGGCGACCTCGGCTTCGGGGTGCTCGACGGGTTGGCCTCGGAGTTCCCTGATCGCTTGATCAACGCCGGGGTGAGTGAGCAGAACATGCTGGGCATGGCAGCCGGACTCGCCCTGGAAGGCTTCCGACCGTTCGTCTACTCGATCGCGAACTTCCCCACGATCCGGGCTCTGGAGCAGCTGCGCAACGACATCTGCTACCACCGTCTCCCGGTACGAATCGTCTCAGTAGGTGGTGGCCTCGGCTATGGGCCGCTGGGTGCATCACACCACGCCTCCGATGACCTCGGCGCCCTATCGGCGACGCCAGGCCTCGCACTGTTCACCCCGTCGACGGCAAGCGAGATACATCACCTCACGGACGCCGCGTGCGACTGGCCCGGCCCGGTGTACATCCGCGTTGACCGTGGTGCCCCCGCTGCAACGCATCCCGAGGTGCGTGCGACGATTCCCGGCAAGATGAACACCATGCGATCCGGTCGAGACGTCACCGTCTTGGCCTACGGCGCCATCGTCGGCGAAGTGATGCTGGCGGCCGAGATCCTCGCGGCGGACGGCGTCGACCTCGCGGTCGAATCGTGCGTGTCATTGCGCCCGTTTGACGAGGCCAAGGCTCTCGCTGCAGCTTCCCGCGGTCCTGTGGTGGTGGTTGAGGAACACGGTCGGGTGGGTGGCCTGGCGACGACCTTCGCGCAGACATGCATCGAAGCCGGCGTGGCCCCCGTGGGGTACCTGGCGCTTACGCTCGGCGACGACTTCGTCCGCGAGGTTGGCTCGACGGAGTGGCTCCGAGAGCAGAAGGGACTCGACGCACGCTCAATCGCGAGTCGGATCGCGCATCTGGTTGCTGGCTGTAGCTTGCCGGAGAGCCAGAAATGACCGACCGTGCACTCCGCGTGGTGGACCTGGTGCTCGCGACAACGATCGTGGCCGTGCTCGCTCCCGTGTTGCTCGCGACCGCGCTCCTCGCGGTGCTCAAGCAGGGTCGGCCGATCCTGTATCGGGCGCCCCGAGTTGGCCGACATGGGCAGGTCTTCCAGATGAAGAAGTTCCGCACGATGGCAGTCGGAGCCGACCGAGGCGCATCGTCGACCTCCAGCACCGATGCCCGGGTCACGCCCTTCGGCGCTCGTCTCCGGCGCCGAAAGGTCGACGAGCTGCCACAGCTCCTCAACATCTTGAAAGGCGAGATGAGCCTGGTTGGCCCCCGGCCTCAGATCCAGTGGGCTGTCGACGCGTACGACGAGCGGCAGTCCCGCCTACTCACCGTCCGTCCTGGGATGACTGATCTCGCATCGATCTGGTTCAGCGACGAGGGCGACCGCCTCGCCGGGGCCGTAGATGCCGACGCTGCCTACCTACGGCTGATAGCCCCAGGAAAGACAGCACTCGGTCTTGCCTACGTCGAACGTCGCTCCCTTCGTCTCTACCTGCGAACCCTGGTGCTCACCGCACAATCGATGCTCGGCAGTGACGTTCGACCAACCATCGAGCGAATGACCGGCATCGATGCCGATGCCCTAGCCGAGGTGGCCTCACCGTGAAGAACCTGCGGACAGACGACGAGCGAGACAGCGAGACAGCGCTGGCCGCTGCCTTCGAGACCTCACCCTCCCCTACCGTCACCAAGCTCGCCAACTTCCCCAGGTACGTGCGGCGGCAGGACTTGAAGAGGTTCCTCGTCCGCTACGAGCTCTTCAAGCACGTGCTCAATGTGAAGGGGTCGATCATCGAGTGCGGAGTGCACGAGGGATTCGGTCTCATGAGCTGGTACCACTGCTCGACGACGCTCGAGCCCGAGAACCTCACTCGCCGGATCGTGGGCTTCGACACGTTCTCTGGATTTCCCTCGCTCATCGCGGAGGACCAGGGTGCTGACGAGATCGGAGTCGGCGACTTGGCCGCCGACTCCGAGGCTGAGCTCCAGGAGCTCGTTGAGGTCCACGACCGCAATCGGTTCTTGGGCCACATCGAGAAGGTGCGCCTCGTTCGTGGTGATGCGGCGGTCACGATGCCCGCCTACCTGGAGGCGCATCCCGAGACGGTCGTGTCGCTTCTGTTCCTCGACTTCGACCTGTATGAGCCCACGCGGGCGGCACTGGAGACCTTCCTTCCCAGGATGCCCCGTGGTGCCGTGATCGCCTTCGACGAGCTCGACAATCCTCGCTGGCCTGGGGAGACGCTGGCAGCCATGGACGCGGTGGGGCTCAATCGACTCGAGCTGACGCGTCTGCCGTGGGATCCGTATGTGTCCTGGGCCCGCGTTGGCTGACCGTCCCCGGTTCGAGCGGATCACCGAGTACCCAGACACCCCGGCATCAGCGTTCCAGCTGCAGTGTGCGGCCGCTCGGTACTCACTCATCCGGTCGCTCTCCTGCCCCGGTGACGTGGTCGTCGAGGTCGGATGTGGGTCAGGTGTCGGCCTGAACCGGCTTCGTGAGTCGGGCCGGCAGGCAGTTGGCATTGACATCTCACTGGCCAATCTCAGCATCGCGTCACAGTCCGCTCCCGTGAGCAACGCAACCGCGGAGGAACTTCCCCTGCGCTCTGGCGCAGCGATGGTCACGGCACTGCCAGAGGCGATCTACTACATCGAGGATCAGCCAGCCGCCATCGCTGAGCTCGCGCGGGTGACAGCAAAGGGCGGGCACATCATCGTCTCCTGGCCCGACTCGCGTCGGCCAGGATTTGTCGCCTCGCCGTTCGCAACCCGGTACCCACACCCCGACACGATGCAAACGTGGCTGACCCCATGGTGTTCAAGCTTGGACATGCGCGGCGCGTTCGCGGTGGAAGACGAGACACCCCTCGTGAGGATCGCCCGAGGCTTGGCGGGCCGCCTGGGGCTGATACCGAGGACCCTGCATCGCCGAGGGCAGCTGAAGCGCTTGCTCGGACGGGGAGCCGGAACAATGGACGACTTTGAGCTGGACGATGACCGTGTGCCCCACGAACCACTCAGTCGCGGCACCGAGAGGCCCAGGCACATCATGCTGTACGCCATCGGGGTTCGCTCATGAGGGTGTGGCTTCTCACGATAGGAGAGCCGCTGCCGATCGACGAAGGCGACCCGCGGATCATGCGCGCTGGCTTGTTGGCGCGAGAGCTGACCGCCAGAGGTCACGACGTGGTCTGGTGGAGCTCGAGGTTCGACCACACGGGCAAGCGACATCGGCGCGGGAAGGCCCGGCGAACCTTGCCCGACGGGACTCGGCTCCGCCTCCTGCGATCGTGCGGCTATGCGTCCAACATCTCACCTCGCCGATGGATCGATCACGCGCTCCTATCGGTTGCGTTCGTTCTCGCATCGATCGGGCGGCGCGCTCCCGACGTCGTCGTGGCTTCGCTCCCACCGCCCGAGCTTGCCCTTGCCGCCACCCTGCGTTGCCGCGCCGCGCATCGGATCGTCGACGTGCGTGACAAGTGGCCCGATGTGCTCTCGAGCGCTGCGCCGAGCCGGACTAGGCGGACCGGCGTCGCGGTGATGGCCGCGGCCACCCGGTCCGCCCTTCGACGCGCGGACACGATCTGGGCGAGCTCAGAGCCGTATCTCGAGTGGGGAGTGCATCAGTCCGGCCGGGCCCGACGGCCCGCGGACACGGTCATCCCGCACGGCTACGACGTCCCCGATGTGAGCCCGACGAGGAGCGTGAGGGAAGGTCCGCTCCAGATGGTGTTCGCGGGCGCACTCACGGACTGGCTCGACTTCGACACGGTCACGCAAGCGCTCGCCAGGTTGAACGAACGGACGCTGAGGGCTCAGCTCACCATCTGCGGTTCGGGAGAGCAGGCCCCGCACCTGAGGCAGGTGGCAGAAACGCGTGAGGACATCACCGTGGTGGGGTTCCTCGATCGAGCCGGGCTCTGGGACGTCTTCTCGCGCTCCGACATCGGTATTGCCCCCTACGTGGCATCGAACGTGTACGACGACTCCCTGCCCAACAAGATCATCGAGTACTGCGCTGCGGGACTCGTCGTCGCCACGAGCATCCGCGGCAGAGCCCGCGGACTTCTCGCCGAGCACGGTGCAGGCTTTGGGTACGACAACAGCGATGAGCTGTGTGCTCGACTCGAGCAGCTCAGCGCCGACAGGGCGCAGGTCGCCGAGACCTGTCGGAATGCAGCAACTCTGTTTGAGGCGAAGTTCGTCGCTTCACAGGTGTATGGGAACGCAGCACAGAGGATCGAATCCTTAAGACGGCTCACATGAACTACGTCTTATCTCCATCGCGCCGGGCGCGAGGTTCCCTGAGTTCAAACACGGCCATCCAAGCCATCCACCGAAGGCCGGGAAGCCTCAAGATCACCCGATCTACCGCCTCCAGTAGTGCGAGCACCCGCTTGAACAATGCCGCGTTGCGCAACGGGACGGCGCCGATTGTTGCCAAGTGAAACCAGCGCAGGATCCGGACCTCACCAAAGTATTCTTGCGCTCGGAAGATCTCGGGGCGTCCGAGGATGTGGTCGACCTCCCAAATCGATCGCGCAAGCGGTGTCCGCTTTCGGTAGAGATGGATGATCGGATTGTGACGCAGGGCTTCCGTGGCCACCACTGACCCAGTCGGTGACAGGACGCGTGCCAGCTCGGCGTACGACTTGTCGAGGTCAAGGTGGTGGAGCACGCCATTGATGACCACGTAGTCGAAGAACCCATCCTCGAAGGCGATCTCCTCAGCGTCCATTACCTCAAAGTGGGCAGAATCCAGGCCGAGGCGCGACGCTTCATGTCTCCCCCGTTCAACGGACACGGGTGAGATGTCGATGCCGTATGCCTCAGCTCCATGCGCGGCAAGCCAGAGCGTATAGATGCCCTGGCCGCAGCAGTAGTCAAGGACTCGCTTCCCGGCTACGCGCTCTTGGAGCCAGTCGTGAACGAAGTCGACGTTGGCCCGGTCGACGGCATAGTACTTCTTGTTGGCGAGTGCCCTTGGGTCAATTGTGGCGTGTTCATCGCGAAGGTGATCGTGGAGTTCTTGCTCCAAGAGCTTCCGGTCTCCGGGGTCCTGAGGGTCGTTGCTCATGAACCCAACCTTAGACTCGGGGGCTTCAACGATCGGGCTCCCGGAGCGGGTCCGGCGCGACTGAGTGTGCGGCCGAACTCGAAGCGGCGCTTCAGATCTGCGCGCGCAGTAGGCGTGGACCGCCTGGGCGGGGGACCCCTCGGGGCAACACTAGGCTCGCGGCCGCGATGAACCTGGTTCGGCTCGAGTCCCTGCTGTCGCTCGCTCTCATCGCGGTGGGGTGCAAGGCGGCCTTCCGCACCTGGGGCAACGCGGGCTCGATCCTGGCGATCGTCTTCTTCGTCTCTCTCGGGCTTGAGCAGCTGCTCATCCCTGACGTGCCCTTCGGACCCCTGGGAGCGTCTGCGATCGTCGGCGGTGCGCTTGCAGTCGTCGCGGGGTCCGGCCTTGCTCGAAGGAAGTCAGCTGAGCCCGTCGACACGGTGATCGAGGTCCTCCCGAGGCGGACTCGGGCGTGCAACGTTGCGGTCTGGACGGTCACCGCGATCGCTGTCTGGTACACGTGGACCGCGTATCAGGCGGTTGTCGTGCAGCAGACCAACTACGTCAATGGGATCTTCTACCGGGAGGCCTTTGGCGTCGGCCTCGGCGGCGGCATCGAGTACCGCGCGGCCCAGGCCATCATGTACGTGGGCGCAGTGCTCATCGCCATCGATGTCATGGCGAGAGGGCTCAGACGACCGGCTCCGCTCATCTTCATCAGCTCTGCGGCAGCCCAGTCGTACATCCTGTCGACCAAGAGCTCGATGCTCATCACGCTCACCCTGTTCGCGACCGTGTGGATCTCGGCGCGGCAGGGCTCCGTCCGGCGCATCGGTCGCGCGCGGAACCTCGCTGTGCTGCTGGTGGTCGTGGTCGCCGCCGTTGGGATCGTGTCGGCCGTCACGCAGCGCCGAGCAGGCGGAGGCGCGGACGTGTCTCAAACGATCGCGTACGCGTTCGGAGGCCCGCCGTCGGCGTTGTCGCAGGTGCTCGACGGGGGGTTCGATCCGAACCAAACAGGCGAGGCAGCCACCGTGGCTGGCCTGCGTGAACTGGTGGGAGGGAGAAGCAGGGGAACGGGTGCTGGCCTGATCCCGGTGCAGCTCGCACCGAACTCCTACGAGTCGAGCATCAACGTCTACACTTGGTATCTCGCACTGCTCGCCGATCTGGGCGCGGCGGGGATGGCGATCGTGCTCGCGGCCATGGGCTGGTGGGCGACCGTGTTGAGCCAACGAGCGGCGCGCGGAGTTGTCCGAGTTCCAGGTCTGGTTGTCTTAGCGCTGGTGTTCTCGCTCCTGTTGTGGGCCCCCATCTTCTCGCTGACGTACTTCAACTTCTGGTTCCTGATCCTGGCGCTTGCCCCGACATTCGGGCTGCTCTACCGGGTGGCCGTTGCGCCGAGCCCGCGCGTCCTCGGCGGCGCTGCGTTGGCCTGGGCGCCCGCGCCTGGGGCCGAGCGCGCCCTGCCCGCTCGGGTCGTGCGCACACCGGGGTTCCGGACGCGCCCGTGAGCGTCTTCCGCGCACGGGTACGACGGCACACGACGGCGTTGGGGCGGGGCGTCCACCCGAACGCCTTGTCTGGCACGGCGGTTCAGGGCGACGGAGCTCATCGTTGGCCGGACACCGCGGATTCCACGAGCGGTGAGCCTGAACCCCTCGACCGCGGGCCCGCTCGCATCTGGACGCACTACGGCCACGCGATGGGCGCAGACGCCCTCGGACTCGTGCTCGCAGCGTTGGTACCCGCGATCGCTGCTCGCCGGTGGGGGCCGACAGACTTCGCGGAGTACGCAGTCACCTACCGCCTCCTCGCTCTTCTGCAGCCCGCTCTCCTGCTCGGCATGGGGATCGCCCTTCCGAGGGTCCTTGCCCAACACGCTCACCAAGACGGGCCGGCGACTGCTGACCGACAGTCCGAGGCGTTCCTCCTCGCCGCAGCGATCCCCGTGGCCGCGGCCGCGTTCGTGGTGGCGGCGGCGCTCGTCGCGGCCCCCTCCACGTGGGGGCCACTCGTGTTTGGCGGTGCGGGCCATCGCGGCGTCCTTTTCGCCCTGGCCCTCATGCTGTTCGGGAGCTGCTCGTGTGCACTCGTTACCGCCTCTCTGCGCGGACGATTTCGCATGACTGCCGCGAATCGTCTCCTGGTTTGGTACGTCGGCGTGGTCCCACTCGCCACGGTCATCGTCTTTCGAGGTGTCGCGGACGTGCTCTTCGCCACCGGCGCCTTATGGCTCGCCGGTTCGATGGTGGCCGAGCGCCCGTGGCTGTTTCAACGCGCTGACGTTGCCGCCGCTCGGACGCGCATGGGAGGCCTGCTGAGGTTCGGCACGCGTCGGATCCCGGGCGAGCTGTGCCTGTTCGGGCTCTTTGCTGTTCCACCGATCGTTGCCGCGAGCCAAGAGTCGCTCGTGAGGGCGGGGTACCTCTCCGTTGGCATGTCCCTGGTGACGCTGGTTGGATCACTGTTCACGCCGATCTCGGTTGTGTTGCTGCCGCACCTCAGCGGTCTGATTGGTCAAGGCAGGGTCGCCGAGGCTCGGGACCACCTGCGCCTCTTGGTGCCGATCTCGGTGGTGCTCGCGGTCGGCAGCTCGGCAGCACTCGCGCTGTCTGCGCCAACCTGGGTGCGGCTCTACCTCGGAAGCTCGTTCGTTGATGCCGTTCCCACGGTTCGACTGATGGCGCTGGCGATTGCCCCATACGCGCTCTTCATCACGCTCAGAAGCGTTCTCGATGCCGCACACGAACGGCCGGTCAGCGTCCGCAACGCCGGGGCAGCACTGGGGCTCTTCGCGGTAGGTGTTCCGGTGCTGCACCGCGTGGGGGCAGAGCAGGCCGTCGCCATCGCGTTCGTGCTCGGCATCTGGCTCCTCGCTGTCCTGACCATTGGGAGCGTTCGCAGCACGCTCGTCAGCTGGCGGGAGGTGTAGATCGTGCCGAACACCAACCCCGCGATGCTTGTGGTGTCGATCGTCTCGGGGTCAGAGGCCGGGCTCCTGCTGCACTGCGTGGAAACCATTCGCAGCTCATTGTTGAGCGCGGACATTTCGGCGTGCATCGTTGTCGTTCGAAACGGTGCCGACGCACCGTCTCGAGTGGCGCTGGAGCGCGTCGGCGCTACGCACATCATCGATCGCGGGCAGCCCTTCGGATTTGCAGCGAATCACAACGACGTCATGAACCGATTCCCAGCCCGCTACTACCTCCTAGCGAACGACGATGTCCGTGTTCCGTTGGAGGCGATTCCTGCGCTGCTTCGGTTCCTTGAGCTCCCCGGAAACGAGCGAATCGGCGCGGTGAGCCCTCGGTTGCTGAACTTCGACGGCACCCTGCAGCCATCGACGTACTCGTTTCCGACGGTCCCCAGGCTGCTCGTCGGGGTTGCTGGACTGCGCGATCACCTGGGAACTGGACGTGTCGCATCGATGATCACTCGGTTGATAGCTCCGGGAGCGGGTCGGTCTCGGATGTGGTCACACGACCAATGCGTGGATGTCGATACCTTCAGGGGTGCCTTTGTGGTGGTGCGCGGCCAGACGGTGGCCGACGTGGGGCTCATGGATGAGGTGTCGCTGGTCGGGGGCGAGGAAACCGAGTGGCACCAACGGATGGCGCATAGTGGCTGGCGCGTCGTGTTCTGGCCGGGTGCCAGCGTGCTTCACAAGGGAAGTGCGACGGTGGGCGGGCGTGGCGACCTCGAGGTCGAGTATCTCAAGGGGGCGCTCAACTACTTCGACAAGCACCGGAGCGTTGCCGTCGCCTGGCTAGCTCGTTTCGGCTCGGCTGGCGTGCTCGCTGGGCGCTGGCTTGGGGCAGCCCTTCGCGGTGACCGCACGCGACGAGGGGAGCTGGCTCGATCGATTCGAGTTGCGATCGGGGCCAGGCGTTCCCAGAGCTGAACCACTCACGACGCACTGGTTCCACGGATCGGGCAAGTGCTCAGAGGGAGGTCACGCTTCCAAGTTCTTTGAGGCCTGGGTGCGCTGCGGGCGGCGGGGCCGCTCACTCTCGTAGGTGTAGCCGTATCCGTAGCCATAGCTGCCGCCCACGGGAGCGCCGTTGAAGACGACGCCCAGGACCGGGGCGTTGACCTGGGCAAGGAGCTGGAGGGTGCGGCGAACGGCCTTGCGGGCCGTGGAGCGGCTGTCGACCACGACGAGGGTGGCGTCGACGAAGCGGCTCACCACCAGGGCATCGGTGACGGGGAGCACGGGCGAGGAGTCCACGAGCACCACATCGAACTCCTCGGCCAGGGCCTTGATGACGGCGGCTGCCTGGTTGCTGGCCAGCAGCTCGCTCGGGTTCGGCGGTGGTGAGCCGGCGGGGAGGACCAGGATGTTGGCCTCGTAGCGGCGCAGCGCCTCGGCGAGGGGGGCGTCGCCCACCAGCACGTCGGTGAGGCCGGGGATGAGGTTCACGCCGAAGCGATCCTGCACCTTGGGGCGCCGCAGGTCGCAGCACACGACAGCCACTCGGTCACCGCCCTGGGCCAGTGCCACGGCGAGGTTGGCAACCGCGGTGGTCTTGCCTTCGCCCTGCGACGACGAGGTGATCTGGATGACCTTGAGTGGCCGGTCGAGGCCGGCGAACTTCACGGCCGTGCGCAGCGACCGGAAGGCCTCGGCCTGTGGGCTGCGGGCGTCGTCGCGGGCGGCGACGAAGGCCCCGTCGTGGCCCTTGTCCACCTCGGGGATCACCGCCAGCGTCGGGAGCCCACCGGAGA
>JBQTKH010000075.1:0-6337 GCA_052386335.1 Microthrixaceae bacterium
CATCGCCTCGAGGATCTCGAGGAAGTCCTTCTTCTGGGCGACGCGGAGGCGCTCCAGTGCCTTGGCCTCGGCCTTGGGCGTCGACGCGAGGATCATGGCCCGCACGATCGGGAGCCGATCCTCGGCCTGTAACATGTGCTCGGTTCGACAGAGACCGACCCCCTCCGCGCCGACGGCGCGCGCCACCGCCGCGTCCGGTCCGGTGTCGGCGTTGGCTCGCACGGCCATCCGACCTCGTCGCACGCGGTCAGCCCAGCTGAGCAACGTGTAGAACGCGTCCGGCGGCTCTGCGCTCTCGAGCGCCACGGCGCCCAGCACGACGTCGCCCGTGGTGCCGTCGATCGAGATCACCTCACCCTGGCGGACCACGACGTTGCCGGCGGTGAACTGGTCGTCGTCGATGTGGAGGCTGTCGGCGCCGACCACGGCCGGGATCCCCCACCCGCGGGCCACCACCGCGGCGTGGCTCACGAGCCCACCGCGCGCGGTGAGGATGCCCTCCGCGACCTGCATGCCGTGCACGTCCTCGGGCGAGGTCTCGTTGCGCACGAGGATCACCGCCTCGCCGCGATCCACGGCGTCGACCGCGGCGTCAGCGGTGAAGTAGACGCGACCCACGCCCGCTCCGGGCGAAGCACCCAAGCCGGTGGCGATCACCGTCCGGGAACCGGCACGGAAGTGCGGGTGCAGGACCTGGTCGAGGTGGTCGGCCGTCACCCGGGCGATGGCCTCCGCCTGGCTGATCTTCCAGCCCTTCTGGGTGGTCATCTCCACCGCCATGCGCAGTGCCGCTGCGCCGGTGCGCTTGCCCACTCGGGTCTGGAGCATCCAGAGCTTGCCCTGCTCGATCGTGAACTCCGTGTCGCACATGTCCCGGTAGTGGCGCTCGAGCTTGGCGAAGATCTTGAGCAGCTCCGCGTGGATCGCGGGGAACGTGCGCCGAAGGCCGTCGAGGTCGTCGGTGTTGCGGATCCCCGCCACGACATCCTCGCCCTGCGCGTTGAGCAGGAAATCCCCGTAGGGAACCGCCTCACCGGTGGACGCGTCGCGCGTGAAGCCCACCCCCGTGCCCGACTGGTCGTCGCGGTTGCCGAAGACCATCGCCTGCACGTTCACGGCGGTGCCGAGATCGTGCGGGATCCGCTCGCGCTGGCGATAGGCGACAGCTCGCATCCCGCCCCACGAGGCGAAGACAGCTTCGATGGCGCCGCGCAGCTGCGCGGTGGGGTCTTGGGGGAACGGCGCACCGGTCTTCTTCTCGACGAGCTCCTGGTACCGGCCGCACAGTCGC
Source organism: Microthrixaceae bacterium (assembly GCA_052386335.1). Taxonomy (GTDB): domain Bacteria; phylum Actinomycetota; class Acidimicrobiia; order Acidimicrobiales; family VFJN01; genus VFJN01. Next base: position 1,292 of record JBQTKH010000075.1, read on the forward strand.
TGCAGCGTGCGCGCGGTGATGTGCGCGTCGTCGTCGACCTGGTCCCAGCCGCGTGCGGCGACGAGCAGGTGCTCGAACTCGTCGCCATCGACACCGAGCACGATGCGCGCGTACATCGAGATGAAGCGTCGGTAGGAGTCGTATGCGAACCGCTCGTCGGCGGTCTGCGCGGCGAGCCCCACGACGGACGCGTCGTTGAGGCCGAGGTTGAGGACCGTGTCCATCATCCCTGGCATCGAGAACTTCGCGCCGGAACGCACGCTCACGAGCAACGGATCGTCTGGGTCGCCGAGCGTCTTGCCCATCGCGCGCTCGACACGACGGATCGCCACGGACACCTCGGCGTCGAGCGCCGTCGGCCAGCCGTCCTCGAGGTACGAGCGACACGCGTCGGTGGTGATCGTGAAGCCGGGGGGCACCGGGAGGCCCAGCACCGAGGTCATCTCGGCGAGGTTGGCGCCCTTGCCGCCGAGCAGGTCCTTCTGCTCCATCGGGGGGCGGCGGTGCTTGTGATCGAAGGCGTAGACGAGCGGCACGACCGCGGAGCCTATGGGGTCGTGGACCTCGACCGGGCGGCGAGCGCACACGCGCAACGACCGCCGCGTCCACGGGAGGGACGTCTGGCGGCCGCTGCTGGCGAGGGCTGGGCGGGCGGGAACAGCCCTCGTTGCCCCTCAGACTAGGCACACCCGCGGTGCACCTCAACGATGGTCGCCGCATTAGGTCCGATCTCATCAGTGAGATGGTCCGATCTACCCGACGCGCGACTGCACCTCAGCGAGCAGATCGGCGACCGGCACCCGCACCTGCTCGGTCGTGTCCCGGTCACGCACCGTGACCGCATGGTCGTCGAGCGTGTCGAAGTCGACGGTGACGCACAGCGGCGTGCCCACCTCGTCCTGGCGCCGGTAGCGGCGCCCGATGGCCTGGGTCTCGTCGTAATCGCACATCAGGTGGGGCGACAGCAGGTCGAACACCTCACGGGCCACCGGCGTGAGCGTGTCCTTCTTGGACAGCGGGAGCACGGCCACCTTGTACGGCGCGAGGCGCGGGTGCAGGCGCAGCACGGTGCGCACCTCGCCGCCAACCTCGTCCTCGTCGAAGGCCGCCATGAGGAAGGCCATCATCGTGCGGGTGGCCCCGGCGGCGGGCTCGATCACGTGGGGCACGTAGTGCTCGTTGGCGGTCTGGTCGAAGTACTCGAGGCGCTCGCCGGAGTGGGTGGCGTGCTGGGTGAGGTCGTAGTCGCCACGGTTGGCGATCCCCTCGAGCTCGTCCCACCCCCACGGGAACAGGAACTCCACGTCGGAGGTCCCCGACGAGTAGTGCGACAGCTCGTCGGCGTCGTGGGCGCGGAGCCGGAGCTTCTCGGTGGGCATCCCGTGGGCGACGTACCAGTCGAAGCGCTCCTTGCACCAGTACTCGTACCACTGCTGCGCCTCGCCCGGCGGGACGAAGAACTCCATCTCCATCTGCTCGAACTCGCGCGTGCGGAACACGAAGTTGCCGGGGGTGATCTCGTTGCGGAACGACTTGCCGACCTGCGCGATCCCGAACGGCGGCTTCTTGCGCGACGTCTCGAGCACGTTCTTGAAGTTGAGGAACATGCCTTGGGCCGTCTCGGGGCGCAGGAACACCTCGTGGCCGGCGCCCTCCACGGGCCCGGCGTGCGTCTTGAACATGAGGTTGAACTGCCGGGCCTCGGTGAAGCTGTCCTTGGTGCCACAGCTCGGGCAGGTGTGCGGGTCGTCGAGCTTGTCGAGCCGGAACCGCTCGTGACAGCTCTTGCAGTCGACGAGGGGGTCGGTGAAGTTGGCCAGGTGGCCTGAGGCCTCCCACACAGGCGGTGGGCTCAGGATCGACGCATCGAGGCCCACGACGTCGTGGCGCAGCTGCACCATCGAGCGCCACCAGGCATCCTTGACGTTGCGCAGCATGAGCACGCCGAGCGGCCCGTAGTCGTAGGTCGACCGGAAGCCGCCGTAGATCTCCGCGGACGGAAACACGAACCCGCGGCGCTTGCACAGGTTCACGACCTTGTCGAACAGCGCAGGATCAGGGTCGGGGGTCGCGGACATGGGCGGCAAGGGTACTGGTGCACGCCCCCGCGGCGATCACGAGATGCGGGGAAGGGTCGAGCGACCCGGGTGGTAGAACGGATCGATGGCCTCTCCCTCGTCCGTCATCGACCCCACTGCGGTGTTCGGACGGCGAGTCGTCGCCGCGCTGATCGACGCCGCGCTGATCCTCATCCCGGCGATCCTCCTCGTCTCCGCCAGCTTCGAGTACCTGAGCGTCGACGCGCTGAACCAAGATCCCCAAGCGTTCTGCGACACCTACATCGAGCAGAGCTCGGGCGTGTGCCTCAACTTCGCGGAGGTCGACGACCGCGTGTACTTCGCGGATTCGATCGACGGGACGAGCTCGCTCTACTACTGGGGGGCCACCCTGCTGCTGCTCGTGGTGCTGCAGGGCCTCACCGGGGCCACGCCAGGGAAGCTGCTCGTCGGGATCCGCACCGTGCGCGAGGACGGTCGCCGACCTGGCCTCGTGAAGGCCTTCGTGCGCTGGATCCTCTGGGTCGTCGACGCGTTCCCGTACCTCATCCCCCTGCTGGGGTTCATCGTGGGGCTGACCACCCAGGGGCATCGCCGAGTGGGCGACATGGTCGCCAAGACCTATGTCGTGCGTCGGGCCGCCGCGGGGTCCCCGATCGTCGTGCCCGGGGCGGTGGGAGCGTTCGCCGCGCCGGTGTACACGCCCATGACCACGACGGGGGGAGCGCCCGCCTCCACGCTCAGCGCGACCGGCCCCCAATGGGACGTCGCCCGCAACACCTACATCCAGTGGGACCCGGCCCAGAGCGCGTGGTTCCAGTGGGACCAGGCCGCGCAGGCGTGGACCCCGATCTCGGGCGGCTAGGCCGATCTCATGCGCCAGCTGTCGCTCTGCCTGCTCGCGGTCGCCGTCCTCCTCGCTGCCTGCGGCACGAGCAAGGGCGACGGACCCGGGACGACCACGACCACCACCCCGGGAGCCAGCACCACCACCGGAGCCACCGGCACCACCGGCCCGACGACGTCGATCGCGACGATCCAGTGCGCCGACCACCCGGTGTCCGAGGAGGCAGCCGACCTCCAGAGCGAGACCGCTGACCTCGATGGCGACGGCGGGGACGACACCGTCCGCAGCTACCGGCTCGGTGAGGCCGAGTGGCACCTGAACGTCGCCCTCGCCCGCGGAGGCGGCGCCGACCTCCGCGTCGCCACCTACGACAACAGCGTCGTGAGCGTGCTCGGCGGTGCCGACGTCGACGGCGACGGCGCCGACGAGCTCTGGGCCCGCACTGGACAGGGCGCCTCGGCCACGATCATCGGGCTGGCCCGCCTGGTGGGGTGCGAGCTCGCCCGGGTGACGGCTCCCGGGGGCGAACCCGCCGAGCTGCCCGTCGGCGGCAGCGTCGGGACCGCGTCGGGTGTGGAGTGCGATGCACGCGTCGATCCCACCGCAGACCTCACCACGTACACGGCCACCAACCTGGGCGACGACCGCTACGAGGTGCGGGCCACCGAGCACACGCTCGACGGAACGATGCTGGTGGAGCGAGGCACGCACACGAGCGAGGCGACGATCGGCGACAGCGCGTTCGGCCGTGCGACCAGCTTCTCCTGCGACGACCTCAGCCTCTGACGGTCTCCTGCTCAGCCCCGGTCGAGGATGGCCACCGAGCGCAGCCGCCGTTCGAGGTGGTGCTCCATCGAGCGAGTGGCGAGGTGGTCGATCTCGGCGGTGGCCGATGACGGTGGCGCGTTGAGCGCAGCGCCGAGCCGGCCACCGAGGATGTCCTGCAGGAGGGAGAGCGCTTCGGGCGACAGCGCGGTGCCGGCACGATGGTCGGCGCAGCGCACGCCTCCCGCGTCGAGGTCGAAGGACACGAGCCGCTCCTGGGTGCCGCACTCGATGCACGCGTCCACCGTGGAGCCGAAGCCCTCGAGGGACAGCACCTTGAGGTAGAACCCGGGAACGACGAGCGGGCCGCTGTTGCCGGCGAGCGCTCGAAGCGCGCCGACGAGCATCTGGTAGAGCGCCGGGTTCGCCTCGCCCTCGAGGCTGAGCTGGTCGGCTGCCTCGAGCATCGACACCGCGCTCGTGAGCCGGTCGAGGTCGTCGCGGATGGCGCGGAAGTGGTCGATCGTCTCGGCCTGGTCGATGATCTGGAGCTCCCCTCGCCCCTCGTAGAACTGGAGCTCGAGATGGGTCGGCGGCTCCATGCGAGCGCCGAAGCGGCTCTTGGTCTTGCGTACGCCCTTGGCGACCGCCCGGACCTTGCCGTGGCGCCGGGTGAGCACGCTCACGATCCGGTCGGCCTCACCCAGCTTGTGGGTGCGCAGGACGATCCCCTCGTCCCGGTAGAGCGCCATCGAGACGAGCCTAAGGCTCCACGCCCCCGGATTGGTCCACCCCGCCGAACCGGCGATCTCGGCGCTGGTACTCCCCCACAGCCTCGAAGAGGTGCTCGCGCCGGAAGTCGGGCCAGAGCGTCTCGGTGAAGATCAGCTCGCTGTAGGCCATCTCCCAGAGCAGGAAGTTCGAGATCCGGTGCTCGCCCGAGGTGCGCACCACGAGGTCGGGGTCGGGCATGTCCGGTGCGTAGAGCCGCGTTCGGATCGCCCGCTCGGTGATCTTCTCGGCGGGCGTGCCCTCCGCGACGAGGGCCTGGACGGCATCAACGATCTCGGCGCGTCCGCCGTAGTTGAACGCGAACGTGAGGGTCATGCCCCGGTTGCGGGCGGTCATGGCCTCCGTGTCGTCGATGTGGCGCTGCACCCGCTTCGGCACCCGCCAGCCCTTGCGCCCGATGAAGCGCACGCGCACGCCCTTTTCGTTGAGCTCGTCACGACGGGTGAGCAGGAGCCGCTCGTTGAAGCCCATGAGGTAGCGCACCTCCTCGGCCGGGCGGCGCCAGTTCTCCGTCGAGAACGCGTAGACGGAGAGCCATTTGATGCCGAGATCGAGGGCTCCCTCGACGGTGTCGAAGAGCGCCTC
>JBQTKH010000076.1:0-71209 GCA_052386335.1 Microthrixaceae bacterium
GCGGTTGAAGAGGCCGGTGAGGTTGTCGTAGCTGGCGAGCTGCTCGAGGTCGGCCTGCGCGGCGCGGAGGCGGGTGATGTCGTGACCGGTGACCACGAACCCGCCGACGGTGGGGTCGTCGAGCAGCGACACGAAGGTGAGCTCGAAGGGGATCCGCGTGCCGTTCGTGTGCCAGAGGAGCACCTCCACGTTCGTGGGGTTGCTGGCCGTGCTGGTGCGGGCGTCGTGGAGGGCGATGGCCAGCGCCGCGTGGTCGTCGTCGTCGACGATGTGGCTGAGCGAGCGCCCGCTCACCACCTCCTGGTCGTGTCCGAGGTGACGGGTGATGGCCCCGGAGACCGACTGCACCACACCGTGCGCGTCGAGCAGCATCGTGATCGTCGGCGCGTTCTGAACGAGCGACTGGAACAGGGCGGTCTGGTTGCCGGCCACCTCCCAGCGACGGCGCTGGGTGACGTCGCGCATGGTCATGAGCAGGCGCCCGTCGGGGAGTGGTGCGCCGACGAGCTCCACGAGCAGCCACCCGGTCGAGGTCGCGATGCGCAGCTCGATGGGTGTGCCCACCTCCTTGGCCTGCACGCTCTCCAGCGAAACCATCGCCAGACCGAGGTCGTCGGGGTGCAGCAGGTCCAACCCGTTGCTGCCGAGCCACGTTGCGAGGGGGCGGCCCATGAGGCGCTCCGCGGCCTGGTTGCCCCAGCACACCGCGGCCGTGTCGTCGATCACGACGACCGCATCGGGGAGCAGCTCGGCGAGAGCGGCCAGCTCCTGATCGCTCATCGTGTTCGCCACAAGGTGCTCCATGGTTCCCTGTCCCGAGACGAGGCGTCTCGCTTCCTCCACGCCCAACATCGGCCGACTCCGTGGGCGAGTTGACCCCTTTTCCGCACCCGAGTCGGGACTGAACAGGACGGTCTGTCCTGTCGGCGGGGCGGGACCCACGGCAGGAACCGGACATTCCGGCACAGAACGACCCTTCGCCCGTACGTCTCGCCTACCCACTGGATCCCCCATGCGCCTGCGTGTCGCCCTAGCTCTGTCCCTCGTAGCGGTGGGGCTCGCCGTGGGCCCACCAACGGCCACGGCGGTGGCTGACCGGCCGAGTCGACCGGGCACGACCGTGCCGCTCCCTGAGGTGACGATCCCTCCCGCGGGCATGAAGGGCCACGCCCTCTGGGACAGCTTCTACGACCTCGACGCCTACGGCTACGAGGAGCAGGAGTACTTCGTCAGCGGCACGGCGGTGGCTGGGGCCAGCTCGGCGCCCTACACCACCCGCGTCATCGTCACTCGCCCCGACACCACCCCGGGCAACGGGCCCGACTTCAACGGCACGGTGCTGCTCGACTGGGTCAACGTCACCGCCCAGTTCGAGAACGCGGTCGACTCCATCGAGGCCCACGAGATGCTGCTGCGAGAGGGCTACGCCTGGGTGCACGTCAGCGCCCAGGCCGCCGGGCTCGACACACCGGTCGTGCCCAACCCGCTCGTCCCGAAGAAGTGGGACCCGGTGCGCTACGAGGCGATCAACCACCCGGGCGACGCGTACTCGTACGCCATGTTCAGCCAGATCGCCAAGGCCATGAAGGCCGGTGGATCGAACGGGATCGACCCGATGGGCACGCTGGAGGTCGACTACGTGCTCGCCGCCGGACAGTCGCAGTCCGCAGCCCGTCTCACGACCTACGTCGAGCAGCACCAAGCGAGCGCCGACGTGATCGACGGCTTCCTCATCCACGGCACCTTCGGTGGCAACGGCCCGACGTCGTCCCCCGTGCCCGTGATCCACCTCGAGAGCGACGCCGACGTGGCGCCGGGCGCGCACTCGAACCCAGAGGGCAACGTGGCCCTGTGGGAGGTCGCGGGAACGGCGCATTCCGGGTTCTGGATCGGATATCACTCCGTGTTCGGGAACGGCCCCCGCTCGCAGGCCAGTGCGCCCAAGGTGAGTCGCCAGGAGAAGGAGGCCATCGCCCGCGAGGCAGGGAACTACGGCGAGCAGGTGCATCCGATGCTGGCCACCTGCACGCTGGCCGGCGCCACGATGCCGATGCACTACGCCACGTCTGCCGCGATCGCGCACCTGGAGCGGTGGGTTCGCTACGGCACCGTGGCCCCCAGCGGTCCGAAGATCGACACCGATCGGCTCGGCTCGGTGGTGGCCGGTGAGTTCGGCAACGCCCGCGGCGGCATCCGGCTGGCGCCGATCGTGCACCCCGTCGCGTCCTATGTGTCCAACGCGTGCCAGCTCGGCGGGAAGACGATCCCCTTCAGCGAGGCGCAGCTGCTCGCGATGTACGGCAGCCACGAGGCGTACTACTCGGCGTTCGCCGACACCGTGGCGGACAACGTGAGCGACGGCTGGTTGCTCGCGGCGGACGCCGTCGACCTGCTGAAGCGAGCCTGCGACAGCCGCAACCGCTTCGGTGTCCCCAGCGTTGTAGCGGTCCCATACTGCACCGGCGGCGCGGCCACGTCAGCCTGACGACGGCGGCCAAGCGACGCCGTGCCGAAACCGGTAGGTTCGTGCCCTTCACGAAGGTGACGAAGGGGGATTGTGATGAGTGACTTCCCGGCCGTGGCCCATGTCGCGGTGACCGTGACCGACCTGGCGCAGAGCCGCCCGTGGTATCAGGAGCTCTTCGGGGCTGCCCCCGTGCTCGACGAGGACACGGGTCCGTTCCATCACGTCGTCTGGCTCCTCGGCGGCACCCTGTTCGGTATCCACCAGCACACCTCGCCGACGAGCTCCGACGCGTTCGACGAGCTGCGCCCCGGGCTCGACCACGTGGCCTTCGGGTGCGCCAACCGGGCCGAGCTCGAGGGCTGGGAGAAGCGGCTGAACGACATCGGCGTCAAGCACGGCGGCGTCGTCGACGCCCCCTATGGGTCCGGCCTGTCGTTCCGCGATCCCGACAACATCGCGCTGGAGTTCTTCGCTCCGCCTTCGTGATGCTGGAAGACCGAGGTGAGTTCCGCGTCGCCGCGGTGCAGGCCACTCCTGCCTACCTCGATCGCGAGGCCACCGCGAAGATCGCCGCCGCGCACGTCGAGGAGGCCGGCGATCGCGCCGATCTGGTTGTGTTCCCGGAGTCGTTCCTGCCGGGCTACCCCGACTGGCTGTGGCGCAAGAACCCGTGGAGCGACGGCGAGTGGTACGCGCGCTTCCAGGACCAGGCGGTGGAGATCCCGGGTCCCGCGCTCGACCCGATCCGGGAGGCGGCCCAAGCCACGGCCACCTGGGTGGCGCTCGGGATCACTGAGCGGGGTCCGACCGGGTCGCTCTACAACGCGGTGGTGTACATCGACGATGCCGGTGAGATCGCCGGTCTGCACCGCAAGCTGATCCCGACCGGAGCGGAGCGGCTGGTGTGGGCCAACGGCCAAGGCCCGATGCTCACCGTGATGGACATCGGTGGCGTGCGGGTCGCCTCGTTGATCTGCTGGGAGGCGTACATGCCGCTCGCCCGCGCGGCCCTCTACGAGCGCGGCGTCGACGTCCTCCTCGCGCCAACCTGGGACAACAGCGACGAGTGGGTACCGACGCTCCGCCACATCGCCAAGGAGGGTCAGGTGTTCGTGGTGGGCGTCACGGCGTATCTCCGAGGATGTGACGTGCCTCGAGATCTCCCCGGCGCCGACGAGATCTACGGCGATGCGTCCGACCACATGTCCAACGGCAACACCACGATCGTGGCGCCCGGCGGCCGGATCATCGAGGGGCCACTCATCGGCGAGGCGGGCATCGTCACCGCGACGCTCGACCTCGATCGGATCGCGTCCGGTCGGCGGATGTTCGATCCCACCGGCCACTACGCGCGCCCCGACGTGCTCTGGCTCAACACCCACCTCGCGGACTGAGGCGCACGCTCGTCGGGCTGACGGGTCGGACGGATGGCTCAAGTAGGGCGGAGTCGGAGCCGATGACTCACGATGGGGTGAACTTCGCTCGCGGACCCACGAGAAAGCCGGCTGAAGGATGGACCGTCTATCGGATCGGCTCTCGGTCAGGGTGGTCGGGACGGCCATCGAGCGGGGGGCGACCGTCGCCGTCGTGCTGATCGTGATTCAGCTGCTGGCGGCGTTCACGTTCACCTGGGGACTGGGCGGGACATCGCACGTTCCGCCGCACTGGTTCTACTTCCCGATCCTGTTCGCTGGTGTTCGCTTCGGGCTCGTCGGAGCGCTTCCCACTGCGCTGGCGGCGGCCGTCCTGGCGGGACCGCTCACGCCGGGCGACGTGGCGAGCGGCTCCGCGCAGCCCTTCAGCGATTGGAGCGTCCGTGGCGCGTTCTTCATCGCGATCGGCGCGACCTTGCCATCGATGATGCGCCTGGGCACCGCGACCATCGAACACGACCGTATGCGGGGTCGCACCGAAGCGGAGGTCCGGCGGGGCATCGAGCACGGGGAGTTCCTGCTGCACTACCAACCCATCGTCGAGCTCGAGACTGGCCGTGTCGTGGGAGCGGAGGCGCTGTTGCGCTGGCAACACCCGGAGCGAGGGCTGTTGATGCCCGACGAGTTCATCGAGCGCGTCGAACGCATCGGCTCCGTCGCGAGCTGGGTCCTGGCTGAAGCAGCCACGACGACAGCCCGGTGGCACCGGACGTACGCCCTCAGGCACTTCACGGTCTCAGTGAACGTCTCGGCGCAGAATCTCGCACAACCCGACTTCGTCTCACAGGTGCGTACCGCCTTGCGGGCCGCCCAGCTCGACCCTCAGCATCTTTGTCTTGAGCTCACCGAGCGGATCCTCGCGGACGATCTGGAGAGCATCGGGGCACGGCTGCAAGTGCTGCGCTCGATCGGGACGAGGGTATCGGTCGACGACTTTGGCACCGGGCACTCGACGCTGTCGTACCTGCGGCAGCTGCCCATCGACGTCATCAAGATCGACCGCAGCTTTGTGAACCAGCTCGGCCGGCAGCCACGCGCCGACTCGATCGTAGAGTCGGTGTCGAACCTCGCCCAGTGCCTCACCGCAACCTGCGTCGCCGAAGGCGTCGAAACCGAGGCTGAGCGGGTCGCCGTCTGGAATCACGGCATCCGCTACGCGCAGGGCTATCTGTTCTCCCGACCCCTCGACGCCACCAAGTTCGAGGAGGTTCTGATGGCGGGCGGCCAACTGGGGGTCAACCTCCCGGGCCTCACCAATCGGCCACGCCGATAGCACTGGTGCTCGAGCGTCGAGGTGTTCCGCTCGCCGCCTCAAAGGGGTCAGCTGGTCGAGTTCCGGATGGCGCCGCGCGCCTGCTCAGCCCGAGCGGAGCCCACGTGCGGGTCCGTCCCGACGGTACGAGCAGCGTTGGGCTGTGTCCGCGATCAGCGCTCCCGTGGAGGTGCACTCCGGGACCACGGCTACCATGACCGACTCACGGTGTCGGTCGGCCACACGTAGCGGCGACGGCTGAATCCCCGGGGGCGTAGCTCAGCTGGCTAGAGCACCTGCTTTGCAAGCAGGGGGTCGTGGGTTCGAGTCCCATCGTCTCCACCGAGAAAGTCCAGGTCAGAGTACCTAAACGACATGGCGGATCGAGGGTGCTGGATCGACGTAGCCACCTTGACGTAGCCTCTTCACCGGTGGCTACGTCGGAGGTGCGAGATGGCCCAACGGCCGTCGGTGCGGTGGAACGAGCGCAACGAGCGGTGGATGGCATGGGTGCGCTTCCCCGACGGCTCGCGCCGGAAGGTTGAGCGCGCCGACAAGGCTGACGCCCAGCATGATCTCGACGAGCTCCTGGCCCTGCGCGCGCAGGCGCTCGACCCGGGGCCGCGCCGACAGCGGTCCCTCACCTTCAGCGAGGTGATCGACGCCTGGTTCGAGGCGGGCTGCCCGAACGTGGCGCCGTCGAGGAAGTCCCGTCACGCTCGCGTGAAGGCGCAAGCCACGATAGAGAACGCTCGCCAGCTGCTCGGGTCGAACGTCCGCCCAGCGATCGGTCCGCTCTGGGTCGATCGCACCACCACCGAGCGGCTCGAGAAGGTCTTCGCCGCGATGGACGCCGACGGGAAGTCGACGAGCACGATCGACCGCTCGTGGAACTACCTGAACCAGGCCTGCCAGCACGCGCTGCGCAAGCGCTCCATCAAGCGCAACCCGGCCGCCGACGTCCTGCTCCCCGCCCGCAAGCCATCCAAGCCGCGCAAGAGCTTCACCATCGAGCAGGCTCAGAAGCTCCTCGCTGACGCCATCCCCGCTGATCCGAGGCCCGCGATGTGGCTGACCGCGCTGATGTGCGGCCTCCGCCCGGGTGAGCTGGCTGGGTTGCGCTGGTGCTACGTCGATGTCGACTCCGAGGAGCCGACCATCGAAGTCGCGGAGCGGGCGATGGAGGTCGGCAAGAAGTACGTCGGGCAGGGACCACCCAAGACCGAGCGGAGCAAGCGCCGCATCGGCTTGCATCCGCTGCTCGTCGCGGCGCTGCTCCGGCATCGAGAAGAGTCGCGGGTGCTCGGCCTCTACGACCAAGAGGGGTTCGTGTTCGGCACCCGCAACGGCACCCCGATGGCGATCTCGAACCTGCGTCGCGCCTTCAAGGAGCTCTGCAAGAGCGCCGGGCTCGGCACCGGCTGGACCACCTACGAGCTGCGCCACTCGTTTGTGTCGCTCGTCGCCGATCAGCTCGACGACCTCGTGAAGGTGGCCGACCTCGCCGGGCACATCGACACCCGCACCACCGAGGGCTACCGCCACCAGGTTCGCCCGTCGATCCCCCACGCCATCGAGGCCTGGAATCGCCTCCTCGATCAGGCCGAATCATGACGGCCTTCGTCGACGAGTCGATCCGGACCGGCTCCGACGGCTTCTACATCGTGGCTGCCGTCATCGTCGTCGGCGACCTCGAGCAAGGTCGCGACTTCGCCCGTTCGCTGCTCCTCCCGGGACAGGTGCGGCTCCACTGGAACGAGGAGGGCGACCGGCGCCGTCAGCTCATCGTCGGAGCTCTCGCCGAGCTCGGCGCGCCCAGCCGCGTCTACGTGGGTCGCCTCGGGCCCGATGTCCGGCAGGCCCGAGTGCGTGCTCTTGGCTTCAATCGGTTGTTGTGGGATCTGTGGTCCGAAGGCGTCGACTCGCTGGTGATCGAGAGCCGACAGGAGCACAACGACCGGCAGGATCGCCGCACGATCCTGAGCGCGCAGCGTTCACGGAAGGCGTCGCCGACGTTGACCTACTCGTTCGCCCGCCCGAGTGACGAGCCGTTGCTCTGGCTCCCCGACGTCCTCGCCGGTGCCGCCGCCGCGACGGTCGGCGGCGGCTACGACTACCTCGCTCGACTCGGAACGATCATCGAGCGCACCGACATCGTGCCTTGACGCGCAGATGCCCGGGGTCCCGTCGTCCGGCGGTGTACCCGGGCATCACTTCCGAGCGCTTAGCGCACCCGACACGCGAAGTGTACGCCAGCGTGGCGCAACGGCCAACGAGTATTCGCAGGCAGGCTTCCAAGTCGACGCCGACGTACGCTGGGGGCGTCATGACGTGGGATCTGTGGGTTGACTACCTCCGCACCGACGGAGACGGCCTCACTCATACGTCGGTGCGCAATGCCAGCCCCGGTGTGGTCCTCCGAGTCGGCGACCATGTTGTCGTCGGCAACGAGGACGCGGAGTTGGCCGTCGCCCAGGTGGCCTCTGTTGGTGACGATGGTGTGGTGCTGGTAGCGGTGCTCCCCGGCCCGGTCGACGCCCATCAAAACCTCCTGCGCGATCAGCCCGCAACGACCTGACGGGCAATCGCAGGCGCGGCGCTACTCGTCGTCCTCGTCCTCTGCAGGGGGATCGGCGAAGGCAGCTCGGCGCCGCTGATCCCGCTTGTGGCGCTGCTCGGCGACCTCGCCGACCACGTCCTCGTCGATGAAGGCGCCGGGTCGGTAGTTGTTGAAGGCGGTCAGCGCGTCGGCCAGGCCGCGGAGGTTGTCGGCGAACGCGGTTACATCGTCACCGGGCCGCTTGGCGCCGCGGACGCGGCGAGCGGCGAGGCCGTGGAAGGCCGCGGCGAGGACGTCCTGGGGAAGGAGAGGCTCGCGGCGGCGCAGGCTGCCGGCGATGTCGGCGGCGATCGCGTCGGGGTCGGCGAAGGTGTCGCTGCGTGGGATGTCTATGCCCTGGCGCAGCACGTTGGACCAGTTGGCGGCGCGGTCGGCGAGTATCGGGAAGCTCTGGCGGTGCCCGAGCACGAGCAGCAGCAGGTACTCCCAGGGCAGGCCTGCCTTCGCATCGTCTGTCACGAGGCGGCCCCCACCGTCATCGGGCGGCATGAAGAAGAACAGGACGGGCAGGTCGAACGTGCGGGCGAGGGCGACGAGCTCGTTGGCGGTGAACTGGCGGACGCGGTGACCGGCGACGGAACCTTCGGCTTGGGCGACGGTGGCCTGGCTCCAGTTCGATCCGGTGAGCCGGGTGAGGCGCTCAGCGACGTCGGTCTGGGTGAGGCTGCGCAGTTCACGGGCCCGGGTGAGGTTGTGAGCTACGACCTGGCTGGCCGTCCATCGCTGGGTGCCCTCGGGCTTGGCCTTGGCCATTGGCGCTCCGTCTCAAACGGGGGACAGGTGGGAGGTGCTGGGGTGTTGCATTGTCCGCTCCCGCATTCCATCATGCTATGAAGGATTACGCCAGTGTAATCCTGGGGTGGTGTGGAGGTGGCAATGCGCTACGACGATCTTCCTCCGTTCCTGCGGATCGGCCAGGTGCAGGAACTGACCCAGCTCAGCCGCTCGCAGGTCTACGAGCTGACCCGGCTGTGGCGTGAGACGAACGGCGCCGAAGGCATTCCCGTCGTCCCCTTCGGCGGGGCCCTGCGAGTCCCTACCGCGGCACTACTGCGCCTCGCCCTGATCGACCCCGACGGCAGTCTTGGTGATGGCGATGCAGCCTGAGGTGCGGATCGAGCACCGCTACCCGGCCGCCCTCGGGTTCCTGCGCCAGCACGGGCCGCAGGCTCTCGCCGTCCTGCACGACCTGCTGTCCCACGCCGAGGACCACGACGGTGTGCTCGTTGCCCGGGCTAGCACCCGCGACATCGCTGAGCGCCTCGAGTTCCTCTCGAAGGACTCGGTGCACCGTCGCCTCCGCCAGCTGGCCCGGGCCGGCGTGGTCGAGGCGATCTCCCATCAGCCAGGTCAGCTCTCCGGGACTCCCACCTACGTCCTTCACCTCGACGACTCCGGCATCACCGTCCGGTCCGTCAGCTTCGACGTCCCTGCCTGACTGGCCCCCCGATGAGGCACTCCTTGATCCCCCCGTCCCAACGATTGACGGACGGCGCCCGTGCCAGCGGCCAGTGACCGGCCTCGGTCCGATGGCCGCCAGCTTTCCCTGACCGACGCGGCGCGTGGCCTGCGCCGCCAGCTCGGGCCGACCGCCTGGACGGTCCTCGAGGAGCTGCTCCTCGACGCGACCGGTGGCGAGCCCATGGTGGTGGAGACGCATGTGCGCCGGATCGCCGAGGGAGTGGGGATCAGCAAGGACACCGCGGCCCGGGCAGTGCGGCATCTCATCGCGCAGGGCGTCGTCACCCGGTCCAGCGGACGCGATCCCCTGCGCGGATGCTTCGGTCGCTCGGTCTACGTGCTGCACCTTGAGGGGATCGGCGGCGTGGTGCTCGTCGCCGGGCGCACCGTCGGTGAGGCCGGCACGCGACCGAAGCCTCGTCGCAGCGCGCCCCGGCGAGCCCACTCCATCGCCGGCCCGCAAGCCTCCCTGTTCGACGTTCCGACAGGGAGCACCTCGTGAACGCGACATCGCCCGCGCAGTGGCCGCGGCCGAGCATCCGGGCCGCCGCGCGCTCGGAACCGTCCAGCACGAAGAGCCCCGAGCCCGCAAGCGCGAGCACCGCAGAACCGCGCAGCCGCGCACAGCAAGACCCCCGCGGCCTCGATCCCCTCAGCTCCCGTGCCCCGGTCGATCGCGCAAGCCGCGAAGCCCGAACCAGCCGCAGACATTGGCACCCTGCGGTGCCGGGACCTCGGGCCGCCGTCCCGGCGGCCGTTCGCCCGCTCGGTGGTGTGACGTGTTGAGCCGCGGGAAGGTCACCCCGGCCACCGTGTCCTACTACACGGACACGGTGGCTCGCGGGGTCGAGGACTACTACGCCGGTCACGGCGAAGCCCCCGGCGAGTGGGTCGGCAGCGGCTCGTCCGCCACCGCGCTCGAGGGTGAGGTGCGAGCCGAGGACCTCGCTCTCCTGTTCGATGGGACCCATCCGGGGTCGGGGGAGTCCCTCGGTGCGCTCTACAACGTGCGCGACGGTGCGGAGCGGGTGACGGGCTGGGATCTGACCTTCTCTGCGCCGAAGTCGGTGTCGGCGTTGTGGGCCACGGCGGGTGGCGAGGTTGGCATGGCGGTCCGTGAGGCCCACGCTGCGGCGGTCGCCTCAGGCATTGATTACTTGGAGGAGCACGCGGCGTTTGCTCGGCAGGGCAAGGCGGGGGTGCGTCAGGTCGACACCGACGGGTTCCTGGCTGCGGCGTTCGTGCACCGGTCGTCGCGGGCGGGGGACCCGCAGCTCCATACCCATGTCCTGGTTTCCGGACGGGTCCGCTGCGGTGACGGGGTGTGGCGGGCGTTGGACTCGCGGGCGTTGCACCGTCAGCTCAAGCCGGCCGGGATGGTGTATCAGGCGGCGCTACGCGTCGAGCTCACCAACCGGCTCGGCCTCGCCTGGAGCGAGGTCGATCGGCATGGCCAGGCCGAGATCGACGGCGTACCCCGCGAGGTGCGAGAGCTGTTCTCGAAGCGTGCCGCTCAGGTCGAACCCAGAGCCCAGGAGCTGATCGCCGAGGCGGAAGCGAAGCTGGGCCGCCCGTTGACGGCGAAGGGGCGCCGCCGCTTCTATGAGGTGGCGGTGCTCGAGACCCGCCCGGCCAAGGAACCGATCGGCGAAGCGGATGAGGGCCTGTTCGACCGGTGGCGGGCCGAAGCCACCGCCGCCGGACTGGATCCGGATCGTTGGGTCGACCACGTCCTCGACCGACCCCACCACGAGCGAGCGGTTGACGACCGCGAGGTCGTGGCGGAGGTCGTGGACGAGCTGGCCACGTCCCGGTCGACATGGACCCGCACCGACGCCGTCCGCCAACTGGCCCGACGCGCCCCGCTCGACCTGCCCGGCGCTGATGGGGCGCGCCGCTGGATCGAAGACACCGCCGACGATGTCCTTGCCCATCGTGGCGTGGTGCGGCTCGCCGCCCCCGAACCGGCGCCACCGGCGGGGTTGCGCCGCCGGGATGGGCGGTCGGTGTTCGAACACCACGCCGCCACTCGCTTCACGACCGACGCCACCCTCGCCATAGAGCAGCAGGTCCTCGACATCGCCACCGCCGGACGCGACGCCCGCCGCGGGATCGCCACCCCAGCGGCAGTCGACGCCGCCATCACCCAGGCGGGCCTGGGCGAGGATCAGGCCGTGGCGGTGCGGGCCGTGACCCAGGATGGCGACACGGTGGTCTGCGTGGTCGGTCCCGCGGGGACCGGGAAGTCCCACACGATGGGGACCGCTGCCCAAGCCTGGGCAGCCAGCGGCATCCCGGTACGAGGCCTCGCCGTGTCCGCGGCTGCCGCTGGCGTCCTGCAAGCTGAGAGCGGTGTGGCTTCGGACACGATCGCCAAGTTCCTGTTTGAACAAGACCGCCCCGACGGCCCGGACGCTCGCTGGCAACTCGTCGACGGGGAGGTGCTCATAGTCGACGAGGCCAGCATGGTGGCCAGCGCGGATCTCGCACGCCTTGTTGTGCTCGCTGACCAGGTGGCCGGCAAGGTCGTCCTGGTCGGGGACTGGGCCCAGCTCGGCGCGATCGAGGCCGGTGGCCTGTTCCGCCTCCTCGCCCACGACCACAACATCGAGCTCACCGGGGTACGACGGTTCCATGCCGAGTGGGAACGCGCCGCCAGCCTCCGCCTCCGCGACCACGACCCCAGCATCCTCCCCATCTACGAAGACCATGGCCGCGTGCTCGGCGGCGACAAGGCCGCGATCCTGGATGAGGCGTTCGCCCGGTGGCAGCAGGCCCGGGCGGCCGGAGAGTCCGTCGTCGTGTGCGCCACCGACCACGCCACCGTCGACGAAGTGGCACGCCGCTGCCGGGCCGCCCGCGTCACCGCCGGTGAGGTCGAAGAGGGCGGGGTGGCCGCTGGGGAGCACACCGTGGGTGTCGGTGATGAGATCGTCACCACCCGCAACGACCGCCGCCTGACAACCAACCGCGGCGCATGGGTCCGCAACGGCGACCGCTGGCAGGTCCACGCCCGCCACCCCGATGGCAGCCTCACCGTCGAGGACCTCACCGGCCGCGGGCGTCTCACCCTCCCTGCCGACTACGTGGCCGACGAGGTGACCCTCGCGTACGCCGTCACCGTCCACAAAGCCCAAGGCCTCACCGTCGACCGTGCCGTCCTCGTCGCCGACGAGCGCACCACCGCCGAAGCGCTCTACGTCGGCATGACACGCGGACGCCACTCGAACACTGCGCTGGTCGTCACCGACAGCCTCGACCTCGAACACACCCCCGAGCCGACCACTGCGCAAGAGGTCCTGGTCAGCGCGCTGCATCGCGTGTCGGCTGAGCAGTCCGCCACCGAAGCCCTACGCCAGGTGCTCGACGCGTCGGAGTCCCTCGCCGTGCTCAAGCCCCGCCTCGCCAACCTCGACGCCCAGATCCTCCGCGAGTGCCCACCCGACCGCACCACCGAGCTCCAACGGCTCACCCAACGACGGAACCAGGTCGAACAGCACGCCCGCCCCGGGCGACTCACACGAGCCGGCCGTGACGATCATCGCCACCTCCGCAGTCTCGACCAACAACAGGCTGAGCTCGAAGCTGCCCAACAGGGCCGCCTTGACTGGCTCGACGCCCACGCCGACACCTTCACCTACCGACACCAGCTCGCCGACCAAGTCGCCATCCGACGAGGAGCGCTCGGGGTCGCCGCCACAGCGGAGCCACCGGACCACCTGATCGACCTCCTCGGCCCCGTCCCCAACAACGACCGTGCCCGAGCAGGCTGGACCCAGTACGCCACCCGCGTCGAGGCCTACCGCGAAGAATGGGGCGTCGAACCCGACCAGCTACGCCAGCCGCCCCGCGATGCCGTGCAGCACCGCGAATGGGACAACGCCGTGCACACCATCGAGCTCATCAACCGCCTCGACAACCTGCAGCACCAACGCGGCCGTGACCGCAGTCTCGAGCGCGACCTCGGCATCGAGTTGTAGGCGCGACCGACTCCCATACCGGCGAACAGGGGGATCCGCACCCACACGACCACTGGGTCGATCGGGCACTCGACGGCTCCAGATAACGATGCGCGTATGTGTGTCAAGGGCGGGTTCTATGGAGCGGTCGTCCTTCGGGTGGACACGACAGAGATGAGCCACTCGGGGTTGAGGGCAGGCGCGTTTTCAGTCACGCCGTCGGGAAGGACCGCAGGTGATGGTGGCCGCTGCTGGGGTGCTCGGGTCGGCAGGTCGTTCGATGCACAACCCTTGGGCGGGTGTGAGCCGGTTCAAGTGAGCCAGACGACGAGCTCGAGCGGCCGGGGGTGATCAGGCTGGGCGGGGCAAGGTCCGGTAGATCTCGCGGGCGATGTAGCGGCGGAGCATCCGGGCGATCTCGCCCATGGTCTTGCCTTCGCTGGTGCGTTTGGCGATGTAGTCCTTGGTGGGCTGGTGGCGTTGCATGCGGGTGAGCATCACGGTGTAGAGCGCCGAGTTGGCTTGGCGGTTCCCACCCCGGTTGAGTCGGTGGCGGGTGGTCTTGCCCGATGATGCTGGGATCGGCGCGACGCCGCACATGTGAGCCCACGCGGCTTCGGAGTGCAGCCGTTCGGGGTTGTCGCCCGCGGCGACCAGCAGCTTGGCGGCAGTGTCGAGTCCCACGCCGTAGACGGCGAGCATCTCAGGGGCGGTGTCGCGGATCAGGGGACGGAGCAGCTGGTTGAGCCTGACCGTCTCGGCGCGCAGGTTCCGGGCCCGTTGACCGAGCTCGCGCAACACGATCAAGGTCGTGTAGCGCACGACGTCACTGGTGTTCTTACGTGGCCGCAGCGCGGTGGTCTCGTTGATCAACGCCTGCGGGGTGAGGCCCTCGAAACGTTCCCGGATCTCAGCATCGGCGCAGAAGCAGATGTGGCGCATCTGGTTCAAGATCTGGATGCGCTCATCAACTGCGGAACGCCGAGCGATTGTCAACACCCGGATGGCTTCGACGTTGCCGTCACGGTGCTTCGGCAACCCCGTCGCCGCGCCCGATAGCGCGGCCCGGGCCGCCGCGACCGCGTCGATGTGATCGGACTTGCCCTTGCGGTTGCGGACCTGCCTGTTGGGTCGGTCGACCTCGACCACCGCGACGCCCTGGGCTCGCAGGTGGCGGGCCAGGCCGGCCCCATAGGAACCGGTGCCCTCGACACCGACCACGCCGATCGGGCCGAAGCTCTCCAGCCACCGCGTCAGGTCCGCATAGTGCGTTCGTCCGACCGGGAACGTCTCGATCCCGAGCGTGCCCCCGTTCGCGTCGATGGCCGCCGCGACATGGAAGTTGAGGTGGGTGTCGACCCCGCCGGTGATCTGCGTGCGTGTCTCTACGATGGTCATCGCCATCCCTTTCGTTTCGATGCAGGTGGATGGCACGTGCACCTGCCGGGAGGGCGACCACGACCGCCGGCCTCGTTGCCGCGAGACCGGACCAACGGTCACCCGCCCGACCGGTGGGTGCCGTCCCTCCGGTCCGCCGTCGCGTCGTTCAGAGGACAACACCCCTGCGGGGCGTGTCAGCCGGTTCAAGAGACAAGCGAACCAGAAGGACTGACCGAACCTAGAAGACCCCCGGCAGGTAGTGCCTCAGCCCCTCGATCCAGCGCACCCCCATACTCTCTGCCGGCTATGCGCTACCTCCACCTAGGTCGGCGGCCGTCGTTATGTGCGACATGTGCGACACGGACAGTTCACACGGCGAGATCGCTAGTCGAATCGGAGGCTCTCGATGATCGTCATCCGCTTGGCGGTCCGCCGGGGGAAGTAGGTCGCGCCAAGCCCGACGGCGATCCCGAGGACGGCTGCGATGCCGATGAAGGTCCAGGGCACGGAGATGCCGAGGGTGATGGCGAGCATGTTGCCGAGGAACCGGTTGTTGACCGTCGCGAACCAGATGCCGACGATCACCGCGCCGATCGTGCCGACAACGCCGACAACGATCGCCTCGAGGGCGAGGCTGCGCGCGATCTCGCGGCGCGTCATCCCGAGGGCCTGTTGGAGCGCGAACAGCCACCGACGCTCGGTGACGGCGGTGAAGGCGGCGTTGGCGAGGGCGAGCACGGCGAAGACGAGGCTGGCGAGCGTCATCCCCCGGAGCAGGGGAAGGAGGATCGTCGTGTTCGTCTTGAGCTCGGCGACGGCCTCGTCACGGGTGATGACCTGCGCAGGTATGGCGGCCGCGTCGACGGCGGCCTCGATGCGTCGTTCGAGGTAGTCGAGGGAGGTGCCGGCGGTCGGGACGATGGCGTAGCGGTAGGCGCCGTCCTCGCCCCAGACGGCGCGATAGGTGTCGAGGTCGACGTAGAAGGTCCCTTCGAACGCCCAGTCGTCGAAGAAGGCGCCGACGGTGAACATCCGTGGGCCGGTCGGTGTCGGGAGGGTCAGGTCATCACCGATGTGCAGGTCGAGCGCGCGGGCTGCGAAGTGCGAGGCCGCTATCCCGCCGGCGGCGAGCGACCGCGTGAACTCGTCGGGGTCAGAGGCGAGGTGCGCGACCTGCACCATGTCGGCGACGCCGGCGCGCTCGGCAGCGGCGAGCGGGACGGCGTAGACGATGCCCCGGCTGTCGTCGGGCAGGCGGATGTGCGCGTTCTCGTAGGGGAGGACGGCGCGCACGCCGGGCACGGCCTCCAGCACCGATTGGTGCGCCGGAGCCAGTGGTTGGGAGGCGACGGGGCTGGCCGGTCCGCCGATGTAGGAGTCGGCTTCGACGTTGAGCGGCGCGGCGACGGTCGCGCGGGCGAACCGACCGATCTCGTCCAAGCTGCCGTCGAACGCGACCGTCACCGTGATCATGATGGTCACCGGGAGCAGGAGGGCCATCACGTTGATGGTCGTGCGCCGAGGGTTGGATCGCAGCGCGTCCCCGGCGAGGCGGCCGGTCGTGGGAGAGAGCCGGCCGAGGAGGTTGGCGGCGGCGCGCGTGGCGAACGGGACCAGCATCGGGACCAGGACCAGCGCGCCGTAGAAGACGAGGACGGCCGGGAGCACCGACAAGGGATCGTTCAGCCTGCCGGAGACGGGGCGATCGAGGAGCGCCAGGCCCACCGCGATGAGCGTGGCGCCGACGGCGGCGATCGCCAGCCGCCGCGTCGGGCGGCCGGGATCGCGCCACTCGTAGGTGGCGGCGGGCCGGAGGGCGTCGACGGGCGCGGCGCGGGCGGCGGATCGCGCCGGGAGCACCGCGCCCAGCACAGCCCCGCCGATGCCGGCGACCGCAGCCACGACGGCGGGGAGCACCTGGAACGACACGCCGGTCGGCAGGTCGACGGGTGGGCTGCCGCCGTACGCGACGCGCGCCAGCGGCACGACGAGTCGCGCGAGCGCGCCGCCGGCGAGGAGCCCGACGGCGGTGCCGACGCTGCCGAGCAGCCCTGCTTCGGTCAGCGTCACGAGCAGCAGCTGCCTGCGGGTGGACCCGAGCGATCGCGCCAGCGCGATCTCGGTGCGCCGCTCGGCCGTCGCCATCGACATCGTGTGGAACACGAGGACGAGGGCCGCCAGCACGACGATTGCGCCGATCATACTGGTGACCATCTGGATTCCCAGGAAGTCCGTGCTCGCGCCCGTCGCCGCGCCGGGCGACGCCACGATGCCGATCCCGTCGATCGCATCGTCGAGGTCCCGTCGAAGCGCGTCCATGTCGACGTCCGGCCGGGCGAGCAGCATGATCTGGTCGACGCGGCCCGTCCGCCCGAAGGTCTCTTGCGCCGGCGCGAGGGGCATCGCCACGACCATCCCGCCGTTGATCCGGTCGAGCATCGGCGAGGACACGATGGCGGCGACGCGCAGCGGCGTCTTGCCCATCGACGCGTCGATGGTGACCTCGTCGCCGAGCTCGACGTGGAGGCGGCGGGCGAGGCCGCGGCTGATGCCGATGTCGCCACCGTCGTCGGCCAGCTCGACCTCGTCCATCGACGGCATCGCATCCTCTGACGTGAGGTCGGCGGCCTCAGGGGGGCCGGCGAGCACGAATACCCCCGATTCGCGTTCGCCGGTCGACGCCGTCGAGCGCATCACCAGCAGGGGCGCCGCGGCCTCGACGCGGGCATCGGCCGCCAGCTGGCCGGCCAGCTCCTCGGGGAGACCGCCGGGCGAGGCCGGCGTGACCTGCAGCAGGCGGGGGCCGTCGAACAGCGCGGCGGTGTCGCGCGCCGCGGATGCCAGCTGCACGTTGAGCGACAGGATGCTGAAGAGGAAGGCGACGCCGACTGCGACACCGCCCGCCGTGAGGCAGCTCCGTAGCGGGCGATCGGCCAGGCGGCGCCACGCGAAGACTCGCACGAGTCGGAGCGAGCCGTTCACCCCGCCACGCTCACCACGTCGTCGGCCGACGGGACCACGGCGCCGTCGCGGAGGCGCACGACGCGATCGGCGTAGGCGGCGGCGGGCGCATGGTGGGTGATGAGGAGGACGGCGTGACCGTCGTCGGCGGCGGCGCGCAGCAGGCGGAGCACGTCCTCACCGGCGAGGGAGTCGAGCGATCCGGTTGGCTCGTCGGCGAGCACCACCGCCGGCTTGGTGACGAGTGCGCGGGCGACGGCGACGCGCTGCTGCTCGCCGCCGGACAGCTGGTTCGGGCGGTGCTTGGCCCGTTCGGACAGCCCGACTCGCTCCAGCGCTGCGTCGGCCAGTGCGAGCGCGTCGTCCCGGCCGTCGAGGAGGAGCGGGAAGGCGACGTTCTCGCGCGCGCTCAGGAGCGGGAACAGGTTGAAGAACTGCAGGACGAACCCAATGCGTCGACGGCGCAGGTGCGCGAGCGCATCGTCCTTCAGCGAGGCGAGCGACGCTCCCTCGATCACCACCTCGCCAGCGTTCGGTCGATCGAGGCCGCCGACGAGGTGCAGCAGGGTCGACTTGCCCGAGCCCGACGGCCCCATGATCGCCACGAACTCGCCGGGGGCGATCGACAGATCGACGTCACGAAGCGCATGGACTGCCTCGGGCCCGCTCCCGTACACGCGGCTCAGGCCGCGGGCCTCCACTGCAAGGGGCGTGCTCATGGCCGAAGCTCCTTCCTTAGGCGCGCCAAGCGCGCCAACGTCAGATCGATCCAACGGACATCCGCATCCAGGTGCAGCAGTGCGAAGTCCGCTCGCACCACGCCGGCCAGGTCCGCCTGCTCCTTCTCCCGGGTCAGCTCGCGCATCGCCGCCACCTGCCGGTCGCGCTGGGCGTCGAGCACCGCCTGGGCCGAACGGCCCGACGACAGCGCGACGACCACCTTGGCGTACACCACGCTCTGCAAGTACGGCTCCGGAGGTTCCGTCGCTGACAGCCACCTCTCGAGCTCGGCCACGCCTGCCTTCGTGATCGCGTACAGGTGCCGCTCCGGACCCGGACCCTGCTCCCCACCGACCTCGTCCACGCGGCCGTCCCGCTCCAGCCGGCCCAACGTCGAATACACCTGGCCCGACCGCAGCGGCCGACCACCTGCCAGCCGCTCGTCGAAGGACCGTCGCAGCTCGTAGCCGTGCTTCGGACGATCCTCCAACAACCCCAGCAACCCGTGCGCCACGAAGCTCACGACCGAACACTAACCACTGAGTGGCTAGTCGGTCCAATCAGCGCGGTACATACCGAACGTCAACTACCGGTGGACGGACCACCGCGCCTTTGCGCGTAGAGCGTCGCTCGGGCTCATGCGCACTCGACGGCTGCGGGCTAGCTCCGACCTCGCCAACCGCCGCACAGAACGCGCGCCCGAGAATGCGAGCCCGCCTCTCGCGAGCTGCTCGCCATCGGCGCGTAGTCCCGGTCCAATCGGTCACGGGCCGGGCTTCGGCGGACGTACAGCGCCGTCGCAGAAACTGCCGGGCCCGCTGTCCCAGGGTGCTCCCACAACATCGCGGAACTCAGAGGGGATGCTCCCCGAGGAGTCGTTGGGTTGACCTGGGATGCGGCCGGACAGATTGACCGAAACGGTGTCGCCCGCAATGGCCGCTCCGTAGCGATCAAGGTGAGCGGATGCCGGGCCCGCGAGGGGTTGCCCCTCGGCATCAAAAAGCTCCCCATGGTTCGTCCCAGCGAACATTTTCTCCGACGGGCACCACATCAGCCCGGCGTCGGGGAGGTGCTGTGCGTCATCGGCGAACGCCTTGACCTCGTCACCGGCGCGCACGATCCAGATCACCTCGCCCTTCACGACGACTGGAGTGACGCCGTCGGCTACGCCCTGCACCGTTTGCCACTCGTCGGCGGCCCCGTTGCGGCCAGCCCATTCGTTGATCGGGCTGATGACGTAGGTGACGGGGACGCCTCGGAACTCCGGCGCCGACGGGCACGCACTCGCATCGCCAAGGACCACGATGACCTGGAACCCCTGTGCTGGTGCCACGCTCACCGATGTGCCGCCACCCGAGTATGCCCATCGGTCCCAGAGCCCCATGTAGACCTCGGCCCCGGTGGGGTCAGGTCCCCCGCGGTCGAGGGCCTGCTGTTGCAGCTCGATCTGCAGCGTGAGTCTCGTGTCCTCCGCTGCCAGGCGGCTGATGCTATTGACCTCGGGTAGCGCATCGGCTGCGGAGGCTCCACGAGGGTGATGTGCGGCGGGGCACTCCACCTCCACCGGCGGATCTGGGAGCGCCGTTCGAACGCCGACCACCGCGCCGCGGCTCACGTCAGACCCCGCCCCGGGCTCGCTGGCAAGTATCAGGGCGCCGTCTACCGCAGGGTCGCTCGGCGACACGCTCAGGACCAGCCCGGCGTCGCGCATCGCGGGACGTGCTCGGCCGACGGTCCAACCGACGAGGTCGGGCACCGAGGTGCCGCCCTGGACGGGCACGTCGGTGGTCGCTGTTGGCCCTCCCGACGAGACCCGGGTCTCGTCATCCCGAGCGAGCGCGAGCGCACCAGCGCCGATCGTGGCGACGACGATGAGCCCGGCCAACGCGGCGGCCGTCATGTGCCGACGATGTCGACGCCGAATCCTCGCCGTCAGCTCGTCCAGGCCAGGTCGGGTTGGGACAGAGATGTTCCGGAGCTGCTGGAGCTCCCGATCAAGTGGGGTCAGGTCCATCTCAACTCCTCGAGGTGCTCGAGATCAGCAGCAAGGCGCCGCCGTGCCGCGGCGAGCGACGCCGACGCAGTTCCCTCCGCGACACCCATCGCCTCAGCCACCTGTCGCTCGGAGAAATCAGCGACATAACGCAGCGCCACGGCCTCTCGCTGCCGACTCGGTAGCCGAGCGATCGCGGCCCAGATCTCTGGAACCGAGTCGATCTCGACCGTGCTCATGCTGCTCGGGACCCTTCGCAGCAGGGTCCGCTCCATCCGCTGCCGGCGCCAACTGCGGCGCAGCAGGTTCACGGCCACCCGGTACACCCACCCAGTGGGGTTATCGAGCGACCGAACGCGGTCCCAGCGCTCGTAAGCCCGGCTGAAGGCCTCGGCTACGAGGTCGGCCGCGAGATCCGAGTCAGCCGTCACCACGAGGAGCGCACGCACGAGTGGGTCATGCTCGTGCGCGTACCACCCCGCGAAGTCACGCGGCTCGACGTCCATCACCAGCAAGAGTCACACGCCCTCGCGTTCCCTTAGTGGAGGGTTCTCACGTCACCGGGCTGGCGCTGCTTGATGGCGAGTGCCCCCCCCTCTTCGTGGGGCACTCGGCAACTATCGGCTTCGAGGACAGCGAGTGGGCCGGCTCGATGGTGGTGGTTCGGGTATCGCCGCGGAAGGACCGGCGCGGAGCGTTCTGCGGATGTGAACCCGCCCACTGATCAGATGCCGGGCGCATGACTGCGTGATGGCAGCGACCCGGACGGTCTGTGCTCGGAGCATCGCTGGCTTGAGGGGCCACAGGGCACCCCGACCTGAGCCAGAGCCGTGCGGACGGAGTCGGTTGACGTAACGTGCACGGCTTGTAGGCCAGCCTTGCGAGCTCCGTCCACGTTCTCCGGGCTGTCGTCGAAGAACAGGATGGTCGAAGGCGACACGCCGATCATCGAAGCAACGGTGTCGAAGGCCGCTCGATCCGGCTTGCGGTGTCCGATGTCCGAAGACACGAACGTTGAGACGAAGACCTCGAGCTCGCCGGCGAAGCGTTCGGACCAGACCGCCTGGTGGCTCGGATTGCTGTTGGTCATGGCATACAACGGGAACTTGTCCCTAGCCGCATCGAGCAGTGGAGCGATCCCTGCGCTGACGCCGAGGTAGATGTCGTTCCAGCCCTCCAGCAGCTCGCTGTCAGCCACGTCCACCGAGAGAAGCTGCCGCATGGGTGTGCTCACCTGATCTGGCCCCACTTGGGCGGGTAGTGCTCATCTGATTTGGCCCCACCTTGGGGGGTCCACCGGTGGGTCTGCTCGGCCGTCGACCGTGGGCGATGCCCAAGAGGTCGAAGGTGACGTTGTACGAGCAGATCCGCAAGGCTCACGAGCGCGACGGCCTGTCGGTCCGCGAGCTGTCGAAGCGCTTCCATGTGCATCGTCGTGACGTGCGCCAGGCGTTGGCCTCGCCGGTTCCACCCGAACGGAAGAGGCCGGAGCGGCCGGCGCCATCGCTGGACCGGTGGAAGCCGACGATCGACGGCTGGCTGATGGCGGACCGCCTGGCACCGCGCAAGCAGCGTCACACCGCTCGGCGGGTGTGGCAGCGCCTGACCGAAGAACACGACGCTCAGCTGGGTGAGTCGACGGTGCGCCGCTATGTGGCCGAGGTCCGCCGGCGCATGGACGTGCCGCTGGTGGAGGTGATGGTCCCTCAGCACCATCCGTTGGGCGAGGAGGCCGAGGTCGACTTCGGAACTGCCAGCGTGATCCTGGCGGGGGTCCCGGTGGATGTGTCGATGTTCATCATGCGGCTCTCCGCATCGGGCCGTGGCTACGCGCGGGCCTACCTGAACGAGTGCCAGGAGGTGTTCCTCGACGGCCACGTCCGCGCGTTCGAGCACTACGGCGGTGTGCCCCGCCGGATCCGCTACGACAACTTGAAGGCGGCGGTCGTCCGAGTCCTCAAGGGCAGGGACCGGATCGAGTCGGACCGGTTCATCGCGCTGCGGTCGCACTACGGCTTCGACAGCTTCTTCTGCCTGCCGGGCATCAAGGGCAGCCACGAAAAGGGCGGCGTGGAGGGCGAGGTCGGCCGGTTCCGGCGCCGTCACATGGTGCCGGTCCCGCGGGTGAACTCGATGGTCGAACTCAACGACCTGTTGATGGCAGGCGCCGCGAAGGACGACCGCCGTTTCATCGATCAGCGTCGCATCACCGTGGCTGAGCACTTCGCGCTCGAGGCCGACACGCTGCGCGCTCTGCCCGCCGAAGGGTTCGATGTCACCGTCGTCGGCAGCCACCGAGTGGACCGCAAGAGCCGGGTCTCGGTCCGCGGTTGCCTCTACTCAGTCCCAGCCGCACGCGTCGGGAAACGGCTCGATGTTCGGGTCGGCGCGGAGACCATCGAGGCCTACGACGGGGCGGTGATCGTGGCCCGCCACGCCCGTGGCCTCAAAGGCGACGAGGTCCTGGCCCTGGACCACTACCTCGAGGTGCTGGCCATCAAGACCGGGGCCTTCCCGGGTGCCACCGCCCTGGCCAGGGCCCGCTCCGGCGGCGCCTTCGGCGCCACCCATGAGCGGTTCTGGGCGGAGGCCCGCCGCCGGCTCGGTGACCGTGACGGCACCCGCGCTCTGATCGAGGTGCTGCTCCTACACCGGACCATCCCCGCCGACGCGCTCGTCGCCGGCATGCAACGAGCCCTCACCGCCGGGTCCATCGATCCGGCGGTGATCGCGATCGAAGCCCGACGCGCCGAGGAGCCGGCCGTCGCGACGGTCGTCCCGATCGGGGAGGGCCTCAGCCGCTTCGACCGGCCCGCACCATCCATCGCCGACTACGACGACCTCCTGGAGGCCAAGTGACCAAGATGACCGACACCGCCGCAGCTGCTGCCATCGGGGCTGCCACCCGCGAGCTGCGCCTTCCCGTGATCCGGACCGACGCCGAACGGCTCGCCGAGATCGCGCAGCGCACCCAGCAGAGCTACCTGGCGTTCCTGGCCGAGGTCCTCTCCGCCGAGGTCGACGAACGCGTTGAACGGCGCCGCCAGCGTCGGATCAACGAAGCCCGCTTCCCCCGCACCAAGCGTCTCGCTGACTTCGACCTCGACGCGGCGCCCACAATCAACCCGGCCACGATCGCCACCCTCGCATCCGGGGCCTACCTCGACGCCGGTGAACCGGTCGTGTTGCTCGGTGACTCCGGCACCGGCAAGTCCCACCTGCTCATCGGTCTTGGGATCGCGGCGTGCGAACAAGGACGCCGGGTCCGTTACGCCACCGCCGCGCAGCTCGTGAACGAGCTCGCCGAGGCCGCCGACGAACGGCGCCTGTCGCGCATCGTGGCCCGCTACGGCCGGCTCGACCTCCTCTGCCTCGACGAGCTCGGCTACGTCCAGCTCGACGCCCGCGGCTCCGAGCTGCTGTTCCAGATCCTGACCGAGCGCGAGGAGAAGGCCAGCGTCGCGTTGGCCAGCAACCTCCCCTTCAGCGAGTGGGGCACCGTCATCCCCGACCCCCGCCTCGTGGCCGCCATCGTCGACCGCGTCACCTTCAACGCCCACATCCTCGAGACCGGCACCAGCAGCTACCGCCTCCGCACCACCCGCACCCGCGCCCGGGCCAGCCGCGCGAAGACCGGCTGAGCCGCGGCGGGTCTCAACGACCTCCCCGAACCACGCCAGGGTGGGGCCAAATCAGGTGAGCACGCTGGGGCCAATCTGGGTTGACACACTCACGCTCTGATAGGTAGTACGAGCGAGGGCGCACCAGGACGCGAAGAAACCCTCGAAACTTGGAGGGAATCGTTCGGTGACCAGCGAACTTGCCTAAGACACGGCCTACATGCCGATGGACGCGGGGGGGTTGGTTCGGGATGGCAGTGGTCTTGGAGATCATGGTCGAGCGACAGTCCGCGGAGCGGTCCGGCGTCCTTCGTGCGGATGAGTTCGCGGAGGTGTATCGCCGTAGCTACACGCCGCTCGTAGAGCACTGCCGTAAGCGCCTGGGCGCCGGCGATGACGCCGAGGACATCGCCCAGGCCGCGCTCCTCAAGGCATGGGATTCATGGGAGAGCTATGACAAGGAGCGGCCCTTCTGGCCGTGGGTGGTCACCATCGCGCAACGCATGGCCATCGACATGTATCGCCGTTCGGCTCGCTGTGACGCCAGCAACGCTGTCGGCTCGCGACTCGCCGATGGCGTCGTCGCATCGCCCGAGGACGCCATCGCCGCGCGTGCCGACACCGAACTGGCACTGGCAGCGTTGCGCCAGCTGCGGCCGCGGCAGCAGCGCCTGATCGGTCTGCGCGATCTTGAAGGCTGGACCTATGAGGAGCTTGCCGCCTTCGAAGGCGCAAGCGTGGACCATGTTCGCCGACACACCCACCGGGCGCGCATCGCGTTGCGCGCCAGCTACCTGCGCGTGTCGCAGCGCATGGCCGGTCTCGCGGCGATGGTTCCGTGTGTGAAGGCGCGACGTCGCTTGTCGCTGTTCGGGTCGCGCGTTCGGACCTCGATGGCGACGGCTCCTCCGGTCTACGACTTCGGCATGCAAGCGCTCTCGGGGCTCGCCGTGCTGGCCCTGGCGCTGACCGCCGTCGATGGGCGCCCGTCGGACACGACCCCTGTGGTGGCCAGGTTCGTCGCACCCACTGCACTCGCCGCACCAGCCGTGGCCCGACCCACCGCCGCGACCTCGCGGACCCCCGTCGCGGCGCGCGTGCCGACATCGGACGAGGGTGCGCTGGCCGAGTTGGGTCTCGACAACGTCGCCGTCCCCGAAGACGCAGCCTTCGATGCCTTCACCCCGACCCGCAACGGCACCACGGTGTACGCCGCTGGATCCGGCAGAGGTGGCTGTCAGGCGGCGCGATGCCCGGCGATCTTCCGCTCGGACGATGCCGGCGCCACGTGGTCACGATTGGCGGCGGACGGATACCTGGGCGGTGTCCTGCTGATCCCGCCTGCCCACCCGGCCGATGGCCGCATCTTCGTAGCCGGCCCCTTTGGCCTGCAGGTCTCCGAAGACGGCGGCCGGCGCTTCACCAACATCACCGATGTCGGGGGACCGGCGGCCATGTCGCCCGGATTCTCCGACGGCGACCCCCGCATCCTCATCGGCGCGGCCCCAGGTTGGGTCTACAACGACGCGGACAAGTCAGTCACACCGCTCACGTCGCTGTCGCCTCCTCCCGCCAGCCTGACCCGCACGTTCGCGTTCTCGCCGTCGTACGGCACGGACGGTCGCGTGCTGGTGGGGGGCACTCGGACGCCCTTGGGGGGCACTGACGTGTCCACGGTGACGCTGTGTGACGCCGAGAGCTGCCTGTCGACGGCGGCCCTTGACTCGCTCAGCGGCGCACCAGAGATCTTGGTCTCGCCGGGCTACGCCGCCGACGGCGTCGTCTTCGCCTGGCGCAGCAACGGTCTCTATCGATCGAACGATGGCGGGCACTCCTTTGCCAAGGTCGCGCTGCCGACCGACGGGTTCGTCGAGATGGTGGTCTCGGATGGAAGGGATGGGTTCATGATGGTGATGTCCGCACGACTGAATGGCCACGCTGGGGGCGGGATCTTCGCTTCCGCAGACGGTCTGTCGTGGAGTCGGGTACCGCTCGCCGTCGACGACGTGCTGGCCGCGATCCGAATCGGCCCGAGACTCATCGCGGCACCGGCTTGGACAGCCGGAGGCGGCCTGCGCTGCTCTGAGGACCGCGGTGCCTCCTGGCGAACCCGCTGCGGCGACGAGGCGACACGATGATGCTGCGACGCGTCGCCCTGATCGCCCTGGCCACCCTCGTGCTGCCCGTCTACGGCTCTCCGTCCGCCTCTGCGACGGAGTCATCGGTGTACGGCGGTGCCTGTGTCATGACCATGAACGCCAGCTTCAGTCCAGGGCTGACGGCCACACCGTCGGCTCAGACAGTCAACGTCTCCGGTGGCGGCCTCTGTCAGGTCAACATCTCGCTCCTCGCTACAGGTGCGTTCGCGGCTGGTACCTCAACGATCAGCGGAGGCATGTCCTGCAGCGCCGGTGTCTCCACTGGGCTTGGAACCTTCCAGCTCACCGGCACTCCCTCTCTTCCCTCCGTCTCGAACGGGGCGGTGGTGATCATCAACGCGGGCGGCACTCTTGTGATCGTGTTCAGCTGGGAGGCCTACCGGTTCGTGGCGGTGGGGGAGTTCGCTCAGGCCGATGCCCGCGGCGCACTCTGCCTCGCCGGCACCCGCCAAACGGGCGCCTCGCTGGCGGGCGCCTTCGTGCTGGAGGACCCGACCCTCCCGGCCTAGGTGAATCCCGAGCATGTTGACTCGGGATTCTTCGCGTCGACCTGCCGTCTCATTCGTACCTCTTTGCGTAATCACGCATCCGGTCGCGATCCCGGCCGCAGAGGTAGGGGGGACTCATGAAGCTGATCCGACGTGCGGCGCTGGGGCTCGCAGTCTTGCTAGGGCTCATCGTTGCTGTGCCCAACGCACAGGCGGCTGGCCCCTACACGATCGCTGCCCCGGGGACCACGCCGTTCTCGGCGACGGTCCTCGCGTGGGATGCCTCCAGGTGCAATCCCACCATCCTCACCAGCCCGCTCAATGGCGTGGAGGCCCGAATCGTCAATGTGTCAGCATTCGCCGGACGCACCATCCGGCTCACCTGGACGCACATCGGCTCGGCCGCCGCTCCCGGACTTGGCCTCCACTTCCAGGCCAAGGCCTACACAGCCAGCTGCAGCGGCAGCGGCATCGGCAGCCTGGATTGGAGTCCGACCAAGAACACGATGACGATGCCCGTTCCGGCTGGCACCAAGTGGATGAGCTTCACCTCGCTCGCGAGCGCGCAGATCAGCTTCACCATCACCTGATCTGATCCCTCGATCGCCGCCGCGCTGCGCAGCGCGCACCAAGGCTTCGTTGGGATCTACCCGACGAAGAATGACGTCGACTGGTGGATTCCGTGCTCAGGAGTTGCCACCAGTCGACGTCTTCTAACCGAAAGGACGATACCAAATGCGCAAGCTTCGTCTGGGGGTCGTCGCGGGTGTCATCGCCGCGATCGCCACACTCGCACCTGCAACGCCTGCCTCGGCGCACACGTACGCCGCGGCCGGCGTCTACACCGGCAACGCCTCAACCAGCGGTCTGTGGTTCCCGGCGTCTCCGTTCTGTCCCGGCACGGTCTGCTCCAACACGGCTAGCTGGAGCTTCTCGTCGGCTCTTGATGTCATCGTCGATACGGACTTGAGTGCTCCGGTGGGTGCTGGTCGCATCAGCGGCGGAGGCTCGCTCCTCGGATACTGCGGAGGCTCGCTGGGCACGGGGAACGCGAACCTCGGCTCCGAGAGCGCGCCGATCACCTTCGTGACGGTTGGTGGGACAGGTGTCCTCGCTGGCGTTGGGAGTGCCGCTGTGGTCTCCACGTTCCAGGCCCGTCCGCTGCCCAGCGCCGTGGGTCAGGTCCCCTGCCTCACCGAGCCGGCGACCAACTTCCTCATCGTCGGTGCTGGCGCCGCCGTTGCTGCTGCTTGAGCAACACCTCGTCGCGCCAGCGACAACCCTGAGCTCGTCGTTCGGGGCAAGAAAACTGCGTGCGGGGGACGCTCGGACTTGCCGGGCGTCCCCCCGACCGCTCTTCGTGGGGTTGCGGGGATTCCTTCGCGTCACGACGCTCAACCAGGCGTACTCCTTGTATGAACCGCTGGCGCACCCGCGCTCTCGTCGCACTCGCAGCTGCCGTGCTCACCCAACCACTGATTGCAGCCGGGCCGGCTCGTAGCGCCGACGCCCGCCCCATGCGAGTGGCAAGCCTTCCCATCGTGGCACCGGCCAACGTGGATCCGACCACTCCTGAGGTCAGCCTGGCGCTGAACCCGTCAAGTCGCAGGGGCTACCAGATCACCGACACGGGCAGTGCGTCGCTGATCACGGCGATCGATCTCGACACCCTCGAGCCGTTGCGCAGCCTCAGCGTGCCGTGGTCCCTGAGCAGCATGGGAGCCGATGGTCTGGACGCGGAAGGCGGCCGAATCTTCCTCAAGGCCAACCGCCCGTTCCTGACAGGCATCGCCGTTCTCGACGAGCAGAGGTTTGCCGCCGGTCATCCTTCGCCGGTCACCTTCCTCAAGGCGCCAACCAACCCGGCCTACGGGACAGCGATGGCCGCGGGCCTCCGCTACGAGCCCCGGACCAACAAGATCTTGCTGCTGCTCAACCCTCAGCGAACCGGCGACAGCTTTCTTGGTCTGACTCGCGCCAAGGGTGTCTACGCCAACTTCCTCGCCCAGTGGGACGCAACCACCGGCGCCGAGGACTGGTTGCACTCGATACGCCAGTGCTCGACGGCCTCCATCAACACCGAGGCCGGCAGCTCGATCACGCCGTTCCTGAGCAAGGCTGGGGACGCGATCTACGCCATGTGCGGCGTCAGTGAGAGCGAGCTGCAGATGTTGCGCCTGCCGCTCTCTGCTGATGGCAAGCCAACGGGCGACGCCCAGACCTACCCCGCAGGCTCGGGAATCGCCGCCGTCGCCATTGACCCCGTCCGCGAGCGCGTCCACATGATCTCGAGCGCCTCCTACGTCCTGACGTACGACTGGCCCACCCGCCGAATCGCCGGCACGAGTGGGATCTCGTCGTTCGCAAACACGTTCGCGATCGCCTTGCCGGCCGTCGATGTGGACACCGGCCGCCTGGTCGTCGCGTCCCCACCGCGCGGCGGGAGCGTCGACAACCAACAGCCGGACGTCGGCGGTCTCTTCCTGATCGACGGTCGACGCACCGATATGCCACAGGCGCTCGTGTTCGAAGACCTTGCGGGTCCTGCGCTGCGCACCCCTCCCGTGATCGATCCGGCCGCGCCGGGCCGGGCGCGCCGCATCTTCATGCGTCATGCCCTGGACACGGATGCCAACGACGGAGAAGCCTTCTTCCGGGTGGTCAGCGACCCGATCCCCGTGAGCGTCGATCCCGTCGCAGGTGATCCCGACCCAACCGCCGATGTCGACGAGTCAGAGCTGACCGAGTCATCGTTCGCCAGCGAGGCGAACGGGTACGGCACCCGACTTCTCGTGGTTGGCGGCTTGCAAGGCCCGATCACGGCCTACGAGATGGGGGGGAAGTGCGTGAGCACCAACCGTGAGGTGATCGCGGCATCGATCCAACGGGCCGGTCTCTCGTCTGTCGCGGCCTCCGCACGGATCCACGGAGTCGATGCGGACCTCGGCACGCAGGCAGATCTGAAGGACTCGTCGCGCTGCATGAACGGCGGCGCCGGCGCCATCCGCTACCCGGCACCACCTGACCAAGCAGTGGACAAGGGCTTGGGGTGGGGCTTCGAAGCGGCCGAGTGCTCCGGCTCAGACCGCAATGAAGCGGGGCAGGTCAGCGAGGGCTGGCTCGCCACCGCAATCTGTGAGCAGGCCAAGGAGCGAGTGTCCGGATCGGCCCACTACTCGGGCGTGGCAACAGCTGGCATCTCCGTCTCGCGCAGCTCGGCTCAGGCGGTGGTCCGCCGAGACCCGAAGCTGGGTGTGGTCGCTGAGACCACGTCTGTGTCCGAGGGCATCGACATCCCGGGCGTCGGAAGGATCGGCAGCGTCACAGCAACGGCGATGAGCCGGGCGAGTGGTCGCATTCCGCTGCCTGGCGACCCGGCTCGTACCGCGCTCTCCGTGAAGATCTGCGCCGTGATCACCGACACGTTCGCGGACCAAGGGTGCCGCAGCGGCGCGGACGCGGCGCCCATGATTGCGGCCCTCAACGATGCGGGTCGCAATCGGGTGTTCTTCCGCCAACCCTCAGCGGAGAAGAGCCTGTTGGTCGGTTCACCCGGCGGCTACCAAGCGGGGATCCAGCGGGACCGCGGTGAGGCGGCGTTGGCCAAGCTCGAGAACAACGACGAGCTGCTGGCGGTGCCTGCCCTGGAGATGGTCTTCCGCACCAACCCCGATGGTTCAGTGCGCCGCTACATCGTGCAGCTTGCCGGTGTGCGAACTGTGTCGACGTACGGCATCGCAGTGCTGCCGCCGTCCACGATGTCGACGCCTGAGGCCGAAGCCATCGTCGCGGAGCTCGGATTGGACGTGAACGCCGGCGACGGCGGCGCCTACCTACCCGTGACGAAGGTCGCGACGACTCCACCATCGATCGTTCAGCAGGTCCTCGACGCCATCGCCGACCAGTCCAAGCGGCTCTACCGCACCGCGTTCCAAGTCGACCTGCGAAGCCCTGGCGACATCGCCCTCGCGCTCGGCGTCTGGATGACGCTCGGGACGCCGCTCTACCTCGCTGACCGTCGACGCCGCTACCGGCGGACCTTGCTGTGAGGAGGTTGCTCAGGAGCCAGACCGGCACGGCGCTCGCCCTGCTGGCCTTGCTCGCCGCTCTCAGCTCGGTTGCCGTCACCCTGCCCCGTAGCGTTGCCGTCAACGAAGCCAGTGATGATCGAGTGGTCGGTGGCACAACCAACGCGATCAATGATGGTGACGAAGCCTCGGCGAACGCCGTTGCCGGCGATCCAGCGGCCGCGGCTGGTAGTCCGACGCGGACGGGAAACCAATCGGGCACCGCAAGTGGCGCCGCCGCGCTGGCCTGCGAGGCGGGCAAGAACGGCGGTGCCACAGACGTTGGCGTGACGGCCACGAAGATCAAGCTCGCCTCCACTGTGGTGCTCTCGGGCATCGGCGCGTCCTTCTTGAGCGACTCGCCCAAGGCCATGCAGGCGGTCGTAGCCAGGGTCAACCGCGAAGGCGGCATCTGCGGTCGCACCCTCGAGCTGACGGTGCGCGACGATGCATGGAAGCCCGATCAGGGTCTGCTGTTCCTCAAGAACTTCATGGAGAGCAAGCAGTACTTCGCCCTTCCTGTCGTACCGTCCTCCGAAGGGCTGACAGCGGCCATCAAGGCAGGCGAGATCTCGAAAGCGGGCATGCCGGTCGTCGGTTCGGATGGCATGCTCATCGAGCAGTACAACGACCAGTGGGTGTGGCCTGTCGCTACCGCAACAGTGTCGACCATGCGGATCATGGCGAAGTATGCCTACGACAAGGGCGCTCGCACCTTCGGCATCGTCTACGACTCGCAGTACAAGTTCGGTGTCGAGGGGGCCAAGGCATACAAGGACCACGTCGAGTCGATGTCGGGCGCGCAGATGAAGGCGTTCGTCGGGGTTCGCCCTGGCGAGAGCTCATACGGCTCGGAGGTGCAGAAGTTCAACAGCGACTGCAACCCGTGCGACATGGTTGCCATGCTGCTCGAGCCCGGAACCGCGGAGACGTGGATCGCCAACCGTCCCAACCGGGGGAAGCTGATCACCAGCGGCGCACAGACGCTGTTCAACCGCCGCTTCGCGTCCAATTGCCGCACCGCCTGCAGCGGGATGCTCGTGTGGACGGGCTACAACCCACCCATCGATGCGCTGGCGTCGCTTCCCGGTGTCGCCGCGTACGTCAACGACCTGCGAGCGGTCGACCCCGGCATCGACGTGACGAATGCGTTCGCCCAAGGCTCGTACCTCGGCATGTCCATCTTCGTCGAGGCGCTGAAGCGCGTTGGGCCCAACCTCACTCGGGAGAACCTGAAGGCCGTGCTCAACAACCAGGAGTTCCAAACGGATCTGGCCTCGCCGCTGCGGTGGACACCGGGACAGCGCTTCGCCAATCCTCAGGCTCAGGCGTTCGAACTCCGTTACGCGGGCGACGGGTTCTCCGGCTTCGCCAACAAGCAGACCGGCTGGATCGCAGATCCGGGGCTGGGGGGCTGACGTGGAGACCCTTCTCGTCATCGTCCTCCTGGCCCTACCCAAGGTTGGCGCCTACGCCATCTTCGCCCTCGGCATCACCTTGATGTACCGGGCTTCGCGCATCTTGAACCTGGCACACGGCGCGATGGCGATGGTTCCGGCGTACCTCGTCTACGAGATCGTTGGCGCCGGCGTGCCCTTGCTCCTGGCCGTCCCCCTTGGGCTCATCTGCGGCGCGCTGCTCGGCGTCGCAATCCAACGCATCTTCATACGTCGTCTGCGCCGGGAGACTTCGTCCGTCCAGACGGTCGCCACCGTCGCTGCCCTCGGCTTCCTGGTGTCGGTGGCGGCGAAGCTGTGGGGCACCGCATCGCTTCCTGCGCCCCGCGTCTTCCCCGACACCTACGTGAAGGTCAGCAACTCCGGCATCCGGGGCGGCGAGATCGGCCTGTTCGTTGTGATGCTCCTCGTCACGCTCGCTCTGCTGGCCGTCTTTCGCCTCACCGAGATCGGTCTCTACATCCGAGGCGCGTCAGAGAGCCAAAGAGCGGCCTCGTTGATGGGCGTCGATCCCGAACGCATCACCGATCTCGTGTGGGCCGTCGGCGGAGCGCTCGCGGCGCTATCGGGCATCCTGCTCGCCAGCGTCACCAACCTGCACCCCTACTCCCTCACCCTGCAGGCGCTGCCGGCATTCGTGGCGGTGCTGCTCGGCGGCCTCGGCAGCGTCGGTGGCGCAGTGTGGGGTTCGGCCGTCGTCGGCCTGACGCTGGGGGCCGTGCCCTTCCTGCCCGTTGTCAGCTCCGACAACTCCCAGGGCACGCCACAGCTGGTGCTGGCCATCGTCGCTCTCTTGGCGATGGCCGCGCGCGGTCAGAAGCTGGTCGGCTCTGACGTGCGCGGGGGTCTGTGAACGTGGGAACCGTCGCCACCACCCTGGCTGTCGTCGGGAGCTCGTCGGTCCGGCGCCGTCGGTCCGGCATCGTCGTTCTCACAGCGCTGGGGCTGAGCTTTCCGTTCCTGCCTGTTGTGCCGTTGTCATTGGTGGGAAGCGCCAACGTGGGGGCCGGTTACGCGCTCGTCGCCATCTCGCTCGTGATCCTCACGGGCTGGGTGGGCCAGATCTCGCTCGGTCATGCCGCCTTCGTCGGAATCGGTGCCTACGCAACCGGCTGGGCGGCCGTCGCCGTGAACCTGCCGTTTCCGGTCGGCGCTCCGTTTGCCGCGCTGGCCGGCGCAGGGGCCGCCCTCGTCTTGGGTGGTGTTGCGCTGAGGGTGCGGGGCCTCTACCTGGCCGTGGCCACACTGATCTTTTCGTGGATGGCCGACAGCTACCTCTTTCGCCAGACGTGGGTGGCGAAGTACTCGACCATCCCGTCGCGGCGCGTCGGAGAGCAACATCAGCTGTTGTCCTTCGACCTCACAAGTCGCACGACGATCTTCTACGTGTCGTGGGCGCTGGTGGCGCTCGCGGCCCTCGCCGCCGTGAACATCCGCGACTCGAAGACCGGCCGGGCCTTCTTCGCCGTACGAGGGTCGGAGGTAGCCGCAGCTGCCCTCGGCATCGATGTCACACGGGTGAAGCTGCTGGCGTTCGGGTTGTCCGGAGCGCTTGCGGGCCTGGCCGGGGCTGTCGTGATGGGCAACGGTCGGGTCCTCTCCCCCGATCAGTTCACGTTCAACGTGTCGTTGTTCTTCCTTGCGGTCGCGGTCGTCGGTGGGATCGGCAGCCTTCCCGGCGCCATCGTTTCGGCCCTACTCTTCGCCAGCTTGACCGAGCTGTTCTTCCGGGTTGAGGCGCTGGGTGGATATCTCGACGTCGTCTCGGCCACGCTGCTGGTGGTCGTGCTCCTCGTCCACCGTGGTGGGCTGGCAGCCATGGCGTCTGAGCTGATGGTGCGTCTCCGGTCAGATGTCGACCGCGTGCCCGGGCCCCACGCGCCGGTCGAAGCCGTCGCGGAGCACGTCGACGCGGCGACTGAACTCGAGGTCGTCTCGAGTCCGGCGAGACCCGAGATGCTCGCGTCAGTCGCCCGCCCGCCGCTCACGGGCGATCGGACTCGGCGTAGGGAGGTGGCGAAAGCCGAGAACCTGACGGTCCGCTTCGGTGGACTCACGGCCGTCAACGACGTGAGCCTGCGAGTGCACGAAGGCGAGATCGTCGGCCTGATCGGTCCCAACGGGGCTGGCAAGACCGTGACCTTCAACTCAATCGCGGGGCTGGTCCAGCCCACCGAGGGGACCATCATCCTCAATGGTTCGGACGTGACGAGCTCGCCTGTCCACGTCCGAGCTCGCGCTGGCATCGCCCGCACCTTCCAGCTGATCCAGCTGTTTCCGCAGCTCTCGGTGAGCGAGAACTTGATGGTCGCGACTCACGTTCACAACACCACCGGATTTCTGCGCCACCTGCTTGTGACCGACCGAACCCTGAGGGCCGAGGCGGTGGCGCGTGAGCGGGTGGCCGAGGTGATCAGTCGGATGGGTCTGGCGTCGGTGGCCAATTCGCGAGTCGGAGACCTGCCCTTCGGCATCCTGCGTCGCGTCGAGGTTGCCCGCGCCCTGGTCACGGGGTTTCCCTTCGTCATGCTGGACGAGCCCGCCTCAGGGTTGGATACGCGGGAGACGGACCAGCTGCTCGAGGTGTTCAAGCAGCTCAATGCGGACGGGATCACGCTGCTGCTCATCGAGCACGACGTGAAGCTCGTGACGTCGGTGAGCGACTACATCTACGTTCTCGACCGCGGCCAGGTGATCTGCGAGGGCACAGCCTCGACGGTGGTTCGGGACCAGGCCGTCATCAACGCCTACATCGGCCAGGCATCGAGCGATGCCGCGGCGGCAGGAGCCGTCGCATGAGCTCGCTGTTGGAGCTGGTTGACGTCGACGTCCACTACGGCTCGGTGCAGGCATTGCGCGATGTGTCGCTGCATGTGGGCCATGGCGAGAGAGTCGCGCTCTTGGGTGCCAATGGTGCCGGGAAGAGCACGACGCTCAAGACGCTGAGTGGGCTGCACGCACCAAGCGCTGGTCATGTTCTGTTCGACGGGCAGGACATCTCGAAGCTTCCGGCGCATGACATCGTCCGCCTTGGCCTGTCTCATCTGCCTGAGGGTCGCGACCTGTTCCCTACGCTGACCGTCGAGGAGAACCTGCGTTACGGCTATGTCACGCACCGCAAGGACAAGGCGGGGTACACGCCGCTGCGGGACCGGGTGATGGACTTCTTCCCCAAGCTGCGGGAACGCCAGCACCAGGCCGCCGGAACGATGTCGGGCGGTGAGCAACAGATGCTCGGAGTCGCTCGTGCCCTCATGTCGTCACCGCGGATGCTGTGCGTCGACGAGCTGTCGCTCGGCTTGGCGCCCATCGTCGTCGAGCACCTGTTCCAGATCCTGGCCGAGGTCAACCGCGAGGGGACGGCGATTCTGATCGTCGAGCAGTTCGTCCACATGGCGCTGGCGAACACTGATCGGGCTTATGTGTTGTCCAAGGGTCAGGTGCTCATGGAGAAGCCCTCGGCCGATCTGGGGTCAGACCCCGCGGTGTTGGCGTCGTATCTCGGCGATGTTGGAGCCGAGGGATGAGCCGGATCACCACTCGATGGGTCGTTGTCGCCGTGGTCGTGATGATCGCGGCGCTCGCGTTCAGCGCCTGCGGAGGCGGAGGGGAAAAGTCTGACCTGGCGAGAACGGTCCAGGCCGGTCCCGGATTCGGTGCCGGGTCAGACGCCGACGGCTTGCCACCGACCGGCGGCGAGGCGGAACCGGATGCAGCAACATCGTTGGCCGGCGACACCGCTGTCACGACAGCGACCGGTGCGATCGGGTCTGCCGGCGATGTCGACGGTTACACGGACCCATCGAAGCACCCACTGTCTCCGAGCACGACCACGCCGTTCCGTCAGGGAGCGGTGCAGAACCCCAGCCGTGACACCTTGCCCGTCCCGCTAGAGGTTGAGTCGGCCAAGTGCGCCAAGCTCGGCAGCATCCTGGAGGTGACCGTGACCTCTGAGCCCGATGTCGATGTGGCCATGATCATCGGGTACTCCGACCGCCAGGGCCACGAGTCACAATCGATCGGGACGACTGGCTCCGACGGACGGTTGGTGTTGCAGGTGCCGGTCAGCTCCGACGCGCCGACAGGAACGGCCGATCTCTTGGTCGTCGCCGGTGCGCCAGACGGCCGCCGGAACCACCACGAGAGCGAGCTCGAGATCGTGCCGGCCAACGGATCTTGCCCATGAGTCGCCACCGCTCCCGATCGGCAGCCGTGGCAGCGGTCGCCCTCGGTGTCACCGCGTTCGTCGGCGGGTGTGGTTCAAGCGCAAGCGAGAGGGTGGATCAGGGATCGACGACGAGCTCGATCACCGTCGAGGATCCCCATGTCGAGAACTTTCGGCAGCCCGCCGAGCTCAGCATCGAGATCGGCGGCCACCACACCATCAGCTTCCACGACCAAAGCAATCTGAACGTGCTGCGCGCGACTGGGCCGGAGGACATCCGCCTGATGACTGTCGGCACCTTTGAGGGAGTGCGGGCCGGGGATTGGACCATCCACGAGGCGTTCCTCAACCTCGTGCACTTCAGCGGCAATGGCACCTACAAGATCACGGCCCCCGAACCTCATACAGGCAAACCAGCGATGGCCGACAACGCCTACGTGACGGTGTCGCGAGCCGAAGCCGGCAATCCGGTCGCGGACGCGGGTCGCTTCGATGTGCTGGTGAAGTCCTGCACCGCCACGCTCAAGCGAGATGGCCTGGAGGGCACGCTTGTCTGCGACGGACTAGCCGACGATCGCGGAAACGTCGTGACAGTGAGGATGGCGTGGAAGCCAACGGGCAAGTCGTTCGACCTCCTCGCGGATGCCCAGTCCAAGGCGACCGGCCGATGACTGCCGCGTCGCGAGGCTTCGAAAGCAGCTGACGTCGCTGGTCTCAGGTCGGGATGGCGGTTCCCTACGAGCTGAAGCGCGGCCCCCAGACCGCAGCCCCCTTTGAGACCGGCTGCATCACGGTCGGTCCGGCCAAGTCGTTCGCGGCAATGGCCGACAGCGGTGACATCCGAGTCAACATCCGCGGCTGGGCACCGGAGCACTCGGGCTGCACCGCCCGAGGTTGGGTGGGCATCGCGACGGTGACGATCTCGGGTTGAGCAGATCTTCCTCTTCCCGATCGCTGCGGTGCTCACCGGCGCGAGCCCCACCGTTGCCGGGGTCGCCGCGCTACGAGCGAGTCGGTGGACCCGGCCCTCCCAGGTCGGCCTGCTCGCGCTCGGGGCCTACCCGTTCGTCTTCATGTCCCCGATCCTTGCTGTCACGGGGGTGAGGCCCGACCTGGGCCTGGCGCTGGGGGGCCTCCCCTGCTGTGGATCGGCCTCGGACACCGGGCGCTCACCGCCGCCCCAGGAGCGACGGCCACGCCGGGGTCGCGAACGAGCCCGGTGCCTCACCCGGCGGTGTGACGTTCCCCGATCGCCGAGCTCGATGACCGAACCCGAGCTCCGTCGCCGAAGCGGGCTGAGGTGGCAGCAGCTCGAACACGACGATGGGTGTCTCGATGTCGTGCTCCCGGGCGAACGCGTCGATCTCGGGTTCGATCGCGAGCCAGCGTTGCCAGAGTCGCTCCCGTTCGGCCCCGGACGCGGTCCGCGCGCGGACTGCGAGCGGCTGTTGCCGGGGCAGGCGGATCACCGCGTCGGGATCGGCCTGGAGGTTCAGCCACCATGCAGGATGACCCGGGTCCCAGCCGTTCATCGCGAGCACGATCGGGTTCGGGCCGTCTTCGAGGTAGCCGACGATCACCGCCCTCGGCCGCCCGGACTTCCGACCGATCGTGGTCAGGTGCATGGCACCCCAGCCGCGCTTGCTGGTCGGGGGCCACAGGAACCGCCCACCGCTGACACGATGCAGCACGCGATGCCCGCGCCAGAACGCGTGCTTGAACCACGCTGGCGGGAGCTTCGGCGGTCGGGTCGTCGTGGTGCTCATCGCGCTGCCTCCGTCGATCTACGACGAGCGTCCTCCCTCGGTACAGGCTGGACCTAGGGCCGAAGGTCACACGGCCGCCCGTCGAACGGTCACGGCCTTCATGGTGGTGTGGGCCGTCATCAAACCACCTCGGCGTCGGGAGATGAGGACCTCTGGCCCTACAGCGACCGGGTGGACCGACGGCACAGTGAGAGGCGACTGCAAAAGGACAGGCAGATGACCACAGCGAGCCTCGCTGAGCGCCCAGAGCGTCAACGGCATGATCTCGGTAGGGCCGACCGGTTGGAGCGGGTCGGTCGCCGACCCTCGATCACGTCGAGGCATCGGCGATGAGTCGCACCCAGCGCTGGACGTTGGCGATGATCGCTCTGGGCCTGTCCGCAGCCGCACTCGCCTATCTCGTGACAGGCAGCTGGTGGTGGGCGATCGGCGGCCTCCTGGGCTCCGGGATGGTCGCGAACGCCCTCGCATCGGCCCGGTCCGTGAGCCAACAAGGAGGAAGGAACCCATGACCACCACCGCCTACCCCGCTCGCCTCCGTGGTCGGCTTGACCTCCCAGTGAGCCGCTGGCTGTGGCTCGTGAAGTGGTTGCTCGTCATCCCGCACGCTCTGGTGCTGGTCTTCTTGTGGCTGGCCGTCGCCGTGCTCACGATCGTCGCCGGCTTCTCGATCCTGTTCACGGGCCGGTACCCACGGTCGATCTTCGACTTCAACGTCGGCGTGATGCGCTGGACGTGGCGCGTCGCCTTCTACACCGTCTCCGCCTTCGGCACCGACAAGTACCCACCGTTCAGCCTCCTGCCCGATGACAGCTATCCGGCGGATTTCGACGTCGACTACCCAGAGCAGCTCTCGCGAGGCCTCGTGCTGGTGAAGTGGTGGCTGCTGGCGATCCC
Source organism: Microthrixaceae bacterium (assembly GCA_052386335.1). Taxonomy (GTDB): domain Bacteria; phylum Actinomycetota; class Acidimicrobiia; order Acidimicrobiales; family VFJN01; genus VFJN01. The sequence goes on from JBQTKH010000076.1 coordinate 38,866, forward strand.
GCACTACCTGATCGTCGCCGTGTTCGCTGGTGGATGGGGCGTCGCCTTCGGCAACGGCGACTGGCAGGTCGCCGGCTCGGGTCTGGTCGCGCTCCTGGCGCTCATCTCGATGGTCATGGTCTTGTTCGGCCGCCGCTACCCCCAGCCGCTCTTCGACTTCATCATGGGCATGAACCGCTGGTGCTACCGGGTGCTCGCCTACGCCGCGCTGATGCGTGACGAGTACCCGCCGTTCCGACTCGACAGCGGTCCCGACGAGCCGGCGCCCAACCCGGCGCCGAACGCGTCTGGGGCTGACCCGTTGGCAGCGTGAGGAGGAGGCATGGAACAGCTCGCGTTCGTCTTGTTCCTGATCGCCCACTCGTTCATCCACGTCGCCGTCTGGGCGATGCCCAAGCCGGTTGAGAACCCGCCGCCCTTCGATCCCAACCACTCGTGGGCCCTCGCTGCGGGGCACATCACGGCGACATCGCAGCGAACGACGAGCGTCACCCTCGCCTGGCTGGCGGCGGTGTTGTTCGCCGCCGCCGGTGCGGCGCTCGCGGTCGGCGCCACAGCGTGGACCGCACTTGCGATGCTGGCCGCGGTGGTGGGGCTGGTGCTCAAGGGCCTGTGCTTCAATCGTTGGCTCAGCCTCGGCGTGGCGCTCGATGTAGCTGTGCTCGTCGCCGCCGCGCTCAGCTGGCCTGCGATCTGACGGCCTGCCGCCAATCGTGGGGGCTCGACGAGGTCGGTGCTCGATGCTCGCATGACGGTGCGCAGCGGGAGGCAGCGGTTCGGGTGCCCGCGCACCTCCGGGCGTTGGACCGTGGTTTGCTGTTCGGGATGGCCGACCTGCCGGATGAGCCTGACAAGTCCACGGGATTGTGGAGGAGACGACGGCGTCGCTGGGTGTAGACCGCGGCTGTCGTCCTCGTTCCTGTCGTCGCCCGTCGCGATCTGGTGCGATCGGTTCAACTCGGCCTTCGGCGCCGCTGACCTAGCGGTCGCGTAGGGGAGTACCTCACTCGACGACGCGCAGCGTGCTCGGGATGTCCATGCGTCGAGCCTTCCTGATGGTGAGCAGCGGTGCGACGGCGACGGCGACGACGCCGAGCACGATCGACGTGACGATGGTCTCGGTGGACATGGCGACGTCGAGGCCGAGCTCAGGCATCGTGTTCCCGACGAGCGCGGTCGTGATCCATTGCAGCACGACGAGTCCGGCGCCCAGCCCGACGGCTGTGCCGAGGATCCCGATCAGGAGTCCCTCGGTCACGTCCATGCGGAGCACGCGTCTGACGGGGAGGCCGAAGGCGAACAGGGTGGCGTGCTCTCGGGCCCGCTCGTCGGTGTTGATGCTGGTGGCGTTGTAGGCGATGAGCAGCACGAGCAGCAGGATGAACAGCTCGAGCACACGGAACACGGCCACGAACTCGTCCAGGCTGTCGCGGACGACGGCGCTCGATGCGCCGACGGGTTGCACCGACGCGACGCCCGGGAGCCCGAACAGGTGTCGTTGGACGTCCTGCGGACTCCAGCCAGCGGCGGGGAGCACATAGAGCTCGTTCACGACATCTGGGAAGCCGAACCCGGCGAGCTGGGAGCGGTCGAGATACGCGGCGAATCGGAACGGGCTGGGGTGCACCGCCGCCACCGGCACCGGCGTCCGGACGAGCGCGAGACCGGAACCGCTCTGGGCGGGGTGCTCGAGGGAGACGACGCTTCCGGGTCTGATCCCGAGATCGGAGGCAGCTTCCTGGGAGATGACCAGGCCCGATCGGTCGGCAGGCAGCGCTCCCTCGGCGAGCGTTGGTGTCCACACGGGCCCGTCGAGATCGATCACGTCGACCACGGTGGCGACCGGATCGTGATCGCTGGTGAGCAGTCGTGCCCCGAAGCGGAGCACCGGCTGCACGCTCCCAACGGAGGGTTGTGCCGCAATGGCGGCAAGCTCAGCGCCGTCGCGGGTGTGAAAGCCCTGGAGTGCGACCGCGACTCGATCGGGGTGATCGCGCAGGATCTCGCGGTCGTTGCGCGCCACCGTGTCGAGGAACGAGTCGATCATGCCGAGCGTCGACACGAGCGCGGTCACCGCCGCTCCGATGCCGAGCGCGGTGAGCAGCGTGCGCCGCGGTGTCCGCAGCACGTTGCCGACGGGTATGCGGGCGTAGGTGCTTCGAGGCCAGCGAAGTCTGCGCAACAACCGCGACAGGCCACCGCGCCCTGGCCGATGCGTGGTGGTGATGGCGTCGATCGGCGCAACCCGTACAGCTCGCCAGACTGGCCATGCGGTCGCGATCATCGGCAGCGCGAACCCGAGCGCCGCGGCTCGCAAGAAGAGGGCTGGCTGGAACGGGGTGTGCCACACCGGAAGCGGGAGCATGCTCGTGAACACGGGTCGGATCGCCGACATGGCGAGGAGACCCACACCGATGCCGAACAGGACGCCGAGGACAGCGATCTCGGCCCCGACGAGCAGCGGGCGGGCGGCCAGCTCGAGGGGCGACGCCCCGAGCGCCATGCCGACTCCGATCTCCCGGCGCTGCGCTTCCACCATCCTCGTCGCGAGGTTGAAGGCGCCGAAGCCGGCCCCGGCAAGGATGAGAGCGGCGAAGACGTTCCAGAACTTCTGGTCGCCCTCGATGTCGTCGTACAGCAGCCGGAACGCTCCCTCGTCCCGCCGTTCCATCACGGTGACCCCCAGATCGGTTCCGTCGAACACCCGACGGATCTCGGCGGCCAGCGCGTTCGCGTCCGCGCCGGGGCGCAGCCGGACGACGAGATCGTTGACACGACCAGGGTGACCCGCCAGCTCCTGAGCGGTCGAGAGGGGCGCGAACACGGCGGCGAAGTTCGCTTGGGCGAAGAAGCCGCCCTCCTCGGTGACGACCAGGAAGTACTCCGGTGACAGCCCGATGCCCACGTAGTCGACTCGGTTCCCGGCGACGTCGATCGATCCTGAGGGTGGCAGGTCGTAGAACGACGCGAAGCTCCGCTCGAGCACCACGCTGGTGCCGGCATCGTCAGCGGTGGTGAGGCCACGACCGTGCCCGGCCTCGACCTGGATGCCGTTCACGTGGGGACCCTGATCGCTCACGTCGACGCCGACCAGGCGTCCCGGCACGAGGATCGTCTGGTCGGCGGTGGAGGCATCGACCTGGGTGGCGACGACCAACCGCTCCTCGGCGTGCGTCACGACATCGGGGTCGGGAAGGTCCGCCAGGGCAGCCAGCATCGATCCCTCCGAAGCGTCGACCCCTTCGGCGGCCCTCACCCGCAGGTCGTACATCGACAACGCGGCGAAGCTGGCATCGTTGGACTGGCGTCGCCACGTCGCGGTGCTCCCCAGTGCCGAGTACACCCCAGTGCCGACCGCGATGATCAGCGCGATGGCCAGCACCTGCAGCCAGCGGCGACGCAGGTCTCGGGCCGACCAGCGCAGGACGAACATCGGGCGCATCCGAGGTCACCAGCGCAACGACGAGATGTCGGCCTTGCCGCCGGCGGGCGGCCCGTCGCTCGCGATCGTTCCGCTGCTCAGCTCGATCACGCGATCGGCGACGCGGGAGATCTCACGGTTGTGCGTGACGACCACGACGGTCCTTCCCGCTTTGGCCTGCGCTTGGAGGACCTCGAGGATCTGCACGCCCGTCCGGAAGTCGAGGTCACCGGTTGGTTCATCGGCAAGGAGGAGGGGATTGCCGGTCACGAGCGCGCGGGCGACAGCGACCCGCTGCTGCTCGCCGCCGGAGAGCTCGCTCGGGTAGTGGTGCAGACGATCGCCGAGCCCGACCTGACCGAGCACATCGATCGAGCGGGCCCGGGCGTCGCGAACCTTGCGGCTGATCTCCGCGCCGCACTGCACGTTCTCCAAGGCGGTCAGCGTGGGGAAGAGGTTGAAGCTCTGGAACACGAACGACACCGTCTCTCGGCGCAACCGGAACAGGTGGGCCCGGTCATCGACGGTTACGTCGTGGCCGCCGATGACGACCCGCCCCTCCGACGCCGCATCCAGTGCTCCGAGCACGTTGAGCAGGGTCGTCTTCCCGCTCCCCGATGGGCCCAGCACGACGACGAACTCGCCCTCGTCGATCTCCAGGTTCACGTCCCGGAGCGCGTGCACAACGCTCGCTCCCACCTGGTAGCGCCGAGACACGCCCTCCAGCAGCACCGTTGCCGGAGTCCCGAGTCGGTGGCCGGGGTGCACCGGCGAGGGGTTGAGGAGCGCACTCATTCCTTCACCCTGAGGCCCGAACACCCGTCGCAATAGGGCCGTAGGTCCCAGAGGTCGTCGCGTCTGGATGGTCGCTCGGTCATCGCTGTTGGTCACCCACGTCGCTCATGCCCCCGATGGAGCTGGTGTTGCTCGACCATCTCGCACGCGGCGACGTCCTGCCCGTGCTCGCTTATGGGTGGCGTCAGCGACAAGGACGGCGGGGGCCGTCAGCAACGCGACCGCGAGCCCCGCTGCCGGCGGTGCGGCGTGGTCGAGGAGATCGGCGACGGGAGGGATGAGGAGGAACGCCGCGAGCAGCGCAACTTCGACCGTGACAGCAGCGACGAGAAGCCGGTTGCTCGTCCACCCGAGCTCGCCCGGCCAGCGAGTTGCGCTCCGACAGGCGAACGAGTTGGCGACCTGGCCAACCACTACGGCTGCGAAGGCGGCCCCCGATGCTGCGAGGAGCGCCGCCCCGGTCGGGAAGCTCTCGCCAGGCCACCACCCCGCAGCGATCAGCGCGACGACGAACGCCGTCATCTCCATCGCCGCTTCCGTGGGGCCCAGCACCCCGAACACCCGGCGGAGCAGCGCGCCATCGATGAGGTGGTGCCCCCGGGGTGGGTGGGCAAGCGCGCTGGTGTTGGGCGCCTCAGCGCCGAGGGCCAGCGCCGGGAGCAGGTCGGTGCCGATGTCGAGGCAGAGGATCTGCAGCACGCCCAGGGCGAGCGGGAACTGACCTGCCGACAACGCCCACACCACGAACGGCGTGAGCTCGGCGACGTTGTCCGTGAGGTGGTAGGTGAGGAAGCGGTGGACGTTGGTGAAGGTGGCCCTCCCTTGCTCGACGGCCGCGACGATCGTGGCGAAGTCGTCGTCGAGGAGAACGAGGTCGGCTGCCTCGCGTGCGACATCAGTGCCCGTGCGGCCCATCGCGATGCCGATGTCCGCCGCGTGGAGCGCGGGGCCGTCGTTGACGCCGTCGCCGGTCATTGCAACGACGTGGCCCCTCGCCTGCAGTGCCCTGGTGATGCGGAGCTTGTCCTCAGGCGCCACCCGGGCCACCACGATGCCGTCTCGGTCGAGGAGCTCGCCGAGCGCCCGTTCGTCGGTCGGCAGGTCCTTGCCCTCCACCACGAGCCCCCCCTTGTCGACCAGCCCGACCTCTGCAGCGATGGCCCGGGCGGTGGTGGGGTGGTCGCCGGTGACCATCGCTACCTTGATGCCGGCTCCGCGACAGGCCGCGAGCGCGTCCGCTGCATTCGCGCGAGGAGGATCTTCGAGCCCGAGCAACCCGAGGAGCTCGAGGTCGCGCTCGGCCGTGTCGGCGTCGGCGTCCTCGGGGAACCCGTCTCGAGGCCGAGTGGCCACGGCGAGCACGCGCAACCCGCGGCTCGCCATCGAGTCCAGCGCCTCTTCGACGCCGGCCGTCGCAATGCAGCGCGGGAGCAACGAGTCGGCCGCCCCTTTGGTGAAGAGCTGATCCCCGACGACGAGTGACATGCGACGGCGTCGAGGATCGAACGGGTACCGGCGGAGCACGGGGTGCGCGGCCTCGTCCTCGGCCACCTCGAAGCCGAGCCGCCGGGCGAACGTGTCGAGGGCCGCCTCCATGGGGTCGCCCTGCGGCACCCACCGGCCCTCGCGCAGCACCGCCCGCCCCGACGAGCACCGGGCCGCCGCACGAGCAAGTCGGCCGAGGGACCCGCTGGCGACGTCCTCAGCCACGATGGCGGCCGTTGGGTCGTACCCGTTGCCCACGATGTGGGCTGTCCCTGCGGGTGTCCACACCTCCACCACCGACATCTCGTTGCGGGTGAGCGTTCCCGTCTTGTCGGTGCAGATGAAGGTGGTCGAGCCCAACGTCTCCACCGACTCCAAGCGCCGCACGAGGGCGCTTCGGCCGGCCATGCGCTGCGCCCCGATGGCCAACGACAGCGTGACCGTCGGAAGGAGGCCTTCGGGAACCAAGGCGACCGTCACACCGATCGCGAAGAGGAAGCCGTCGGACGGCGGCGACCCGAGCGCCAGTGCCACCCCGAAGAAGGCGCCGCCCACACCGACGGCGATCGTCGCGACGGTTCGGACGACTCGATCGAGCTCCCGCGCGAGCGGGCTGCGGGGCCGTCGGCCGACCCGCGTGAGCTGGGCGATTGCCCCCAGTCGGGTCGCTGCGCCCGTCGCCGTGACGATCGCGCGTGCCTCGCCGCCGACCGCGAAGGTCCCTGCGAACAGCTCCTCGTCTGTTGTCGCGGTGACGGGAACGCTCTCGCCTGTGAGCAGTGAGGCGTCGACGACCAGCGCATGTGCCTCGGTCACCCGGAGATCGGCTGACACCCGGTCGCCAGCGGAGAGCAGGACGACGTCGCCCAGGACCAGATCGGCCGCGTCGACCTCGGTCGGGGTCCCGTCGCGCAGAACGGTCGCCCGGCGAGGCAGCAGGTCACGAAGGCGTTCGGCGGCGTGCTCGGCCCGGCTCTCCTGGACGAACGCGAAGACGCCGTTCACCACGACGACGATGAAGATGGCGACTCCGAGCTGGGGCAGACCGGCGACGAAGGCGAGGGCTCCGGCAACCCACAGCATGAGTGCGAAGAAGTGACCCATCTGGGCGGCGAGCTGTCGCCAGGCCGAGGGAGGGCGAGGCGACGGCAGGACGTTGGGGCCATCGCGGGCCAGGCGAACCTCAGCGTCGGCGGCGCTCAACCCCTGCGCGTCGACCCTGGCCAGCCTGGTCACCGCAACCCCTCTCCCGTCCGCAGCCACACCGCGCTCAGCGGCTGATCTCCGTGCTCATGCCCATCGTCGGCCTCCTCGCACCGCAAGGCCCACCCTGACGGGCTCACCTCCCGTCGGACAGGGCCTGGCGGCGCGATGTCGTGGGACCTTCGGCCCTGCCATCGGCGAGCGCTGCGGCCGACGATGAGCAGGTGAAGGAGGCCGACCGTGGTGAAGCACGGCAGCCGGAGCGGCAGCGCTCGGCCCTGAGCGCTGCCGCTCCCTGCGGTGTGCCGCCACGGGCACCGGCAGGGCGGCCTCGCATCGCGGCTGGCCGCCCTGCCGCACGGTCGGCGACGGGCGTCACCCCGTTGCCACGCGGCTGAGCTGTGCCGCGGGCTTCGGGCTCACGTACCTCGTCGCTCGCGATGAACCGTCGGGTGGCAGGCCCGTCAAAGGTCACCCAGCGGACCGATTGGCCTCACGAGGGCCCAAGGACGAGCGGGACCTGGTGTCGCGCGGTGCGGCCGCGAGCGAGGTGGCCTGGTCGTCCCGGGTGTCGATCGTGGTGGCCTCCGGCCACGGGTCCGTGATCGAGGCCATGACGGCCGCGATCGCCGGTGTGGCGTCGGACGGGTCGCGCCCGGCGTGTGCCCGCTCGGCCATGCGTTGGAGGGTCACCTCGACGGGGGCGTCACAACGGAGCTCGCTGAGCTCGGCGCTCGCGGCCGCGGCCACCGAACGGGCTCGTGCCCGCCAGGCCGCTGACGTCCAGGAGGCGTCGAGCACGACGGACTCACCCATCCCCAGCGCCACCTCGGCTCGCTGCAGCAGCGCCTCGTAGGTCGCGGTGGTCGTCGTCGCCTCGTAGATGCCGACACCGAAGTCGGCCGGCGCGGGCTCGAGCGTCGGGATGCCGGCCAGCTGCTTGCGGATCTCGTCGGATCGCAGCGCGGTCGCAGACAGCTCGTGGCCGAGGGCGGCGGCCAACGTCGACTTGCCGGTTCCCGGCAGCCCGCCGACGAGCACCAGTCGCACACGTCCAGCGTCCAGGTGCGCCATGGTCAGGTCCAGCAGCGCCGCCGCTTCAGTGGAGGCAGCAGCGTCGCCTTGGGCGCTGCGGATCGCGGTCACCTTGGCTCGGACCTGGGCCCGGTAGGCCACGTGGTGGTGGGCGAGGGATGCAGGCCACGCATCGTCCCCGAGCTCGCGGTACTGCTCGAGGAAGCGGGCGCCGAGGTCGGGTCGCCCCAGCCGCTCCAGGTCCATGGAGAGGAAGGCAGCATCGGCGAGGCCGTCGCCCACTCGTAGCCGATCGTCGAACTCGAGGCAGTCCAGGATCCGTGGTCCGTCATCGAGGCAGAAGATGTCGTCGGCCAGCAGGTCGCCGTGACCGTCGACCGCACGACCGGCCCTGATGCGCTGCTCGAACAACGGGCTCCGGCCATCGAGGTAGCGGTCGGCGAGGGCCTGCGTCGCCTCGACGAGGTCTTCGGTGAAGGGGGACCGCTCCATCGCGAGCATCTCGTTCGTGTTCGATCTCCAGCGGGCGCGCGTGGCGGACACCGACGCCGCTTCGTTGGCGGCCGCGCTTCGTTCGCCCCGTGCGTGAAGCGCGGCGAGCTGGTGCGCGACGCGCCGGAGATGGTCGTCCACGGGGACGTCCGCGTGGACGAGCGTGGAGAGCCGCCGGTTCGCTGGCATGCGGCGCATCACGACGAGGTGGTCGCACACGGTGCCGTCCGCGCCGAAGACGTCTGCCACCCCCAGGTACACGTCGGGCGCGAGCCGACGGTTGAGCTCCGTCTCGCGATGGCAGGCCGCCCTGCGGGCCTCGGGGGTGGTGAAGTCGAGGAACCCGAGGTCGAGGGGCTTCTTGAGCTTGTAGGCGCGGTCTCCGACGAACACGACGATCGATGCATGCGTCTCGACCAGCGCGGGCGCCCAGAGCGGACTGCCTGGTGCGGACGGGACGGTGCCGCCGGTGGTCTCAGTCGTCGCTGCCACGCACGATGGTCCCGGCTTCGCCGCGCAGGATCGCGGCCGCGTCGCCAAGCGCGCCGATGGCAGCGAACCGGCCGCCGCCTTCCGCGAATCGGCAGGCCGCCTCGACCTTCGGCCCGATCGAGCCCGCAGCGAGATCGAGGGGTCGGAGAAGGGCGGGCCGGGTCTCCCGGATGGGTCGTTGGTGGGAGCTGCCCCACCCGGCATAGACGGCGTCGACGTCGGTCAGGAGCAGGAGCGCGTCGGCGTCGAGCTGCTTGGCGAGGAGCGCGGCCGACAGGTCCTTGTCCACGACCGCCTCGACGCCGCGCAGACCCCCTGCGTCGTCGGTGACGACGGGGATGCCCCCTCCGCCGACGCACGTCACGGTGATCCCGTGGTGGACGAGCGTCCGGATGGTGTGGATCTCGACGATGCTCTTGGGCTCGGGCGACGGGACGACGCGGCGCCAGTGGTCGCCGTCGGGGCCGTCGGGGGCCACCGCCCAACCGCGCTCGTGGGCGAGGAGGCGAGCTTCCCGTGTGCCGTAGACGGGGCCCACGAACTTGGTCGGATCGGCGAACGCGACATCATCCGGGTCGACGATCACCTGGGTGAGCAGGGTCGCGAGGTTCTCGCGCGGTAGATGGCGTCCGAGCTCCTGCTCGAGGAGGTACCCGACCATGCCCTCGCTCTCGGCGCCCAGGACGTCGAGCGGATAGCCCTCCACCTCCGTGTAGGCCTCGTTCTGGAGGGCGAGCAGGCCGACCTGGGGACCGTTGCCGTGGGTGAGGACAACGCGGTGGTTGCGAGCGATCTCAGCGATCGCCTCAGCAGCCACCTTGATGTTGGCCTTCTGGACCGCCACGTCCATGGCCTCGCCCCGGTGAAGGAGCGCATTGCCCCCGAGCGCGATGACGACGAGCATCACCGCGCTCCCTGCGCGGTGCCGTCGCTCGGGATGAGGTCGGCGATGCGGAGCAGGTCCGTCATGGTGGTGGCTCCTTCGATCAGGCAGGGTCGCGGGTGAGTGGGCAGCTCAGACAGCGGGGGCCGCCTCGTCCGCGTCCAAGCTCGCTGCCGGCGATCGTGACGACCTCGATGCCGGCCTTGCGGAGCTTCGTGTTCGTGTCGACGTTGCGCTCGTACGCGACGACCACCCCTGGTGCGACAGCGAGGACGTTGTTGCCGTCGTCCCACTGCTCGCGCGCGGCCTCGTTCTCGTCGCCTCCGGTGGAGAGGACGTGGATGTCGCCCACGTCCAGTGCCTCGCGGATCGGGGTGAAGAGGTCGGGCTGGGCGGTGAGGACCAGATCCTCGGGCGCATCGCCTGGGGTGAGGGTCCAGGTCCGAAGGTGCTCGAGCACGCCGGGGTAGGCGACGAAGGTGTCGGGTCGCACCATCGTCATGACGGTGTCGAGATGCATGAACGCTCGTCGAGACGGGAGCGCGACGGGGATGATCGTGGTGGCGGCCCCGGCGCTCAGCAGGTTGCGGGCGAGGGCCTCCACGGCTTGGGGGGTGGTGCGCTCGCCCATGCCGACGAGGATGGCACCGTTGCCGATGACCAGGACGTCGCCCCCTTCGATGGTTGCGGAGCCGTGGTCGTCGTCGACGCCCCCGTACCACCGCTGGAAGGGCTCCGCGGAGAACAGCGGGTGGAACCGGTAGACGGCCTCGAGGTGCGCGGTCTCCCGGCGGCGGGCCGGCATGGCCATCGGGTTGACGGACACGCCGCCGTAGATCCAGCAGGTGGTGTCGCGTGTGAACATGTGATTCGGCAGCGGGGGGAGCACGAACCCGTGGTCGGCGTTGACCGCCGCGCGCAGCCCGCGGGCGATCCCCGCTGGCAGCTCGGACGGGGTGATCCCTCCGATGAGGTGCGTGGCGACCGTGGTGGGGTCGGCCTCGTCGAAGAACGCCCGCACGGGCCCGGCCAGGTCTCGGCCGAGGTCGCGCTCTGTGATGACGCGGTCGAGGAGCCACGAACGGGCGCCGTCGTCCTTGACGGTCTCGGCGAGCAGGTCGGCGACGTAGAGCACCTCGACGCCGCGGTCGGTGAGCGTGTCCGCGAAGGCGTCGTGTTCCTGACCTGCCCTCTGCACCCAGAGCACGTCGTCGAACAGCAGCTCGCGGCAGTTCGAGGGAGTGAGGCGACGCAGCTCGAGGTCGGGCCGGTGCAGGAGCACCCGCCGCAGCACTCCAATCTCGGAATCGACGCGGAAGGCGACCACGTGCATGATCGTGCGCTGCGATCATCGCCGCACGTAGGGCCGTTTGTCCCAAGCGATCTGGTCGAGCGGCTCTGGCCTCACGAACGTTGCCGAGTTTGTCAGCGGATGGTTGACAGCTAGCCCGATCGGGCTATCGACACGGCTTCGATGTTGTCGGGAGAATCGAGCATGGCTCGTCCCGGTGGACACCGGCGTCGCGAGACCGACGACGTTGCGGCGCTCCTCGTGGCGCGCCTTCGGGTGGTCGTGCTCACCCTGGTCGCGCTGGCCGCGGCGCTCGCCTTCGGGGAGAGCGGCCACCCGGGCCTGCAGTACGCGCTGACCTGGTTCGCCGTGCCCGCGGCGGTGGCGCTGGCGTTGGCTGCCGACCGCCTGCCGGTGACCCTTGCCGCGACGGCCGGCGCGGCGATCGACGTGGCGGTGCTCGTCGCCACGGTCCTCGTGTTCCCCGATGCGGCCGGCGCGATCGGGGCCGCCTTCCTCGTGCCGGTGCTGCTCTCCTCCTACACCGGAGGTCGCCTCCTGGGCGCCGCGGTGGGGGCGGCGGGCATCGCCGCCATCGGGGCTGCGGATGTGTCGGGCCGCGTTGGCCCCTCCACGGAGGTGCTGCTTCTCCTGACGATCGCGGTGGTGGTGTCGCTGGCGGTCGTCGGTCGCGCCGATGCACGGCTCCTCCGCTCTGCGAGTCGCGCCCAGTTCCACGAAGCCCGCGCGTCGCTGATCCTCGAGCACCTGGCCGAACCGATCGTGGTCACGGGTCTGGACGCACGGGTCACCCAGTACAACGCGGCCGCAGCGGGCCTCCTGTCGGTTCCAGTCGGCGCGGCGACCTGCGAGGCCGTGCTCGGGCTCCACGTCGGCGGTCGACCGGTCGACTGCTCCGCCGGATGCGGTCTCCTGAACGTAGCGGCCAGTCGCGATTCCGGTGGCGCCGAGGCAACCGCCTGTGCTGCGAGTCCGCACCCTGTCCCGGTGATGGTCAGCGTGGCCGAGATCCCGGGCGCGTCCGGTGAGACCGTCGAGTACCTGCACACCCTGCGAGACATCACCAAGCTGAAGCTCGCCGACGAAGCCAAGACCCTCTTCCTTGCGACGGCCACCCACGAGCTCAAGACGCCCGTGACGGTCATCGCCGGGTTCCTGCAGACCATCGCCGAGCCTGGGGTCCCCGACGAGCTCCGCGCGACCGCGATCGAAGTCATGCAGCGCCGGGCTGACGAGCTCAGCGGCATCATCGAGCGGCTCCTGCTCGCCAGTCGCATCGAGTCAGGTGGGCTGGATCTCGAGCTTCGGCCCGTCGATGCTGCGAGCATCGCCCGGGAGCGGACGAGCTCACTGGCCAGCGCGACCGATAGGGCGATCACGCTGTCGATCGCCGACATGGTGCCCCTGCTCCTCGGCGACGAGGCCGCGTTGGCCACCGTGGTCGACCACCTCCTCGACAACGCGAACAAGTACTCACCTCCCGAAAGCGAGATCGCGGTGGCGATCGTCGCCGATGACAACGACGTCATCCTGGAGGTGGGCGACAAGGGCGACGGCATGACCTCGGAGCAGGCCGCCCACTGCTTCGATCGGTTCTGGCAGGCCGACCCGACATCGCGGCGCAAGGTCGGCGGCACGGGGATCGGGCTCTACATCGTGCGATCACTGGTGGAGTCGATGCGGGGGGCGATCTCCGTCGCGTCCACGCCCGGCGAGGGGTCCGTGTTCACCGTGCGGTTGCGTCGCGCTGACGCGCCTGAACCGCCGCCTCCCGGCCCGGGGGTCGACCGACGTGCGCCCGAGCCGTCGATCGTCCGTGAGTTCATGCGCCAGATCGGCGTCGACACCCAGGAGATGACGCCATGATCAACCTGCTCGCCGTGCTCAGCATCGTCCTCGGCTCCGTCTACACGAGCTACGGCCTGCTCACCATCGCGGATCTCGCGCGGGGGTGGCGCCGGTTCGGGTTCTCGCACTTCGGGCTGGCGTGGGTGGCGATGGCGTTCACGTGTGGCCCACACCACCTCGAGCACGGCTTGCACCTGCTCTCGGGGGACCGCACGCCAGGTGGTCTCGAGCTCGTCGCGGTCGTCGCCGGGTTCCCCGCTGGCGTCATCTGGTTCCTGCTGCGCGTCGAAGCAACTGCAGGGGGTAGGGGTGACCGGATCGTGTCGGGAGATGCATGGTTCGTGCGGGCGCTCCCGTATGGGACGGCGCTCTACGGGGTCGCGTTCGCGATCTCGGCGTCTGTGGTGCTGACGACGGCGGTGCAGTTCCCGCCGATGGTTGCCGCGAACGTGCTCCTCGTGGGGCTGTACGGGATGATCGGTTGGTACCTGCTGCGGTCGCAGCTCGCGAACCAACGGGCGATCGGCCACTGGTCGGTGTCAGGCCTCGCGTTGACCATCGTGTTCCCCACGTGCGCCCTCATGCACGGCGCGTGGACCGTGTACCAGATCGCGGGTCGCTACGAGGCCGACGTCCACTCGGTGGTGATCGATTGGCTCGCGGTGCCGGCCGCCGCGTACTTCCTCTGGGTGGTTCGAGGTCTGCACGCGGGCACCGTGCGCGACTGGAACGAAGCGACCACCGGTGTCGTTGCGGACGGTGGTCCCACTCCGTTCGTGGTTCACTGAGGCATGCCCGCGATCTCGGTGCTCGTCGTCGACGACCAACCTGACCTCCGACTCCTGGTCCGCACGCTCATCTCGGCCGCCAACGACGGCCTCGTGTGCAGGTCGGAGGCTGCCAGTGGGGAGGAGGCGCTCTCGTGCCTCGACGACGACCCCGTGACCGTGATCGTGCTCGATCAGATGATGCCGGGGATGACCGGCATCGAGACTGCACAGGCGATCCTCGCCCGTCGTCCAGACCAGCGGATCATCTTGTTCTCCGCGTTCCTCGATGATCGCCTTCGAACTGAGGCCCGCTCCCTCGGCATCCGCGAGTGCATCGACAAGACCAACTTCGGCGACGTGGTCCCCGCGGTTCGGCGGGCTGCCGCCGCTTGACCAACTCGGCTGCCCACGGCCCCAGCGCGCTCGCCGACCAGCGGGCAGGGACCGGCGTACGCTCGATCGATGTCAGCGCATGGGGCTGAGGTGGTGACTGCTCGTCCCACGATCAGCATCGTGATCCCGACCCACCAGCGCCGCGAGGTCGTTGGGTGCACCCTTGGGGCCGTGGGACGGGTCGAGGCACCCTGGCCGATCGAGGTGATCGTGGTCGACGACGGGTCGACCGACGGAACCGCCGCAGCGCTGCGCGAGGCGCCGATGCCATTCCCGCTGCGCGTCGTGTCGCAGCCCCACTCCGGAGCATCCGTCGCCCGAAACCATGGCGCCTCCTTGGCCAGCGGCGAGATCCTGCTCTTCCTCGACGACGACATGGAGCCCGAGCGCGGCCTGCTGCTCGCGCACGTCGAAGCCCACCGGACGGCGGACGCGGTCGTTGGTGACATCCCCCTCCACCCGGAGTCGCCTCGCACGCTCATCTCCGAGGGGGTCGCGATCTGGGCCCAGCAGCGCGGCGACCGGCTCCGCGCCGGGGGTGTGCTGACGGCGGAGGATCTGCTCACGGGGCAGCTGTCGGTGACGCGCAAGGTCTTCGACGAGCTCGGTGGGTTCGACCCGGCCTTCACCCGCGATGGCGCGTTCGGTGGGGAGGACACCGACTTCCTGCACCGATTGGCAGCGGGTGGACGAATCCTCGCGTTCGCACCGGGCGCAGTGAGCCGGCAGCGATATGTGGTGACGCCCCGGCAGTACCTACGGCAATGGAACCAGGCGGGCGCTGCGACGGCCACGATCCTCCAGAAGCACCCTCGTCTCGAGCGTGAGATCTTCGAGCAACGGCGGGCCCGTCGACACGTCACACGACGGCTCATCCGTCCCTTGGCGCGACGTCCGAGGCTCAACACGCCCATTCGAGCGCTGCTGCGGCCCGTCGCGGCTGCCATCGCCACACGGGGCCGGCCCGGCGGTGCCGCGGCCGCGCTGTTCTTCCGGGTTCGTGACCTCGAGTGGTGGTCGGGCCTCGAGTCGGCGTCGAGGGCACTGGCGGACACCGGCGTTCGCGTCCTCGCCTACCACGCCATCACCGACGTGGATGACCCCGTCCTCAAGGAGTGGATGGTGTCGCCGCGGACCCTTGATGCCCAGCTCACCGCGCTGCAGAGAGCCGGCTGCACGTTCGTCGACGGGTCGACGTTCCTCGAGATCCTCGCCGGTCGGACGACCGCTCCGAAGCGAGCCATCCTCCTCACCTTCGACGATGCCTACGCAGATCTCGTTCCGACCGTCGAGGAGATCCTGCGGCGTCATCACGCACCTGCCGTGGTGTTCGCCGTGAGCGCCCTGGTTGGCGCCACGAACCAGTGGGACCAGCACCTCGGCGCATCGATCCTTCCTCTTCTCGATTGCAACGGGCTGCGGAGGCTCACCGATGGGGACGTCGAGATCGGCTCGCACTCCCGGACGCATCGCGACCTGACCACGCTGCCCGACACGGCGCTTGCCGAGGAGGTGGCCGGGTCGGTCGAGGAGCTCGCAGCCCTCGGGCTGCCCCGACCGAGGATGCTCGCGTATCCATACGGCGAATGCGATGACCGGGTCGTCGCGTCCGTTGCCGCCTCGGGGCTCGATGCCGCCTTTGCCCTCGCCGACCGAGTCGCCGCCCCCGGCTCGAACCGGTTCGAGGTGCCGCGGTTCGAGGTGCGGGTGCACGATTCTGGGCCGTCGCTCGTGCGGCGACTGTTCGCCCCCACCTGAGGGCCGAACCAGCCGTCACGCAGTGGCGAGAGGGCCGTCGCGGTGCGCGGTGTTGACGGCCTGTTCGTGCCAGAGGTGCCAGCCCAGCCAGACGAACCCGACCGTCGTGAGGATCATCGGGTTGGCCCAGACGTCTCCCGCGTCCCCACCGGCGGCGGAGATGCCCGCGACGAGCAGGAGCACACCGATCGGGCCGGCGGCCACGAGCACGAGCGGGACCACGGGCAGGACGTTGGCCCGCAGCATCTCGATGACGAGCACGACGACGGCGAGGCTGAGGAGCCCCATGGCGGCGAACAGCCCGACCCAGCCGCCGAAGATCAGGAACGGGGCGACGATCGCGCACTCGATCGCGACCTTCCCGAGCCGGCCCAGCCCGCCGTGACGAGCCCGAAGGCCCCACAGGCCGAACACGAACGCTGGGATCGCCGCGGTGAGCAGCATCACGCCGATGCCGTGGACGACGCCACGGTCGACCGTGACGTTGAGGTATTGGCCCACGATGAGCAGGACCGGTGTGAGGAGTGCGGCCAGGCCGGCAGCACGGGTTCGGTTGGTGGGCACGGATGCACCTCGCTTTGCTTCGATGACACAGATCCGGGCGATGAGGGCCGCCGAACCGAATCGGGCGACGGCCTCGGCCTCGGCGTCGGCTCTGGTTCGTCCGTCGCGCACGAGGCGCTCGGCCACCTCGCAGAGGTGGTCCTCGGCCTCGGCGACGATGTCGGCGGCGTCGGGCAGACGGGCGACGCTGTAGTCGAGCTCGCGCAGATACGAGGCGATCAGGCCATCGTCGGCCACGCTGGTGCTCCCACGACTCGCTGAACGGTGAGCGCGAACGCTGACCATTCGCGCCGCTTCTCGCGTGCTGCCTTCTTGCCGCCGGTGGTGAGCGCGTAGGAGCGTCGCCGACGACCGTTCACCTCGGACCAGGTGCTCGCCAGCAGACCGGCCCGCTCGAGGCGGTGCAACGCCGGGTAGATCGTTCCCTCAGGGAGATCGATGGCGCCATCGGTGCGACGGCGCAGCTCCTCGATGACGGCGTAGCCGTGGAACGGGCCGTCCTCGACGATCGCCAGCAGCAGGAGGTCGAGATGGCCCTTGAGCACGTCAGCTCGCATACCTCGCCACGCTATACCTCGGAAGGCTAGGTGTCAACGGGTGCGGGCCGCTACAGCCACCGGTGTGCTTCGCCTCGCGGTGACGTCGACAGGATCAAGCGTCGCTGACGGGGAGATGACCACGACAGGTATGGGGGAGCGGGAACGTCGCGGGCGTTGCACTCCTCGGCCTCGAACCCGGCAGTCAACAGCCAACCGCGAGCGACTGAGCCCCAGGCCTCCTCGTCGCCGGCCACCAGGACGCGACCCAACCGCTAGTCCTGGGTGGATCCCCTGCTCGTGCCGCCCGCGCCCATCGCCTCCGCCCTCTGACCTGACCACCGCACGCTACGAGGGCAGCATGAACGCAACGTGACGACGCGCGGAACATTCGGTCCTCGGGCCAGCGAAGGGACGGTCGCCCGGTGAGACTGGCGGGTGTGAGGGCACTTGCGTGACTGACCTCGATCGTGACCGTGCGACCCTCCGTGACGTCGTGGCCGCGGCAATGAGCGACGGCTTCAACCGGTTGCTCCAGCACGAGCCCGGTGTCCGCCTCGGCGACGATACGGAGGACGTGCACCAGGCGCGGGTCGCGGCACGCCGCCTCCGCGCGGATCTCCGGACGTTCGTTGATGTCCTGGACGACGAACGGGCCAGCCCGCTGCGCGATGAGCTGCGGTGGCTCGGCGCTGCGCTCGGCGTCGTCCGCGACGCCGACATCCTGCTCGAGCGCCTTCGGGCTCAGACCTTGCTGCTCCCTGCGTCCGACACCGTGGCCGCCTCCAGCTTGCTTCGCCGCCTTGCCGCCGAGCACGACGCGGCCCGCGCGCAGCTGCTCGTCACCCTCGACGACGACCGCTACCCCGCACTGCTCGACTCCCTGGCCGAGGCCGCCCTCCGTCCGCCGGTCACCGACGAGGCCGATGCACCCGCACGCCCCGCGCTTCCGGGTTTCGTCCGGGGCCCGTGGAGACATCTGGAGAAGGCGGTCGCGGCCCTCGGTGAGCACCCAGACGACGACGCCCTCCACGCCATTCGGATCGGGGCCAAGCGGGCGCGCTACGCAGCCGACGCAGCGGCGATCGTCGTGGGCAAGCGGGCGGTGCGCCTTGCCAACGCCCTCGCCGGCGTGCAGTCGGTGCTCGGTGACCTGCACGACGCGGTGATTGCCGAACATTGGCTACGGACTGCGGTTGAACGAGCTTCGCCCGCGGAGGCGATTGTCGCGGGTGAGCTCATCGCCGTGCAGCGGGCGGCCATCGCTGCGTCTCGACGTGAATGGCCGTCGTCCTGGGATGAGGCGAGAAGCGAGGGCCGGCGGCCCTGGCTTTCGTGAGCTGATCTACTTCTCCTTGGGCCGAGCTGTTCTGAAGCGCTGCTGTGCTCCTTGCTTGGTCAAGCCGTAGAGCGCTCCGATCTCGGCCCACGCGGGTGCAGCGGTGCAGCCGCTCGCCCATCGAGAGCGATCCAGCCGAACTCTGTCCCCGCGGGTCCTGGCAGGCATCGTCGCCCGCGTCGCCTCAGTCCTCGAGCGCAGCGTGGTCAGCTCGGGCGCGGCGCTGAACGATCCAGCCGGCGGTGCCGAGCACGCCGAGCGTGAGCCCCACCCGACCCGACGCGAGTGACGGACCGGTCGCGGGAAGATCATCCGAGCCCGTCTCGGTGCCGCCGTCGGTGACGGCGGCAAGGACCGTGGTCGTTGCCGGGCCCGCCGGAGAGGATCGAGGCGCTGTGTCACCAGCGCGTCGGAACGGTCCGCTCACCTCAAAGGTGATGCCCGGTCCCACCGGCGCAGGTCCGCGCTGACTGCTGAAGTAGAGGCGCGTCTCGCTGGGATCGAAGACGGGTCCGGTGATCTCGGATTCGTCGTTGTCCGGGTAGCGGAGGATCGGCGCGACGACCCGGTCGGTGGTGATGATGTTGATCTCCAGGTTGCCGCCGTCCTCCGCTACGTAGAGGTCGCCCAACGACGACACCACGACGTTGTCGACTCCTGTGAGGGGTGCGGCGTCGCCGAGCTCGGCTGCGTCGTAGAGCACCGTGATGCGGTTCGCGGCGAGGTCGTGGACCCACACGCGGTTGTCGCCCTTGGTGGTGAAGTACACAAAGCCTGCGTCGTACCAGCAGCCTTCGCCCCCGTTGAAGGCGGTGCTCTCGGGGACTTGTGTCCGCGTGGTGGTCACCGTGGCCACCGGGTCCGGCACGGCGAGCCACGACACGGTCCCGGTGGCGTCAAGGGATGCGACCTCGAGCAGGCCGGACGCGAGGTCGGGATACGCGGTCGGTGTGAAGCGGTAGAAGCGTCCATCAGTGCGGTCTTCGGTGAGATAGAGGCGCTGGGCGATGGGGTCGACGGCGACGGCCTCGTGGTTGAAGTGACCCATCGCCGACCGGGCAACGCCTTGACCCGGCTGGGTCGGATCGCACTCCCACACCTGGCCCTCGCCGATGTTGTTGGGCGCCTGGGCCTCCTCGCAGGACAGCCAGGTCCCCCACGGCGTCGGACCGCCCGCACAGTTGCCGGAGGTGCCGGTCAGGATGCGGTAGGCGTCGATGATGGTGCCGTCGGCCGCGAACCGAATGGCCGACGCCCCGCCTCCACCGGCGAGGACCTCGCTGTTGACGGCGTAGAGCCAACCGGCATCAGGCGTGGTGAAGGTCGCGGCGCCGTCGGGGAACGTCGGCCACACATGCGCGGTTCCCGCGACTGGCTGCTCGCTGCGGGCGATGATGCGGCTCGTGAAGCCGGCGGGAAGGAGGAGCCCGTTCTCGTCTGGCACGTCCGACAGCGGACCGTAGGGGCTTGGGCCCGGGTGTGCTGGTGCGGCGTATGCGGTGCGCCAGAACGCTGGCCCGGCCAGTGCCGCGGCGGAGGTGACCACGGTGCCGGCGAGGAATCGGCGGCGGTCGAACATTGTCACGATTCCACGTCCCCGCGGTCGGCGAGCCGCACACGGCGTTCGATCAACCTGGCGGCTAGGGCGGCGGCGCCGAGCGCTGCCGCGGCGCCGGCCGTGCTGACCGTGGGACCGGTGACGGGGAGGACCGCGGCGACGCCGCTCCCAGCCCTGCTCAACGACTTGCCGCGGACCGCGGACTCCGCGCCCGTGCCGACCGCTCGCGGCGTCCCGCCCGGCGCGGCGGGCGCCGCGAACCCCGCTGGCGCCGGCGTCGACGCAGACGTGAGGTGGTTGTCGCCGGTGACCGCACGCCACGAGGCAGCGTGGTGCTCCGCGTTGGACGGGCTCAGGACGGTGTCGACGAAGTACCAGTCCGCCTGAGCCTGCTCTGGGGTGAGGTCGAGGATGAGGTAGCCGTGGTCGTCGAAGTCGACGAACTTCACGTGTGGGTTGTCCGCCCGTGTCACAGCCTCGAAGGCGGCCACCCCGCCCGGTCCCAGGCTCTCGAAGTTCGCGCTGGTGACGCTGGGGGTGACTAACTCCACCCCGAGCGCTCCTTCGCCGGTGGCAGGGTTGTAGCTGAGCGGGTTGTACGGGTCCTCGGTGAGGTCGAGCGCCCACGAGGTGTGCACGTCGCCGGTGAGCACGACGACGTCCTGGACGGCGTTGTCACGAATGTGACCGAAGAGGCGGTCCCGCTCTGCGGGGTAGCCGTCCCACTGGTCCGGGTTCAGGGCGTTGCCGCCGTCGCGTGCCACGAGCCTGGGTTGGTCGGCGGCAACGGGAAGCCGGGGTGCTCCCCCGGCGTTCCACTGCCCGAGGATGACCTGTTGGGCGACGATCTTCCACTGACTGTCGCGCCGCGACAGAGCGTCGAACACCATCTCTCGCTGCTCGACGCTGATCATCTTCCGCGCCGGATCATCGACTTCCTCGCCCGAGAGTATGAGCGCTCCAGTGGAGCCGAGCTCGGGGTCGCGGTCGTCGAGGCGGGTGTCCATGACGATGATGTCGGCGAGATCGCCGTAGCGCAGCGTCCGGTAGATCTTCGCCGGGTCGGCGGCGAGGATCGGCATCCACTCGCTGTAGGCCTGCTGGGCGTGCGCCTTGCGGAGGTCCCAACTGCCTTCGGTGTCCGGGTCGTGGTTCTCGGCCGCGTCGCGGTGGGAGTTGTTCGCCGACTCGTGGTCGTCCCAGGTGGTGATCCACGGGTAGAGCTGGTGGAGCCGACGGAGGTCGGGGTCGAGCTTGTAGCTGGCGTGACGGAGCCGGTAGTCGGTGAGCGAGCGCATCTCGGTGGGCGGCTGGTGATCCCGGGCCGCGCTGAGCTCGCCGGTTCCCGGTCCGTAGCGGTCGTCGCCGTTGCCGTACTCGTAGATGTAGTCGCCCAGGTGGATGATGGCGTCGAGGTCGTCGCGCTCGGCGAGTCGGGCGTAGACGTTGAAGAACCCGCCCTGGTAGTTGGAACAGCTCACCACGCCAAAGCGAAGGTGCGACGCGCTGCTCGGCGCCGTCTTGGTGCGTCCGATGATCGAGCTCGCACCGTCGGTCTCGAACTCGTAGAAGTAGTAGGTCGCTGGGTCGAGTCCGGTGGCGTCCACCTTGACGGTGAAGTCATGTTGCTGGTCGGCGGAGGCGTTGCCGGAGGCGACGACGTCCGTCATGGCGATGTCACGGGCGACGCGCCATGCAACCGGTACGGCAGCCGTCGAGCCGCTCGCTGGCGTCACCCGGGTCCAGAGGATCACCGACGCTGCCGTCGGGTCTCCCGAGGCCACACCGTGGAGGAACGGAGCAAGGTCGTCGTCGGCGGCGGCAGCGGGCCGCCCAAGTCCAGGGAGCAGGGCGGCGCCGGCGCCCGTGAGGGCGGCGCGCCGGAGGAAGGTGCGGCGGTCGTACACGGAGAGATCTCCTGCGGGGGTGAGAGAGACATCGGGGGACGGCGCAGGATCGCGGACGTGGGTGAACCGGCCGTGTCGCAACGGGAACGCCACGGCCAACGTGGCGCCAAAGGTCCAGCGCGATGGATCGTCACGAGATCGAGGCCGCCGAACGTTGCCCAGCCGTTCATCCGGGATCCACTCACGCCACCCTGGCGCGCCATCCGGGCTCCGTACGGTCCAGGACAACGACGTGTCGTCATCCCGATGACACCTGCAATCCCCCCAAGGAGGGCACCGTGCCCAAGAAGACGACGCTCGTCTGGTTCTCACTGTTGGTTGTGTTCGGGGTCGTCGGCACCGCGTGTGGCGCCGACAGCGAGAGCACCGCCTCCTCCGACACCACCACGCCCGCCGAGGGCGTGACCGACGCATGCCCGACCGACATCGAGGGCGAGCTCACCGTGTCGGGCTCGTCGACGGTGGAGCCCATCTCGGCCGCCGTTGGCGAGAAGCTGCTCGACTGCTCGGGCATCGGCGCCACCGTCGACGGCCCCGGCACCGGCGATGGCTTCAAGCTCTTCTGTGCTGGCGAGACGGACATCTCCGACGCCTCCCGCCCGATCAAGGACGAGGAGGCCCAGGCCTGCGCAGATGCAGGCGTGGAGTTCATCGAGCTGAAGGTGGCCTTCGATGGGATGTCGGTGATGACCAACCCCGCCAACGAGTCGGTCGAGTGCTTGAGCTTCGCGGACCTGTACGCCCTCGTCGGCCCTGAGGCCGAGGGCGTGGACAACTGGCAGGACGCTGCGGCGCTGGCCGGCGAGCTCGGTTCGACGACGGAGCTCCCCGATGCCGAGCTCGTGGTCACAGCTCCGGGCGCGGAGTCCGGCACCTACGACAGCTTCATCGAGATCGCGTTGGAGAAGATCGGTGACGCACGTGCCGAGGCCGGCAAGATCAACGAGGACGATGCCGCCACGACGCGTCCCGACTACGCGTCGCAGGCGGATGACACGGCGATCATCGCCGCCATGGAGGCATCGGACGCACCGCTCGGCTGGGTTGGCTTCGCGTTCGCAGAGGAGGCTGGCGACAGCGTCAAGGAGCTCTCGATCTCCAAGGACCCGGGCGGCGATTGCATCGCTCCCAGCGCCGAGACGATCGCGGACGGCTCCTACCCGCTGAGCCGCAGCCTCTACATCTACGTGAACGCGGCCTCCGCTGAGGAGAACCCTGCGGTGGCCGCCTACGTCGACTACTACCTGAGCAGTGAGGGCATCGCGTCGGTGGCCGAGGTGGGCTACGTCGACCTCCCGGCCGATCAGCTCGAGGCAACCCGCACCGCGTGGGACGCCAAGACCCTCGGCACGCACGCGGGCTGACCTCGCCCACCCCGCATCCTGGGGTCGGTCGTCTCATGTCGAGACCGATCCCAGGATCTGCGGCCGTAGGCCCCCACCGATCGAGGGGAGGAACTGTGTGCGACCGCATCGAGTGCGAAGGCGCCGGCGGTATCTCCGCCGATCTCGGGTGCACCCGGCCAACCATCGTTGCGCTGCACTCCCGGGTCGATCAGATGGGCATACGGGTCGACGAGAACCTCGAACGGATGCTCGACGGTCTGCGCGGCGTCGAGCATCCGCTCGCTGTCGCCATCCGGACCAACGACGAGATCGACAGGATGCTCATCTCGCTCACCTACGGTTGCTACGAGCTGTTGGAGCAAGGGACCGTTGCAGCGCCGGACCTCCGGTTCGTCCTGTCGGCCATGGGGATCATTCCCGAGCTCGACAGGGTCGGGCATCTGGCGCTCGGCGTGGTGAACCTCGTGCGGGAGAACCCCCAGCTGGCCCGCTCTGGGCCCGTGCGGGACGTCGTCCTCGCGACGGCGAACGACGCGGTCGAGCTCTTTCGCACGTCGCTGCGGGCGTGGTCGCTCCAGGATCTCGGCTTGGCCGCGGAGCTCACGGTCGGCACCTGTCGGCTCGACCTGTACCTCGGGCGTCTTGTCGTGGAGCTTCGGCGACTGCGGGGGCCTCACGCCGACCGGGTCGCAAGGAGCACCTTCGCGGCCGGCCGAGCCCTCGAGCGAATCGCTGACCACAGCGCGACCATCGGGCGTCGGCTGCAGTACCTGCTCGCGGGCGACCCCATGCACCTCACGTCAGCGATCGAGTGCGGGGCACGATGACCGAGACTCGCTCGGGCTTTCACCAGCAGCTCGACGTCATCCAACGTGACCTGCTCCGCGTCGCCGCCCGCGTCGCCGAGACGGTCATGCGGGGCACCGAGGCACTCCTCGACCTCGACCTCTTGGCGGCTCGGGCGCTCATTGACGGCGACGGCGAGATCGACGCGCTCGCCTTCGATGTCGAGGAGCGGTGCTTCACCGCGTTGGCCCGCCAGCAACCGATGGGCGGCGACATGCGTGCCCTCGTGACTGCCCTTCACCTCAGCTCCGAGATCGAGCGCTCGGGTGATCTCATGGTCAACGTCGCCAAGGCGACCTCCCACCTGTTCGGATCGGAGATCCCGCCGCAGCTACGGGGGCTCCTGCAGGCGATGTCCACCGAGGCCGTTCGTCTCCATCGCCTGGCGATGGATGCGTATGCCGAGCAGGACGCCAACCTGGCTGCCGCCCTTGATGACATCGACGACAGGCTCGACCAGCTCCACAAGGACTACATCCAGGCAATCCTCGAGCTGCATGCCGACGTACCGGACGTGCACGTCGCCGTGCAGCTGGCGCTCATCGGGCGCTACTACGAGCGCATCGGTGACCATGCGGTCAACATCGGCGAGCGGGTGCGGTACATGGTGACCGGGTGGCTCCCCGAGTACGAGAGCTCCGCGCGCTACGCCGTCCGATCGCAGGCGCCGCTGGAATCGGAGCTCCGTTGACCGGCGTCCTTGGTCTTGTGGGAGCGGCTCTGGCGGGCGCGCTGATCCTCGTCTTGGCCGGTCAACGACGGGTCGCCCGTCGGCTGGGCATCGTCGGTCACCGGCTGACCCACGGTGTGGTGGATCCGAGCACGGACTTGGCCGAGGTGACCTCGGTGCTGGAACGCATCGTCGATCGTGCCTTGGCGCGAGAGGGAGATCTCACCCTTGCGCAGGCTCGCCTTGCTGGCGCGCTGGCCGTCATCCCTCAGAGGGTGGCGGTGTTCGATGGTGATGGAGCGATCGTGTTCCGCAACGAGGTGGCGGCCGCCTTCTTGGAGGCCCGTCATGGCGAGGCACTGGTGGATGAGGCCATCGGCCAGCTCGCCAGCGAAGTGGTGGCGAGCGGCGGCATGGATGCCCCCGTCCGCACGGTCGATCTGTTCGGTCCACCCCGTCGAACCCTGGTGCTCACGGCGGTGGGCTTCGCTGAGGGCGCTCGCGAGGTTGGCGCACTTGTGGTGATCGACGATGTCACCGCTCGCAGACGACTCGAGGCCGTGCGCCGAGACTTCGTGTCCAACATCAGCCATGAGCTCAAGACCCCGGTGGGTGCGCTGGGTCTGTTGGCCGAGACGCTGCTGTCCGAGGACGAGCCAGCCGTCGCGCGGCGGCTGGCGGAGCGCATCCTTGCAGAGGCGTTTCGAGTGGGCCGCACCATCGATGACCTCCTTGAGCTGTCACGGATCGAGGCTGCCGAGGCGGTCACCGTGGAGGAGGTGCCGGTGCTCGTTCTCTTGACCGAGGCCGTCGACCGGGTGCGGGGCGCGGCGGAGCAGCACGGCATCGCGATCCAGCTCGAGGAGCCATCCGCCCCTCTTCGCGTAGCGGGCGATCGGCGCCAGCTGGTGTCGGCCACCTACAACCTGCTCGAGAACGCGGTGAAGTACTCCGACCCCGGGTCAACCGTCCAGGTGCGGGCGCGCACCGATGGGCGCTGGATCGACATCGTCGTCGAGGACCGCGGCGTGGGGATCCCGTGGCGCGACCTCGAGCGCGTGTTCGAACGGTTCTACCGCGTCGATCGGGCGCGCAGCCGAGAGACCGGGGGGACCGGCCTTGGCCTGGCCATCGTCCGCCACGTCGCCAACAACCACGCCGGCGACGTGCAGGTGGAGTCCCGGGAAGGTGAGGGGTCCACCTTCACGCTGCGGCTCCCTGCGGGAGCTGGGCCGATTGCCATGCCGGCTGGGACAGGTTGACGGTCTCATGAGCATCACCGACGCCATCGTTCTTGTCGTGGAGGACGAGGAATCCTTCATCGAGGCCCTCACCATCGGCCTCAAGCGCGAGGGGTTCCGGGTTCAGGTCGCCCGCGATGGGGCCGAGGCGCTCGAGGTGTTCGACGCCGTCCGTCCGGATCTCGTCCTCCTCGATGTCATGCTCCCGAAGGTCTCCGGCATCGACGTCTGCCGTGAGCTGCGACGGCGCTCGCAGGTGCCGATCATCATGGTCACGGCGAAAGGAGGCGAGATCGACGCCGTCGTCGGCTTGGAGGTGGGTGCCGATGACTACGTCACGAAGCCCTACCGACTCCGCGAGCTGGTCGCTCGGATGCGTGCGGTCCTCCGCCGGCGGGCGGCTGGAGATGATGGCGCTGATCTCAGCGGCGAGCTCCTCGAGGTCGGCGATGTGGCGCTTCACCCTGAGCGCCACGAGGTGGTGATCCGTGGTCACGCCGTGCAACTGCCGCTCAAGGAGTTCGAGCTCCTCGAGCTCCTCCTGACCAACGCCGGGCGCGTCCTCACGCGGGCGACGCTCATCGACCGGGTCTGGGGTGCCGACTACGAGGGCGACACGAAGACCCTCGATGTGCATGTCAAGCGGCTCCGTGGCAAGGTCGAGTCGAACCCCTCGGCGCCGACGAGGATCGTGACGATCCGCGGCCTCGGCTACAAGTTCGCTGTGCCTTCAGCCTGAGGCAGACATCATCAGACTGAGCACCCTGAGGCCCGCGGTTGTTCGCCGAGGATTCTGCAGTGGTGTCAGCTGCCGCCCATGGCGGCCGCGGCCCGCTTCTCCATCTCGTCGGGCGGGACGTCCTCCACGTGGGATGCGACGTTCCACCGGTGCCCCCACGGGTCCTCGAACTGGCCGGAGCGATCGCCGTAGAACTGGTCCTGAACGGGCGCGATCTCGCGAGACCCTGCCTTGATGGCGCGAGCGAACACGTCGTCGACGTCAGCGACGTACACCATCAACGTGACCGGCGAACCCCCGAGGCCCTTCGGCGAGGGACCTCCCATGTCGGGAAACGCGTCGGACAACATGATCACCGAGCCACCGATGTCGAGCTCGGCATGACCGATCTTGCCGTCGGGACCCTCCATGCGCATCCGTTCGGTGGCGCCGAGGATGTCGCAGTAGAAGGCCAGGGCATCGGACGCCCCCTCGATCGTGAGGTACGGCGTGACCCTCGGGTACTCAGCGGGAATCGGATCGACCTTGGACATGGGGACCTCCTGTGGTCACCACCGAACCTAGGACGCGACCGGCAGTCGGACAACAGCGCCGACGTCGGTACGCCGCTGCGTGCAGCCGGTCAGTCCAACAGGGCTGGCTGCCGGTCGTCGTCGCGGATCGCAGCGGGGTCGGCGTGCCCCTCGACGTCGATGTTGGGGAGGAGCCGCTCGAGCCAGCGCGGCAGCCACCAGTTCTTGTCGCCGAGCAGCTCCATCGTGGCGGGAACGAGCATCATCCGCACGATCGTGGCGTCGAACAGGATCGCCACGGACAGCCCGGTGCCCATCATCTTCATCGTGCGCTCGAACTCGAGCATGAAGCTCCCGAACACCACCACCATGATCGCCGCCGCTGCGGTGATGACCTTGGCGGTGGCAGCAAGGCCGTCGGCCACGGAGGTGTGGCTGTCGCCGGTGCGGCGCCACTCCTCCCGCACCCGCGAGAGCAGGAACACCTCGTAGTCCATCGACAGGCCGAACACCACTGCGAAGAGCATCATCGGCGCCCATGACTCGATGGGGCCCGGTTGCACCCCGGTGAGGTCGCTCAGCCACCCCCATTGGAAGAGGGCGACGATCACCCCGTAGGCGGCGCCGATCGTCAACAGGTTCATGATCACCGCCTTCAGCGGCACGAGCAGCGAGCGGAACACGAGCATCAGGAGCAGGAACGACAGGGCCAGGACAGCGCCGAAGAACAGCGGCATCCGCTCCGACATGTACTGCGACATGTCGACGTTGGCCGCCACCAGGCCCGTGACGAGCACCTCGGCACCCGCGGCGTCTTCGAGCCGCGGGAGGACATCGTGGCGAAGGCGGTTGACGAGCTGGGTGGTCTCTTCGTCCTGGGGCCCGCCGGTGGGCGTGACGAGCCACCGCACCGCTGTCGGCGCTGCCGGGTCGTTCGGTTCCGGGCCGAGGATCGCTGCGACCATCGGGTCGTTCTGCACGGCATCGTTGACTGCTCCCAGCGCGCCGACCTGTTCGGCTCCGTCCACCTCGGCCACGAGGTACACCGGACCGGTGAACCCCTTGCCGAAGCCGTCCACGACCAGGTTGTAGGCCCGCTTCGTGCTGGTGTCGTCCGCGAAGTTGCTCTCGTCGGAGAACCCGAGGCGGAGCTGGAGCACCGGGAGCGCGAGCACGATCAGCACCGCGGCCGCGGCGACCGCCGACACCCACGGTCGGTGCTGGATCACCCTGCTCCAGCGGTAGGCGACGGTCTCTCGCCGGGGCTTGGGCGGCCGGTGGCTCACCTCACGCTTGAGCGCCGGGACGAAGAACCCGAGGATGATCGTGAGCACGGCGAGGCCCATGCCGAGCCCGCCGAGCGCGGGCGCCTTGAGCCCGGCGCCCACCAGCGCGACGGCCACGAACCCGGCGGCAAGGAGGCCGCGCCACTTGGTGCGCTCGATGTTGTCGCCCGCGAAGCCGAGCAGGGCGGGGAGCAGGGTGACGGACGCCGCGATGGTGGCTGCCACCGTGAGCGAGGCCGTGATGCCGAGCCCACCCACGAACCCCACGCCCATGAGGAGCATGCCCAGCAGCGAGATGACCACGGTCGCCCCGGCGAACACGACGGACCGGCCGGCCGTGTCCATGGCGATCCCGATCGACTCGCGCACATCGTGGCCCGCGTGCAGCTGCTCGCGATAGCGGGTGACGATGAGCAGGGCGTAGTCGATGCCCACGCCGAGGCCGATCATCACCCCGATGAACGGCGCGAAGTCGGGGACCTCCATGACGTGGCTGGCGAGGATCACGAAGGCGCCACCCATGCCGATTCCGAACAGCGCCACGCCAACGGGAAGACCCATGGCGAGCACCGAGCCGAACGCCACGATCAGGATCACGACCGCGAAGGCCAGGCCGAAGAGCTCCGCGGAGGGCTGCTCGAACTCCGCGAACAGCAGGCCGCCGAGCTCGACGCGGAGCCCGTCCAAGGTCGGAAGACCCCCACGGATCTCGTCGGCGATGTCAGCCGCACGAGTGAAGTCGATGTCCTCCGGCAGGTTCACCGTGGCGAAGGCGATCGTGCCTGCCGCGTCGCCGTTGGAGGAGACCTGGAACGCCCCCGAGGGGCCATAGGGGCTCTGCACAGAGGTGACATCGTCGATCTGCGCGACCTCCGCGAAGAGCGCCTCCATCGCGCCCTTGATGGTGGGGTCGTCGATGCCCTGCTCGGCCTCGAACACGATCTGGCCCGACTGCGGCGAGCCACTGCCGTCGTCGAACTCGGACTGCACCAGCGTGAAGCCCTCGGTCGACTCGAAGCCGCTCAGGGAGAAGTCCTGGCGGTAGGCGTCGCCGAGGCTCCCGGCGACGCCGTTGGCGAGCACCAGCGCGAGGATCCACGCGACCACCACAAGTCGCCGTCGGTCATGACACCACGGACCAAGTCGAGCGAACACGGTCACCTCCCGCGCCGAGCGCGGCGTCAGGTTACCGAGGTCAGCTCGTTCTCGACGAGCATCGAAGCGCTTCGGCGGCGCCCTAGCCCGTGTGGTGTCGTGGGCGCATCGGCCGCGTGATGCCGTCGACCACCGCGAGGAGCGCGTTGGCCGAGCGCGTGCGCGCCTTGCGCCGCAGCACCTCGGCGTCGGGCCGGAGCCCCACCACGTTGACCTCACCGGCCATGCCCTTCACGGGGACGGGATCATGGTCGGTGGTGACCACCCACTCGGGAAGGGCGAGCCCATCCTCGGCAGCGAGGAGCTGGCCCGGCGCGGCGATGTCGCACAACCGTGACGCGAGGTTCACGCTGCGACCGACGTAGTCGTCGCCCTCGAGGAGGATCACCTCACCGGATGCGATCCCGCCGCGCAGCTCGAGACGGCCCGCGCCGGAGTGTCGCTGTTCGATGGCCAGCGCGGCACCGACGACCGGCTCGGACTCCACGCCGACGAGCATCAAGCCGTCGCCCAGCCACTTCTCGACCCGAACCCCGAACAGCGGGGCGACCTCGCGCACGGCCGCGCGCAGCCGCTGCAGCTCGCGCACCGCTCCGTCGTCCCCTTGCTCATCGACGAAGTCGGTGAAGCCGCAGAGGTCGAGGAAGGCAAAGGTGCGGTGGACCCGCTGCGTCGAGGCGATGGCGGCCAGCTGGGCGGTGTCCACGGATCTCCTCGGGGTGGCGGCCTAGGCCGCGACCCGGTCGGGCGCGAGGCGCGCCCTCAGGTCGTCCTGCTGGGCGAGGTACCGGAACGTGCCCACGTCGAACACGAGGACGCGGACCGGACTCGAGGTGGTGACGGTGGCGTTGCGAGTGCGGTGCGGGTCGAGCGTCGCAAGCTCGCCGACGACGTCGCCGGGTCCCACGACGATCACGCGGCCGTCGACACGCACCTGCGCTTCGCCCTCGAGGAGGAGAAAGGCCTGGCTGCCACGCTCGCCCTCGCGACACAGGAGCTTCCCCGCGTCGATGTCGACCGCCGTCCCGGACCGGGACAGCCGGGTGGCGGCAGCCCGGCTGAGGCCGAGGTGCTCGAGCTGGCGGACGATGGGGTCGATCGTGCGGAAGATCACCTGCCCAGCATGTCATCGTCAATCTAGGGATGACACCCCTGAGCCATACGAAGAACAGATGGACAACATCGACGTCGGTGGGGTGGCCCGCCCTGGGGCTGCGACGACGCGGCGCGAGTCCTAGGACCCCCCGTGGCTCCGTCGCTCCGAGAGGCGAGCCGCGTAGGCGGCCGCCTCGGTCCGCCGGCTCATGCCGAGCTTCGAGAACAGGTTGGACACGTAGTTCTTCACCGTCTTCTCCGCGAGGAACATGCGCTCGGCGATCTCGCGGTTGGTCAAGCCCTCCCCGATAAGGTCGAGGATCTTGCGCTCCTGGTCGGTGAGCACCGAGAGCTCGTCGGCGCCGTCCCTGTTGCGAAGCCGCTCCAGCACGCGGGTGGTGACGGCGGGGTCGAGCAGGGATGCGCCCGCAGCGACTCGACGGATGCCCTCGACGAGGTCGTTGCCACGAACCTGCTTCAGGACATAGCCCGCTGCGCCCGCCATGATCGCTGCGTAGACGGCCTCGTCGTCGGCGAAGGACGTGAGCATGATGCAGGCGATCTCGGGGTGTCGAGATCGGATCTCGCGGCACACATCCACGCCGGTTCCATCGGGGAGCTGCACATCCAGCACGGCCACGTTCGGCGAGGTCGCCGGGATGCGCCCGTAGGCCTCCTCGGCGGTGCCGGCCTCGCCCACCACCTCCATGTCGTCCTCGGACTCGAGCAGCTCCCGAAGCCCGCGGCGCACCACCTCGTGGTCGTCAAGGAGGAACACGCGCGTCGGCACGCCCTCAGTCTGGCCCGTCGACGGAGCGGCGGCCGGTTTGCTGCTGATCAGCGACTCCAACGTGGCCTCCAGCGACCCGCCGTCGGTCATGCGGCCGGTCCCACGCGTCGACCGCTGATGTGGGTGGGCACCAGGCGCATCCAGTGGGCCTTGGCCCCGCCGGCCCAGGGCACGACCGCGAGCGCCTGCAGCCGGTGGAACGCCGCTGCGCTGTACTCGGTGACCTCCTCGAGCCGACCCGATGCCACCACGCTCCAGCCGGCGCGCGCCGCTCGGTCGATGCCGTCGATCTCGAAGCAGGCCGGAGCCCGAGACTCGGCTGCGAGCTTGGTGCCGGGGTCCGTGCGGAACACGATGTCGTCACCGTCGAGGGCGTAGTTGACGGGGAAGATGGCGGGGGCGCCCCCGTCGATGACCGCGATGCGGCCGACGACCTCGCCAGCGAGCAGCCGGCGGCACTCGTCGGGGTCGATCATCTGCAGCTGGCTCCGGGCATCCACGTTCATGGTCATCTCAGCGCTCCGGAGGCACGATGACGACCGGACAGTCGGCATGCTGGGCGACCTGGTGGCTGACCGAGCCGAGCAGCAGCTCGGCGAACCCGCCTCGACCGCGTGACCCGACCACGACGAGATCGGCGCCCTTGGCGGCCGTCAGGAGCACCGAGGCCGCGCCACCTTGCCGGACCACGCGCTCGATGGGATGGGGGAGCCCGGTGGTGTCGACCCCGGCGAGCGCCGCCTCGACCGTGGCGTGGGCAACCTCTTCGAAGTCCGCGGGATCGAACGCAGCGACATAGGGGTAGCCGGCCACCGCTGGTGTGTGCCATGAGTGGACCACCTCCAGGGCGGCGTCGCGCATCGTCGCTTCGTC
>JBQTKH010000077.1:0-2191 GCA_052386335.1 Microthrixaceae bacterium
ACCATCCAGGGGGCTACACGATTCGACGCTTCCGCGCTTGGCCCGATCGCTCACCACACCTGCACGTCGCTCCTGGCCTCGCTCGATTCCTCCGCACGTCGGCCGGGCGATACGACCTCATCCACGCGCACAACTACAACGCCACGCCAGCGCTCCTCGCCGCCCTCTTCACGGTTGGGCCGATCGTCTTCACCCCGCACTACCACGAGCGCAGTGCGTCGGCGTTCCGCAATGCGTTGCACTCGCCATACCAGGCGTTGGGCCGACGGATTCTCGCTCGATCAAGCCGCGTCATCTGTGTCTCGCCCTACGAGGCTCGCATCTTCGCTGAACGATTCCCTGGCGTCGCCCACAAGACGACAGTGATCCCCAACGGAACAAGGCGTCGCCCCTCCGGTGGCTCGCCACCCCGCCAGCCGAACCTGTTGACCGTGGGTCGGCTGGTTGACCACAAGCGCGTGGACAAGCTCATCGACGCTATTGCGTTGCTTGATCCGGAGATCCATGCGACGGTCGTGGGCGACGGCCCGTCGCGTTCTGCACTCGAGGCCCAGGTGGCGAGTCGTGGGCTTGGTGATCGCGTGCGGATACGCGGCTTCGTCGACGACCTTGGTCTGGATGAGTGCTACCAGAACGCGTCCGTGTTCGTCGCGCTGTCCGAACAGGAGGCGTTCGGCATGACATTGGCAGAGGCGCTCGCCGCTGGCCTTCCCGTTGTCGCCTCGAACATCGGAGCACACGTGGACGTCGCCTCACTCGCTCCCGACAACTGCAGCCTCGTGGCCGTCGACGCAGACGCGTCGGCGATTGCGAAGGCCATCAGCGCGGCGATGCTACGCCCACGTCAGACCGTGACGAGCCTGCCGACTTGGTCGGAGGTAGCGGACGCGACCCTTGAGGTGTACGGCCAGGTACTTCGAGGACAGGCGGGCCCCTCGCGCTAAGGATCGATGCCGGGCACGTCGACCGACCTGCCCTCACCCCGCGCGGGGGGCGTCATGCCCCGGTGCAGCACGCGACTCAGCCCTACCCCGACCCCAACCGATCCTGCGGCGTTCCCAACGAGATAGCCGAGGCCGCCCGCCGCAGCGCCTAGACGAGGGACGAGGGCGTATGTCAGGCCAATCGCAACCATCGCCATGAAGATGTTGAGTGATGCGGCCCACACCAGCCGCTCGCGGATACGAGCGATGCTCACCCCAACGTTCGTGATCCCATCGAACACGGCCGCGACAGCCAGCAAGCGGATCAGACCCGTAGCGCTGTGGGCGTAGGACTCGCCGAAGAAAGCTGGCAACAGGGGTCCAACGACCAGCAGCACCAGAACTCCGGGCACCTGCAGGCGGCCGATCACCAGCGCTGTAGTGCGCAACAACGACCCGAGCGGCTGGTCACCGTGACGCCCTTCCACCGTCAGTGCCTGGGCAGAAGCCGAGGACACGATGAACAGAATCGACCCGATGCTCCAGCCCACGAAGAACGTCGCACTGACGGTGGGGCCGCCCCGGACCAGGACGACCACCGGCAAGGCGAATTGCGGGAGCTGCCCGCCAAGTGAGGTGAGCCAATGGGTTGACACCTCGCGAAACGTGTCACGCGGCGAGCCCCACGGACCCTGGAGTGCGATGCGATAGTCCGGACGAACACGTCGGAGCAGATACAGGAGTACAACGCTCGTACTCAAGAGCCCACTCAGGCCCCAACCGAAGACGATCACCAACGCCGGGGCCGCCTCCCACACCAACACCAACGGCAGAATCGCCAGCTTCAGCACGGAAAAGAGAGCCGCTCGGGCAAACAAGAGATCGGCCCGTCGCTCGGTCAGGCAGACCGCATCCAGCTCTATCGCGAGCATCTGACTCATCACGTAAGGCACGAACACAGCGAGGCCCAGCGCGCCACCCGCAGCCGTGTGAAAGGAAGGCGAGAGCCTCAGGAGGATCGGCACCAACATCAACCCTGCGGCCAGGCCGAGGAGCGCGACGAGCGCGGTCGCTCGGCTGAACAGCCGATCCCACTGACGGCCGGAGGATCTCGGCAGATTGTGGAGCAAGAACGGGGCGAGCCCGAACGACGCGATCAACCCGGTGAGACTGACGGCTGCGACACTCGCCGTTGCCACCCCGATGGAGGGCTTGTCTACAAGCCACGCTGCGACCAGCCAATAGACAAAGCCAAGCGCCGACGACAC
>JBQTKH010000078.1:0-7245 GCA_052386335.1 Microthrixaceae bacterium
CCAGGGACGACTCTGAATCCAGCGTGACCGGTATCTCACCCTGAACACCGGCTCTTCGGATCAGCCACTCCCGAACCCACAACGACCGTACGACACCCCAGCCACCGTCGCGCCGAGGTGCCCGCGACACGCGCCCCAGAACGACCGGACACAGACCTTGACAACAAAGAGGAGATCGATAGCTCGCGTCACGAGCCGCTCGCGATCTGGTGATCGGTCGGCGCGATAGGTGGCGTCCTGGTGGGCACCTCGGGGACGGTGTCGGTCTGCGATGCTCCGTGCCGTGAACTACCCGTCCGACCTCACCTACACCTGGCGCGGGTCGGTCACGGACGACGAGATGCTTGAGCTGGTCGAGTCTCACGGCGGCAACCCGGTGGCCGGCTGGTGGGCACAAGTCCAACCCCATAGCCTCGGTTGGGTCATTGCCCGGAAGGGAGATGTGCTGGTCGGCTTCGTGAACGTGGCGTGGGACGGTGGCGACCATGCATTCCTGCTGGACACCAGGACGCGAGCTGGACATCAGCATCAGGGCATCGCCACGAACGTTGTCGCCCTCGCCGCCGAACAGGCACGGGACGCTGGATGCGAATGGCTCCACGTGGACTTCGGTCCAGAGCTCGCACCGTTCTACTTCGACGCCTGCGGCTTCCGGCCAACCGAGGCAGGGCTGATCCACCTGCCGTCTCTCGAGTAGCACCTACCGCCACCCAGATTGCGTCGCCTACGCGCCGTTCTTCGGGTGGTCCGTGAGCCCGCGGCTCGGGATTATGGGGCAGCTGATCGGTGCTCGGCCCACCGGCGCTTGGTAACACCTTCCAACCTAGGGTCGGGGATGTGTACTACCGCGTCCGCATTTACGACGTCGTTCCCGAACACCTCGACGTCTTCACCGAGTTCTTCCTCACGCACCTCCTTCCCGTTCAGAAGCGGCACGGCGCCCGGCTTGTGGGGCGATGGGTGACCGAGGACCGAGCAAGAGTGCTGGTGGTGTGGGAGTACGACAGGCGTCTCGACTACGAACGCATCGACGCGGACGTCCGGAGTGACCCCAACTCGCACACTGCTCAGCAGCACAGGCGCGAGTCGCTGCCCGCGTTCGTCATCTCGAGTGAAGAACTGCTTATGGAGTCGACCGTGCCCCTTGCGTCGACGATGCTCGGTACCGCTGATCGGCGCATCGCGTAACGCCGGGTCGGGCGCGCCCGATGCGCCGTTCGGTTGGGCTGGGGCGACGAGAACGGTGGTGATAGGTGCGGACGATCTGTCGGCAGCGTTCACCTCGCCATGACGGGTGGGATGTGTGCGTGCGCTACTCGGTAGAACTCGTGACCGTGGATGTGCCGCGCAGCTGCCCCGTAGTACGCCTCGCGGTAGGAGGACGCGCCGGTGTCGGTGAGCAGCACGAACCCGCGCTCACTCAGGTAGGCGGAGACTTCCTCGGGGTCCATGCCGAAGGTGACTGCTTCCCCGGCTCTTCGTGATGTCGCAAGGACCCGTCCGGCACCGTGGTACTGGGTCGGGTCGTGGAGGACTCGTCGGTCGACGTAGGTGAACACGAGATGACTGCCAGCCGCGGCGCCGGCGCACCAGCGGAGCGTGGCATCGACAGCATCGTCGGTCAGGTAGTTGGTGACGCCCTCCCAGATGAACAGGGTCGACTGCTGCTGGAGGTCGAAGCCCGCTGCCTCCAGGGCCTCGTCGAGCCCGCCGGATTGGAAGTCGGTGCCCGCGAACCGGACATCGCGATGGACGACCTGCGCCTGGTCGAGCTTGGCGCGCTTGCGACGCTGGGTGGCGGGGTGATCGACCTCGAAGACGGGACCATCGCTAAGGCACGACAGGCGGTA
The DNA here is from genome assembly GCA_052386335.1 of Microthrixaceae bacterium. Taxonomy (GTDB): domain Bacteria; phylum Actinomycetota; class Acidimicrobiia; order Acidimicrobiales; family VFJN01; genus VFJN01. The sequence continues at coordinate 1,851 of JBQTKH010000078.1, forward strand.
GGGCCGCGAGTCGAACCCGGCCCCGAGCACGACGGTCTGCCCGGTACACGGAGCGGTCTCCTGGACGATCTCGTCGATCAGCCGGGTGCGTGCGACCACCGACGAACGGACCCCGGGCCAGCGACGATCGATGAAGCCCACGACGAGCCGGTGTGCCAGTCGTGACCGACCGAGCATGGCGACCCAGCGCAGCGGCGGTGAAAGGAACGCGAACGCGAGCGGGTCCACGATGGGCGCAGCGGCGCGCGAGCTTGTCGTCTCGAGCGCCCGGAACAACGCGTTCTGCTCGGCGGTCTTGCTCGGTCGTCCTGCCCGCATGATCCAACCCCCACCTCGACTCGATACATGACTGTATTGAGTCGATACAGTGATGTATCGTCTGTGGTCATGTCAAGCGCCCGCGTTCGGCCGACCCGCGACGAGACCCGGCAGCGGATCATCGCCGCCGCGGCGGACGTCTTCGCCGAACATGGCGTGGCAGGAACCAGCGTCGAGCAGATCACCCTCGCCGCCGGGTTCACACGAGGCGCCTTCTACTCAAACTTCACGACCAAAGAAGAGCTCGCTGTCGCGATGCTCGAGGACCACCTTGCCGTGAGCCAGTCCCACAACCGTGCTCTCCTCCGACGCCACCCGGACCCAGCCACCTTTGTCGACGCGCTCCGTGACGACATCGGGCGCGACGACCCCCTGCACCGCAACCCGCTCCTCCAGGTCGAGCTCATGCTTTACGTGGCCCGAACTCCTGAGCTTCGTCCCGTCCTCGGAGAGCACCTTCGGGCGATGCGTGATCTCGTCGGTGAGCTCGCTGCCACGACTCTGCGCACGAACGGAGTCGATCTGCGCATCGAACCCCACCAGCTCGGCACCGTGCTCGTCGCGCTCGAGGACGGTCTCCGGCTCCACCGCTTGATCGACCCTGACTCGACCCCGGCCGACGCCTTCCTCGACACCCTCGAGCTCCTGCACCGCCTCATGAGCAATCCCCGGCCCGAACTACCAGCCGACAGCGCCCAGACGTAGCCACGCGCGAAGCGCCTGATCTCCGACTTCGGGCATGATCTCGTCGTCATGGGGCGCCGCCGTCATCCAATCAGCGAGCACTGTCGTCGCTGCCCGTCGAGCTTCGTCGCACATCCGTACCGGACCAGGTACGAGCATGGGTGCAGCGGGAGGCGGGCTCGGCGGTTGTCCGTGTAGTGCGACTACAGGGCGCCTCGTCGGCGGCAATTCACAGACTCGATCTGGCTAACGGCTCTCGGCTTGTTCTGCGCCGTTACGTGTGGCGCGGTTTCGTCGAAGTCGAACCGGGGGCCCCCGGTCGAGAGGCTGACGCCCTGCGATTCGGATACCTCCATGGCTTGCGGGTTCCCGAGGTCATCGCGGCCGACGCCACCGGCGACGAAGTGGGCGACGGCGTCCCCGTACTGCTCATGACCTACCTTCATGGCCAGCCCATCGCCGTGTCCGATCTTCACCGACTGGCTGAGACCGCCGCTTCCATCCATGCGGTCAACGCGGACGACCTCGGCCACGAGTACTTCCCCTGGTACGAGGACGAGATGATGACCCCGCCCCCGCTGTCTCGGCGCCCGAGCTGTGGGAGAAGGCGATCCACCTTTGGCGCAACGCCATGCCCGAATGCCGGCCAACTTTCGTTCACCGCGACTTCCATCCCGGCAACGTGCTCTGGTCGCGCGGGCGGGTGACGGGTGTCGTCGACTGGGCGAACTCCTGCCGAGGCCCTGTTGGGTGTGACCTCGCCCATTGCCGCGCCAACCTTCGCGATCTGTCCGGTCCTGGCGCCGGCGACGACTTCGTAACGGCCTACGAATCAGTAACCGGTGAGAGCCTTCACCCGTTCTGGGTGATGGCCGGTCTTCTCGAGCACAGCCATGACGACCGGACGGAGGAACGCCTCGCCGTGGGCGAGCCCGACCTCGCCAGCGCCGTTCGCTCGATCTCCGACTAACCCGATCCGATGCCAGCCGCTGCCCCCACCATGCCGGCACGGAGGCTCAAGTAGGCGCCGATCGGAGCGGGTTCGGTGGTCGTGGCCCGCGATGTTCCGTGCGCGCGATGTCTGGGGCGTCCCCGATCGCGCGACGCGTAGCAAACCCATGACCTCGCGGACCGCTGCAGGCGCCCAATGGGCATGTGGCTACCTTGCGGTACATGCAAGATGACTCGGTGGACGCTGGTGCCTGGTATCGGCCGGCACGGGTCCACATCGACGAGTACGACGCACGGTGGCCCGAGATCTACCAGGAGGAGGCTCTGCGGATCGCCGCTGCGATTGGCATCGACCTCATCGCGATCGAACACGTCGGCAGCACTGCAGTGCCTGGGATGGCCGCGAAGCCAATCATCGACATCCTCGCCGCAGTCACGACGTGGGTGCGCCTTGACGACATGGTCACGAAGCTGCGCGAGCTCGGCTACGTGTACACCCCGGAGTCGGAGGCTGACGACCCGAACCGCCGCGTGTTTCGCAAGGGACCGACGGACATGTCTTTGCTTCGCACACACCACCTGCACATCACAGATCCCGAGAGCCTGTACTGGCAGCGGATCATCGCCTTTCGAGATCAACTCCGCAGCAATGCAGCCGACGCGGCGGCGTACATCCAGCTGAAGAATGCGCTCGCCGCAGACTTCGCACACGACAGCCGCAGTTACACGGCCGGGAAGCAGGAGTTCGTCACGGCGATGGAACGCAAGCGGGGCGTGATCGCCTGACCTGTCTGTCCCACAACGCCGACTCGGGGGCGTTCTTGGCGGCTGGGGGATGTCGACTACGTGTACGTCAAGATGAGGAAGACGGCGTCGCCGAGATAGTGCGCGATCGCGGTCGCGCGAACGTTGCCGGTCCACCAGCGCATGAAGCCAAGGCCGATGCCGAAGGCGATGAGCTGTGGGATCGTGCTCGCTTGTTGGAGGTGGTAGCCGCCCCAACACAGCGCCGCGAGCACTGGGCCGTAACGGCCGAGCCGGGGTTGGAGCACCCCGCGGAACAGTGCCTCCTCGGCGAACACGGTGAGCGGGTAGCGGACGAGTAGCTCGCCAATCAGCACGGCGAAGGCGACTTGGTGCTTCGAACCATACGAGGCGCCGCTGGTGGCGGCGTCGCCCACGAGTGCAGATAGCGCCATGGCGATCGCCACGACCGCGAGTGCGGCGAACCATGGGAAGGGCGCCCTGTCAGACCGGGACTTCGTCGGTCGAAAACCTGCGGTTCGCAGGTTCAGCCGAAGGCCGTCGTAGTGCCACAGCGCCCACGCGGCGATCCCGATCGTGGCGAGGTTCCACACCAGTTCGCCAGCGAGTGAGCCACCGGACGGGAACCGCCAGCCGTAGTGCCTGGTGACACCGTTCTGTGCCCAGCCCACGATGCCAGCGGCGGCGGCCAGCCCGATCGCGCGTCGTAACGGCCACGCGTTGGGCAGCGTCCTGGACGATTCGCTCACCCCAGTCACATAGCGAGTACTATCTGGATAGTGACCGATATGTCAACTCGTGGACGGCTCACCCGGACCGAGACCAAGGCCGCAACCCGCGGGCGGCTTCTCCACGCGGCGATGACGATCTTCGCCAAGGAAGGCTTCGAGGGATCTTCGGTCAAACGCATCGCCGACGAGGCCGGCTACACAACCGGTGCCCTGTACGCCCACTTCGCATCGAAGGAAGACCTCTTCCTCACGCTGCTCGAGGAGCGCTACGAGACCAAGCTCACCGACGTGGCCGAGCTCGTCGCTACCCCCGACCATCAGGCACGCGACGACGCAGTTGCCGAACGGTTCGCCAATCTCCGCTCCATCGAAGGCGACTGGGACCTGCTCGCCACCGAGTTCTGGCTCTACGCCGTACGCCACCCCCACGTGCATCACAAGTTGGCCGACCGCTACCGCGTCCTCCGCACCGGAGTCGCGACCATGATCGAAACAGAACTCGCGCGTCGCGGAACACAAGCCGCGCTCCCCGCCGACCAGCTCGCCACCATCGTCATCGCCCTCGGCGACGGACTCGGCAGCCTCCGCCGCATCGACCCCGACGCCGCCCCCAGCCACCTCGTCCCCGACGCCACGAACGCGATCCTCAACACCCTCGCCATCCCAACACGCCGACCTCGAAAGCGTCCGCTGACCTGACAACTGTCGAAGCTTCGCACCAGGAAGTACGCGCGACCCTGAATGCCGGATCGCTGACACCCGCGAAGCGCCGATAGGGCGGCCGACCGAGGTCACTGATATCGGATTCGCGAGCGCGCGTTCGGTGTGCGCGGGAGCGGGTCCCTGGTCGGCCACGCGTGAGATGCTGCGACTGTGTCTGGGCAGGCAAGCAGCGACGTACGCGGCGATCGTCGCGCCTGGCCCGTGGGCATTCCGCCAGCTTCTCTTGCATTCGTCGTGCTGACTCTCGCCGGAGTCGCACTTCAATCGTTGGGTCGGGAATTCATTACGCCGCCGTTCAACGTTGTCGATCGATCCGGCGCTCGCCTTGTCGACATCGCCGCCGGCGAGTGGTCGCGTGTCTTGACAGCGGCGTTCGTATCGTCATTCGGGTGGCCACACGCCCTGCTGAACGTCGCCGGAGCAGTCCTGGTGGCGCGGCCTCTCGAGCGGCGCTGCGGCACAAGAGTGCTCGTCACAGTCTTCGTGGCCTCCGCGGTTGCGGCGTTCTCCGCGGGCGTCTTGGGTCATGGCGTTCACTGGCTCTCCGCGGGCGGCTCAGGGTTCGTGCTGGGCTGCGCTGGCTATCTGACAGCGCGATGGTCCCGCTGCGGTCAGATCGAACGAGTAGCCATCGTCGTCGTTCTCGCGACGACGTTCGCTCTGCCCGCCATCGAGTTCGCTCTGGGCGAGCCGACCCGCTGGAGTTTGCCGGCGCACGCCGGTGGCTTTGCCGCCGGGTTGTTCGTCGGCATCGCTGGCTCACGACGGGCCCAAGCCGCCGTGGCCCTCGCGGTGACCGTCATGTCAGTGGCCGCGCTCCTTCCAACGTTCCTCCCCCTCCTTCCTGGTGAGCCGCACGTCATGAAGTGCCGTGGCGACGCTCGATCAGCCACAACGGGCGCCGACACTCGGATCATGTATCTGAGCGATCGCGACGACATCTCGATCCGCGCGCTCAGCCCGACCGGCCGACCCGTGCCGGGATACGTCTTCTCGCCCGAGCGCAGAGGCCGCATGCCCTGGTACGGCTACAGCGGCGCCGTGTACGAAGTGCTCGATTCTCACGGGACATGTCTGATGCGCGTACGCGCGACACGGGCAACATCAACTGTCCGCATCACCGGATAGGACACCGCCCGCGCCGCGCCGGTATGGGCGGCGCGTGGGAGGGTGCAGGACGCGCTATTGAGTGCGCGGTAGGGGCGGTGGGGGGGGGAGCCATA
>JBQTKH010000079.1:0-4087 GCA_052386335.1 Microthrixaceae bacterium
TTGGAACGGGATGGGGAGCGACAGCGCCCACATCGCCTCGCTCTCGGACTGCTTCTCGAAGGCGACGGTGAGCACGCGCTCGTGGATGCCGGCCTGCACGAGCTGGGCGGCGACGATCGCCGTCGAACCCCCGACCGAGCCGGCGGTGTGCACGCGGAACAACGGCTTGCCCACGGCACCGAGTGCGTCGGCCAGGTAGAGCTCCGGCATCATCACGCCCTCGAAGAAGTCGGGGGCCTTGCCCACGACAACGGCGTCGATGTCGGACCATGTCATGGCTGCGTCGGCAAGGGCTCTCGACGCGGCTTCACGCACGAGCCCGGCCATGGACACGTCGCCGCGGGTGGCCTCGTGCTTGGTCTGGCCGACCCCGACGACTGCGACCTGCTCCTTCGGCATGGTCAGCCCTCCCCTTCGAGCACGCACACGAGGTTCTGCTGCAGGCACGGGCCGCTCGTGGCATGGGCCACGCCACGCGTGGCGGCGCCGTCCATGATGCGCTGCGCCACCTCTGCGATCCGGATGAGTCCCGTCGCCATGATCGGGTTGGCCGCCAGCGCCCCGCCCGATGGGTTGACGTTGGGGTGGTCGCGGAGTCCGAGCGCTTCGCGCAGGATCAGCTCCTGGGGACTGAACGGGGCGTGGATCTCGGCGACATCGACGGGGGCGGTCGCAACGCCGGTGTGCTCTCCCGCCAGTCGAGTGGACGCGGAGATCGTGAGATCGCGCACACCGAGCGCCATGGGCTCGATGCGATGGTCGATCCCACGGATCCATGCCGGACGGTCGCAGAGCTCCCGAGCCCGATCTCCGGCCGCGAGGATCACCGCGCACGCGCCGTCGGTGATCGGCGGGCAGTCGTGCTTGCGCAGCGGGTCGACGAGCGGGTCGTCCTCGATGAGGGAGGCGGCAGGACGATCCCAGGCGAGCTGCGCGTTGGGGTTGTCGAGTGCACACCTGCGGCTCCGAGCGGCCACCTCGGCGAAGTCGGCCTCCGTGGCCTTGCCGGCCTGGATCAGGGCTTGTGCCTGGAGCGCCGCGAGGCTGATCGCATCGGGCCACAGCGGGGCGACGTGGTACGGATCGAGCTGACGCGAGAGCACCTCGTGGATCGGCCCGGGCGCCGACTTGCCGTAGCAGTACACGAGGGCGGTATCGAGCTCGCCGAGCTGCAGCTTCACCCACGCCTCGTAGAGCGCCCACGCGCCGTCCATCTCCACGTGGCTCTCCTGGATGGGCGGCCACGGACCAACGCCGTCGAGCGTGGACACGAAGCTGAAGGCCTGGCCGGAGAGGTAGTCGGTGGACCCGGAGCAGGTGAAGCCGATCTGGTCCTGGGTGAGCCCACCAGCGCGAGCCCGCACCTCCTGGAGCACCGGCATGAGCATCTCGACTTCGTTGAGCACGGTCTCCGCGCGCACGTTGGGCATCTGCGCCGTGGACACCACCGCGATGGGCCTCACCAGGTCACCCCCGCACCCGGCTGCACGACGGCGCGGTCAGGCTCGCCGTTCGGACGGAAGTACCGGATGCTCTCGAGGGTCGGGCCGAGCTCCGCGTCGTCCACCCACACGGCTTCGACGCGCATGCCGATGTGGACGTCCTCGACGGGACACTCCTGGATGAGGTGCATGATCGGGAGGTCGGAGCCGTCGAGCAGGATCAGCCCGGACGTGTACGGGATCTCCATGCCCTGGCCGTAGAACGCCACGTTGACGATGCAGAAGCTCGTGAGGGTGCCGACGTGGGGCAGCTCGACCTGCTCCGACGTGGCCACACCGAGCTGCGGGTCGGCGCCGCGCGATGGCACGTAGACCTTGCCGCCCGGTGCGCGCTCGCCCAGGATCTTGCGCTGGGCGACACCCCGCAGGAACCGGGTGGTGGCCGCGCCCGCTGTGTACGTGTAGTCGAGGCGAGCAGGGGTGCGGACGCTGCGCACGAGCTCCACGCTCTCGAGCGACTTGGGCAGCGAGATGTCGGCCATCAGGCGTCGACCTCCCAGCAGGCGAGGTCGTGGATCGATCCGTCACGCGCTTCGGCCCAGCGCGGGCGCACCCGCAGCCCGACCGACATCACCTCGGGTGATCCCGCGTCGACGGCCTGGAGAAAACCCACGTCCGCGCCGTCGGGCCGCACGAGCGCCCAGGCGAAGGGCCGCTGCAACGGGTGCTTGGGCATCGGCGAGCGCACCCAGCACCAGAGATCGACCACACCGCCAGGTCCCACCTCGACCAGCTCGGTGAGCTCCTCCGCGGTGGCCGGGTCGTACTCCGTGGGCGGGACGATCACCTGCCCGTGCGAGCCCCGGATGCCGATCAGCACCCGTTCCCGCAGGCCGGTGAGGAACGCCCCGACGACCGGTCCGGTGGTCCGGGTGACGGGGTACTCGATCACCAGCGGTGCGGTGAGCACCTCGCTGGCAGCGGCCGATGTGTCCACCTGGGGCGACCTCCGTAACTAGAACACGTTCTCGTTCTGATGGTCTATCAGATCGTGCTCAGCGGTCCTCTCCCCCTGGTCACTACCCTCCTGAGATGCGCTCCCGCGGCTCCCTCACCGCCTTCGTCGCCGCCGCGGCGCTCGTCCTCGCATCCTGTGGAGGCGCCGGTGGTGGCGGCGCCTCCCCCACCACGGAGCCCTCCGATGCCGAGCCGACCGCGGAGGTCGTGCTGGGCACAACGGTCCACTACGCGGGTTTCGCGCTCACCCTCGACAAGGCCGTGCTGCGCAACACCACGCTTCTGGTGACGGGCCGCGCCGAGAACCTCGGGCCGACCAGCGCAGATCCGCCCCTCAACGTCACGATCGACCTTGCCGGGACGATCATCGAGACCGACCCGGGCCGGTCGATTCTCCCGATGGTGACGAGTGCCGCCACGGCAGACGTCGCCTACGGCTTCGCCGTACCTCGCGACACCGACCTGTCCACCGCCGTGCTGTTCATCGGCGCCGCCGCCTTCGCCCGCGTGCAGGTGCCCCTCGGCAGCGTGGGCACCCTCGTCACCAACGCCCCGGCGGCGGTCGGGCTCACCGGCGAGCTCGAGGTCGGCAACTCCATCTTCCACTTCGAAGGAGGCGAGCTGCGATACGACGAGGTCACCAACTACGCACAGGCCGAGGCCGGCGTCGGGTACCTGCGACTCACCTTCTCGCTCGACAACCTCAACACCAAGGACGCCTACCCGTTCGGATCAGCGGACGTCATGCTCAAGACACCGTCTGGCGAGCTGCTTCCGCCGAGGACGGTCGTCACGGGCGTCGTGCCACCCGCCGGATCGACCGGCGGCCTCGCGGCGTCCTGGAACGTGAAGATCGAGCCGGGCGACTACGCCTTCGTCGGGCTGCGCGGCGCCGGGACGCAGTTCGAGACGCGCGCCGAGAAGACCTTCACCCTCTGACCTCGGTGTGCCCGAACCTCAGAAGGAGATGACCTGGCGGATCACCTCGCCGCGCTGCATGGCGGCGAAGGCATCGTTGATCTCGTCGAGCTTGATGCGGCGGGTGATCATGCCGTCGAGGTCGAGCTGGCCGTCCTTCCAGTAGCCGAGGAGCTTGTGGAAGTCGTGGCGCACGTCGGCGGAGCCGTAGTACGAGCCCACCAGGTTCTTCTCGGAGAAGAAGAGCTCGAAGGCGCTGAAGCTCACGAACTCGTCGAGCTTGCCCACGCCCACGATGCACGCCGTGCCACCGCGGCGGATGGCGTCGTACGCCGCCCGCATCGTGCTCGGCAGGCCGATGGCCTCGAAGGAGAAGTCGAACCCGTCGCCGCCGGTGAGGCTCGCCTTCAGGCTGTCGACCTCGTCGGGCTTGCAGGCGTGGGTGGCACCGAAGCGCTTGGCGTCCTCGAGCTTGCCGTCGTTCAGGTCGACGGCCACGATCACCGACGCCCCCGCGACGCGCGCACCCTGGATGCAGGAGATGCCGACGCCGCCACAGCCGTAGACGATCACCGACGAGCCAGGCGTGACCTTGGCGGTGTTGATCGCCGCACCCACGCCGGTCATCACGCCGCAGCCGATGAGGCTGCCGATCTCGAGAGGGATGTCGTCGTCGATCTTCACGACGCCCTGGTGCGGGATGATCATCT
>JBQTKH010000080.1:0-16847 GCA_052386335.1 Microthrixaceae bacterium
GCGGAGGCAGGAGCGCAGCGACGCCCGGAGCACGGGAGACCTCAGTCGACGTCGATGGCTTGGCGGCCGGCGTACCAACCACAGTTGCCGCACACCACATGCGGGAGCTTGGTGGCACCACAGCGGGGGCACATGCTCCGGGCCGGCGCGTCGAGGCGCCACGCGCTGGCGCGACGGCTGCGGCTCTTGGCCTTGCTGGTCTTCTTCTTGGGGACGGCCATGACGGTGATCCTCGATGCAGGGAGAGCGAGATGCACTGGCCCAGGGGGCGGTAGTGCAGCCGGGAGACTGTAGCGGCCGGTTAGCAACGCAGTCGAACCCGACCCGTTGACCCCACCGACCGGCAGCCGTATGTTGCCAGCAGCCCATTGCTAGGGAGGGTTGCGATGGCGAGGTTGAGGTGGGCAGTTGCTGGGGCGCTCGTCGCGGGCGTGGTCGGGCTGATGGCCACTGGCGTCGCCCACGCCGACGTGGTCGACCCGAGCGGTGCGTGCAAGGCCTCTGGGCACTGGGTCGCCGAGGGGGTCACCCGGACCAGCGCCGACTACTCCTCGAGCGACCTCATCGAGATCCCCCAGAAGGACAAGGTGCAGTGGGCGGGAAGCGTCGGCACGGGCCAGCAGGGGGCGCGCCGCGAGATCTCCGGCGAGGTCGAGATCGACATCGCCGGTGTGGGGTCGGCCACGATCGACGACTGGGGCGGGAGCAGCGTGAAGTACGCCAACAAGGGCAACAAGAAGTACGACCTCCCCGACGTGCTGCTCAACGTGAAGATCCGCCTGCACGGCGAGCACCGAGAAGCCCCCGAGGGCAGCGCCGCCTTCAAGAAGGTCTGCGGGGGTTCCGTCTACGTACAGGCGAAGGGCGCCACGTTCAGCAACCCGCTGTCGATCGCCTCGGCGGTGGGCATGCTCCTCTCTGGGGCAGGTCTGGTGTCAGCCGGCATGGTCCGCAAGCCAGCGTGAGGATCCGATGAGCGAGGTGGCGCGATGAACAAGGGACATCCGGTGCGCGGCGCGTTCACAGGGCTGCTGTTCGGTGGGTTCCTCACCCTCTTCCTGCTCACGATCGGCGTGGTGCCCCTCGACAGCATCCTGGTGATCGTGCTCCCCATCGCGTTCCTCCTGGCGGGGATCGGCCTGGGCATCGGGGCGCCGTTCAAGCGCGACCGAGCGATCGACGCCGCCTCGTCAGCCGGCAGCACCAGTACTCCGTAGCGAAGCAACGCCCGGAGCGAGCAACAGCCAACGCCGAAGGCGATCCGGCTTCGCCGGTCGCCAGGAGGCACGAGCGGAGGCAGGCGCGAAGCAACGCCCGGAGCGAGCAACAGCTCAGTCTGCGTCGAAGGTGAGACCCTCGAGGGCCGCCCACCGCGGGTCGCGCGGTGGCTCGTCGTCGCGCGCATCGTCGTCCTCGGCCTCACCCGCGTCGCCCTCGACGACGGCCGGAAAGGTCTCGGGTGCCGGCCCCACGCAGTCGGCCCGGCACAGGGGCGCCAGCGGGAGCGACAGCAGCACGGCATCGCGCACGACCCGCTCGAGGTCGACCTCGTCGCCCTCAAGGGGGAAAGTCTCGCCCTCCACGGGGTTCGCCTCGAACACCTCGCTGAGCGTTGCCTCGATGACGCCCTCGACCGGATCGAGGCAGCGACGACAGTCCCCCACCCAGGGAGCGGTGACGGTGCCGCTGATCGTGATGGCCCCCTCGATCGCCTCCAGCACGCCGTCGACGAGGATCTCCACCGCGTCGGGAACGTGCGCAGAGGAGATCGCGAGGCCAGGGAGCGGGGTGGCCAGGTGGACGTCGCACTGCGTGCCTGGTCGACGCCGGAGCTCCATCACTCCGATGCGCAGCACGGAGCGCGTCACGGAGTGCTAGCCCAGATCCTGATCGAACACCGGCGGGTTGCCGTCTCGGTCGACGTCGCTCGACGAGGCCTCCTCGGCAACGGTGCCTGTCGACCCCAGCGAGCCCTGGAGCTTGTCGCGCCCGGCGCCCACCATCTTGAGGGTGCGCTCGAGGACGATCTCGAAGCTGGCCAGCTTGTGGTCGCAGAAGTCCTCGCACTCGTTCTTCAGCCGACTGGCCTCTTCCTTGGCCGTCTCCACGATCTTGCGAGCGCGGGCTTCGCTGGCCTTCACGACCTCGGTGCGCTGGACCATCCGCTCGGCGCGGGTGCGGGCCTGGTCGAGGATCTCCTCACCCTCGCGCCGCACCTTGGCGAGGTACTCGTCGCGCTCCTTGAGGAGCCAGCGAGCCGCTCGGAGCTCTTCGGGAAGTCGTTCGATCGTCTCGTCGAGGAGGTCGAGCACCTCATCGCGGTTCACCATGACGGAGGTGGACAGCGGCATGGGCCGTGCCGAGGCGACGATCTCGTGCAGCCGGTGCAGCATCTGCTCGGCGTCGGTGCCCGGAAGTCGGGGGCGCTCGCGGCCGGGTTCGGGAAGGTCGAACTCAATGTCGTCGTCTTCGTGGTCAGTCATCGGATCCGAACCTCTCGGCGAGCCGCTTGGCGACGGGCGGCGGCACCATGCTCGAGACGTCGCCACCGAAGTGGGCGATCTCGCGGATGAGCTTCGACGCCAGGAACGAGTGGGTGGACCCGCACGGGATGAAGAGCGTGTCGACACCGGAGACCGCGTGGTTCATCTGCGCCATCATCAGCTCGGACTCGAAGTCAGACACCACGCGCAGGCCCTTGACGATGAAGTCAGCGCCGATCTCCCGGGCGAGGTCGACGACGAGGCTGGCGAAGAGCGTGACCGACACGTTCGGGAGGTGAGCGGCCGACTCAGCGATCATGGCCTGGCGCTCGTCGAGGGTGAAGAGCGTCTTGCCCTTCTGCGGGTTGCGGACGGCGGCGACGACGACCTCGTCGAACCGACGAGCCGCCACCTCGATGATGTCGAGGTGGCCGTTGTGGATCGGGTCGAAGGAGCCCGGATAGAGGACCTTTGTCATTGCCGCCACGCTACCGCCGGGCGTAGTGGCGCCCATCACCACCCCATCTCACACGGGCCGCCGTTCCGCGATCACGACGTGCGTGGAGCCATAGCGCTTCGACCGCCGCACCTCCCAGCCGAAGGGCGGATCGACCGGCCGATCCGACTCGAGCACGGCCAGATCCGCCGGCAGCGCGTCGAGGAGGACGAGCCAGGCCTCATGGCTGTGGGCGTACGGAGGGTCGACCAGGGCGAGGTCCCATCGCCGGTCGCCGACGTTCGCAAGGAACCGCTCGATGGGGCTGGCGACCACGGTGGCGTGCTCGCGCAGCCCTGTGGTGGCCAGGTTGGTCTCCACCGCCAGGCGAGCGGCGCGGTCGTGGTCGACGAAGGTGACGTGCGCCGCTCCACGGGACAGCGCTTCGATGCCGAGCGCCCCGCTGCCCGCGAAGAGGTCGAGCACGGTGGCGTCGACGATCGCTCCCATGCTGCCCAGCGCGTTGAAGGTGGCCTCGCGCACCCGCTCCGGCGTGGGGCGGGTGGTGGCGCCCTCCGGGGCCACGAGGCGTCGGCCGCGGGCCGTTCCGGAGATCACGCGCATCGCGGCGACGGTACCGTCCGGGCATGACCGAACCAGCAGCACCCGAGGGCGTCGTGGTGATCCGCATCGACCAGCCCCACGTGCGCAATGCCATCAACACCGATACCGCCACCCGCCTCCACGACGCGTTCGTGGCCTTCGACGCCGACCCATCGGCGCGGGTGGCGATCCTCACCGGCGACGACGCCGCGTTCTGCGCCGGGGCCAACCTGCGGGACCTGCCCCGGCTGCGCCCGAGCGGACCGCTCGGACCGACCCGCCTGCAGCTGGGCAAGCCGGTGATCGCCGCGATCGAGGGATGGTGCGTGGCCGGTGGCGTGGAGCTCGCCGCGTGGTGCGACCTCCGGGTGGCGGGGCGGGCGGCCCGCATCGGCTGTCTCGAGCGACGCTGGGGCGTGCCGCTCATCGACGGCGGCACCTACCGACTCCCCCAGATCGTGGGCCTCGGTCGGGCGCTCGACCTCATCCTGACGGGCCGAGAGATCGGCGCCGAGGAGGCCGAACGGATGGGCTTCCTCACGCGGGTGGTGCCCGATGGCGAGGCCCTCACCGTCGCGCTCGAGCTCGCGGCGGAGATCGCGTCGTTCCCGTGGCGAGGCGTGGTGAACGACCGCAAGAGCGTGTACGCCGGGTTGGGCCTCGAGCTCGAGAAGGCGCTGGCGGTGGAGGAGGAGCTCGGGCGCGACACGATCTTCGCTGACGACTTCGGCGCGGGCGTCGAGCGCTTCAACGACCACCAGGCCGCGCGAGAGCGCTAGGGCAGCAAGTCCTCGGATTCGCCGATGGCGCCCCGCCGGATCCGCTCCCGCACCTCACTGCCGGGCTTCCATGACGTGGTGCGCCACGTGTCGCCCTCGACGCGCTGCCATGCCGCCGCGTGGATCTCGAGCTCGAAGATGTGCGAGCCACCGGGTTCGCCGATGTCGAGGCCGTTTGCCTCCTGCCACGCGGCGCGGACCCGCTCCCACTCGAGCGGGTCGTCGATCTCACGCGCTCGACAGAAGAGCTTTGCCTCGCCGGCGAGGTCGTCCTTGTCGGCGAGAGAGGTGATGACGCAGCACCGGGGATCGCGGCGAAGGTCTTTGGCCTTCACGGCGTTGGGCATGCTGCCCGCGTAGAGCCGCTCGTCGATGATCGACATCTCCATCGGGCTCACCCGGGGCCATCCGTCGCTGCGGGTGGTGGCCACGAAGGTCAACCCGGTTGCGGAGATGCGATCCGAGAGGAACGTGGCGATCACGGGCGCGACAGCGTGGAGCTCGGCGTAGGTCGGCATGGGCCAAACGCTACGCACGGGGTGAGACAGGCACTCGTTGGGCCACACTGATGGGCATGGCCGTCGCTGACACCATTGTGTGCGTGGACTGCGGAGGCACCTGCCATCGCATGCCGTTCGAGCCGCCGGAGCTGGGTTGGGAGGCCGGTGACGTGGTGGCGTTCCGCTGCGTGGACTGCGCCGACATGTGGTACCTCGAAGTGGACGAGGACGATCTCGACGACGCGGTCTCGGACGGTCGCGGCGACGAGCCTCCGGGTGGCTGGGGCTGACCGGGCCCTGGCTCAGACCGAGCGGACCACCCGTGCGGCCGGGCGCGGCTGACGGGCCAGCGCTGCTCCCGCGGCCACGACGGCCACGACGACGGCTGGGATCGGCCCCCACGCGGCCGCCGCCGCGACGGCGACCACCGCCGCCTGCACGAGCACGATGAGGCGCTGAGCCGTCGGCAGCAGCTCGTCGAGACGGCGGTGCAACGCCATCATCCGCTGCGGCGTGGTGAGGCCGCGACCGAGCAGCACGGCCAGCCCCCGCACGAGTCCGAAGCCCGTGACCACCGCGAACGCGGCAACCGGAGCCCCGATGAGCGCGGCGATCGCGACCATCAGGTAGACGGCGGCGGTGGTGACGTAGGTGGCGAGCCCCACACCGATCTGCCAGCCGAAGCCGCCGCCGTAAACCCAGCTGCGGTACTGGTCGAGCCAGGTCTCGTTCACCTGCCGCGTGTGGGACGGGAGCCGGAAGCCACCGAGGTTGAGGTCGGACGAGATCGTCAGCGCGCCGAGGACCGCGACGACCCCGAGCCGTGCACCACCGGACAGGTCGAGGGCGGCCACGCCCGCCGCGAGCGCCGCGGCACCGAGCCCGAGGGTGGCACCGCCGAGCATCGCGCCGGCGATGAACCACGCGGCGGTGCCGTAGTACCGGTTGCTGCGGCCGCGCTCGCCGATCGGGGTGATCGTGGAGAGCATCGACAGGCCACATGGCGACCACGTGGAGCGCATGGCGGCGGCAACGGCGACGACGGTGGCGAGAGCGACGAGCAGCGCGGACATTGCGCCATCGTAGGAGCCAGATGGAGCGACTCCCCGCCGTCGGGTTCGGCCATGCAGATCGAGCTCGCTCCCACCGAGCGGCGCGTGCTCGGTCGCCTCCTCACGGCCCGGTAGATCGGGCCGAGGTCACGGTCAGGTCGTGAGGCGGTCGGCCGCTTCCACCTCGGCGGCGAACCCGTCGAGGTCCGCGACGGTGGGCTCGTGCGTCCAGACCTCGATGTCGTCGAGCAGGTCCCGGAACCGGTCCGCCTGCTCGGGCGTCACAACTGCTCGGATGGGTGTGTCCTCGAGCGCCCGGGCCCGGTAGCGAGCGAGGATCGCCCGGTGCTGCGGACGGTCGAGGTCGAGCGCGAACACGATCCCGTGAGCAGCGTCGAACTTCGGGCAACCCGTGCCTGCCAGGAGCGGGCACAGCTCGGCCTCGTGGGGCCCATGGCAGACCAGGACGGGGTGCCCGATCTTCTCCAGGAACTCCTGGTCGAATCGCTGCCCTTCGCCCGCCGCCATGTCAACGAGCACCACACCCTCCACCGAACCTGCCATGGCACACCTCCTAGCCCTTCCCCACCAACCATGCTGGGCCCCGCCCCGGCAAGGCGGACAGGGCCGATCGTCACCTTGTCAGGGGACTTCGTAGGGTCGCCCCCCGGAAGGGCGCCAGCTCGAGCCGGGCGGGGAATCCAGGTGCCCGCCACGCGAGCCCAGGTGTAGACAGCGGTCATGGGGACAAGAGATCGCATGCTCTGGCCGGCCGTGCTGCTGCTCGTGACGCAGGTAGTGCATGGTGCGGTGCCGGTCGACGAGAACAAGCTGGAGAGCGAGTCGGCGCTGGGCTTCTACGGCGGGATCGTCCTGTTGGTGCTGACGGTTGCGGCGGTCGTCGGCATCCTCCAGCACCGGCCCTACGGCCGTCCGCTCGCCGCGTGGACGGGGGTCGTCGTCGCCGCGGGCTTCGTGGCGTACCACGCGGTGCCGTGGACCAGTGCCGTGACGAACCCGTACCTGGGCGAACCGGTGGGCGCTCCCGCCTGGTTGAGCGTGGGCGCGGCGGTCGCGGCGGGGATCTGGTGTGCCTACGAGGGCCGCGCCGAGCTGCGACGTCGCTCCCTCACGCCAGCCGTCTGACACGGCCTACCGCGACGCGAACCTGTTCGACCAGGTCCGCGGCGACGCCGGGGTTGACTCAGCAGGCTCGCTCCAGAACGACGGCCCGACTCCAAGCGAGCCATTCGTGGCCGATTCGGCTCCCCCAATCGAGCCATCCCAGCTCGGGACGGGCGGCCGCTGTCAGCACCTCACCGTCGAAGCACCGACCCAGGAGCAAGCCCGCTCGCGAGAGCTGATAGCTCGACGTGACGACGAGCAACGTGTCCCATGACTCGTCCTCGGCGAGCTCGGCGATGGCCCTGGCCTCCCCGAGGGTCGTATCAGGATCGGGACGAAGACAGCGAACGGCGTAGGACCGGTCCTCCGTGCAGGCTCGATTGCCCTCTGGCCACTCATCCGCCAGACCGTTCGGGATGACCAGGTTCTGGGCAACGCCGTCGTCCATGAGCTGCTCCGCTCGCCCAAGTCGTTCTCCACGCCCTCCGGCGAACAGCACGACCGCGTCGACCTGGCCAAGGGTGTCCGTCGCAGGCCAGACGAACAGGCGTGCCGTGGCGGCGGTGAACATCACCAGGATCAGCAATGCCGCGGGGCCGAGCCGTCGCCCATGACGCCTGACCCACGAGAGCAGCTCTCTCCGACGGATGTGAGTCACGGCCCAATCGTGCCCTAGGTAACGGCTCCGACCCGGCCACCCCTACCATGCAGATGCTCACTGAATCGCGACGTGCCTGTCGGTCAGAGCAGGTCCGATGGCGAGCGCTCAACGTGAGGGGTCGCCAAGCGATCGGTTCTGTGTGGCGGCAGGGCACTCGATCGAGGGGTCGGGTGCGGATTTCTGTCGCGATCCTCGCTGCGACGTTCGCGACTTACGACTGGAGACCGAGCAGACTCGCGCGGTGACTGGGGACGGCATCCGGCGAGGGCGACTCGCACGAGGGCTGCCCCTGGCCCGCCTCGCAGTGCGGCAGGGCATCGGGCGCGTCGGCGGGAAGCTGACGCGCGACGAGCAACGGAAGATCGACCGCTTGACCCGCGAGGCAGAGCGCTACGTCGCCGTGCTCGGCGACATGAAGGGCGTGGCGATGAAGGTTGGCCAGCTCTTGTCGTTCCTCGATGCGGGCGCCATCCCCGAGCAGCACCGTGCGGCCTACCAGCAGATCATCGGCGCCCTGCAGGCAGACGCGCCGCCGATGCCCTTCGACATCGTGCGACTCGTCATCGAGCGCGAGCTCAAGCGCCCACTCGAGGAGGTGTTCGCATGGATCGACGAGCGCCCGATGGCCGCCGCTTCCATCGGCCAAGTTCACGCCGGCCACCTCCCCGACGGTCGGAAGGTCGTGGTCAAGGTCCAGTACCCGGGCGTCGGCGACGCGATCCGCGCCGATCTCCAGAACACCGAGCTCCTCGCCTCCCTCGCCAGCATGGCCGCGAAGCTCTCGCCGATCCGGGTAACCGCCGATCCGACCGCCATCGTCGAGGAGGTCACCGAACGGATCACCGAGGAGCTCGACTACCGGATCGAGGCGGCGAACCAGACCGCGTTCAGGTCCCACTACGACGGCCATCCGTTCATCCGCATCCCCCAGGTCGTCTCAGACCTCTCGACCGAGCGGGTCCTGGTGATGGACCACCACGACGGACTCCGCTGGACCGCCGCGCTCGACCAGCCCCAGGACCTCAAGAGCACCTGGGGCGAGGCCATCCACCGCTTCGTGTTCGGTTCGCTCTACGACTTCGGCGAGTTCAACGCCGACCCGCACCCCGGCAACTACCTCTTCCACGGCGACGGCAGCGTCACGTTCCTCGACTTCGGCTGCGTGAAGCGGTTCTCGCCCCACCAAGTTGCCGGGATGCGCCGGATCTCCGCGGCGGTCTTCGACCACGACGACGCCGACGGGCTGTTCGAGAGCTTCGTGGACCTCGGGTGCATCCCTCGCAAGACCAAGCTCCAACCGCAGCGCGTCTTCGACTGGTGGGCCCCCATCTGGGATCCAGGGCGCGGCGAGTCACCCCCGTTCACGTTCACCTCGGAGTTCGCCGCCTGGGTCCTGGAACGCAACTTCGATGCGTTCGGCGAGTGGCGTGACATCGCCCGCGGCATGGGCATCGGGCGAGAGTCAAAGGACTGGACGTTCCTCACCCGGATCCAGCTCGGCCTCTACAGCGTGCTCGGCGCACTGCGCGCCAGCCGCGACTGGCGTTCCATCCACGACGAGCTGCGCAAGGGCGACCCACCCAGGACCGTCCTCGGACGGCAACATCAGGCGTGGAAGGCCGCACGGAGCTGAGCCGCCCGCGACGCGCCGTCATGTCGGGCGGCCCTCCCACCTCGCCGTTTGGGCGCGATGTCGGGCGTGCAATTGGTGCGGGTGGCATCGGTGGCTCCGCCGGCGTTCACCCCGCAGGGGATCTCGCTGCGGGGTCCGTCCGCTCGACACACTGGATCCGTGACAGACCACGGCGCGCTCCTCGGCTGCCTCGCTGGCGACGTAGGTACAGCGGGCGAGATCCTTGTCGCCACCCCGGACGCTGCCGTGAGCCACTGTCCAGGCTGGACTGTGGCCGACCTGATCCGCCATCACGGCGGTGTGCATCGTTGGGCGACGAGCATCGTCGAGACGGGCGAGCCAGCCCCTGCCGAGTTCGTCGGGCCCGATGACATCGCTGCCCTGGCCGCCTGGTACGCGGACGGAGCCTCCCGCTTGATCGCCGTGTTGACCGACACCGATCCGGCGCGCGCCTGCTGGACCTTCGGCCGCCGCCCAGGCGAAGCATGGTTCTGGACCCGACGTCAGGCGCTCGAGGCCGCCGTCCATCGATGGGACGCTCAGACAGCCGTCGGCGACGCCGATGGGTTCCCTGCACAGATCGTGGCCGCCGGGATCAGCGAGGTCGTTGAGGATCTCTTCCCACGCCAGATCGCACTCGGACGTTCAGCGCCACTCACAGCGTCGGTCGTGCTCGACGCGACCGACCTCGACCGACGCTGGACGATGGCGGGCCGCGGTCAAGGCCCTCCAGCTGAGATCGTCGGGCCCGCTGATGTGCTGTTCCTGCTGCTGTGGGGACGCACCGATCTCGACGACGCAGCGTTGCGTTTCAGCGGGCCCGACGACGTACGCGCCGAGCTACAGGCAGCCCAGTTCGCTCCGTGACCCCCGCCTCTTGCGTCCCCGCCCTGTGGCCGCGTGACCCGCGACATGCGCCGTTGTCCTGTGTGTGATCGGGGTTGGCCGAGGATCTTCGGAGCGCGCCTTCTACTGCGTCTGCGGATGACGGTCGAGCCACCCCTGCACCGTCTCGGTTGTCCAGGTCGGAACACCAGTGCCGAGAAGATCACCATCATGCGTCCACACCGCTGCGTCGAGCGCGAGTGCGCAGGCTACGAGCGGCCAGTCCTCAGCATCTCGTACGGACCGTGCCCTGGCCTCGGCCTCATATGCGGAGTAGACGGCCTCGTCGATGATGGCAACGTTGACTTCGATCGCGCCCAGGAGAGACGCCAGAAGCTCTCCAGAGGAGGTGTCCGACAGGTCGTGTCGTCGTGCGAACCCCGCCACACGCCGGGGCAGCTCGACCTTGGTCTCCTCCCACATCTGCTCGGGGAGGAACAGTTCGAGCCGCTCATCAGCGAGCCGTCCTCGCCCGGCGGATCTGAGCAGGTCGCCGATGAGCACGTTGGTGTCGACCACCAAGCGCATCAGTGGCGACGCTTCTTCTCCGTGAGCTCGCGAACCATCCGCTCCTCGTCGAGTCCGGTCTCGGCGAGCACGGCCTCAACTGCTTGGCCGAGGCGACCCAGCGCAGCGCGGCCACGGCGACGATCCTTCGCGTCGACGGGCACGAAGAACCCGATCGGCGTCCCATGACGCTCGATGACGAGCGTCTCACCGGCACTCATCATCGACGTCGCCTGATCCTTGAACTCACGAACACCAACGTGACGCATCCGACCTACCTCCGCGGTTGTGACTATCAGTGTAGCCACAATGGCCCGCTCCGATCGACATCCAAAGCAGGGTCGGTCGAATCGCGAGGGTGCCGAGTAAGGAAATGCCCTGGTGTCAGGGCATGTTTTCATCCCCCTATCACCCCTTGAAGAGGAACGCCTCTTCGTCGGGGTCGAGGAAGAGCCGCAGCTCGTCCGCGAGCTCGGCGTGGGCGGTGAGGTCCGGGTCGGCGTCGATGATTTGCTCGGCGGCAGCCCGAGCCGCCTCGACGACCTTGCGGTCTCGCCGCAGCGACGCCAGCTTGAGGTCGCTGCGCCCCTTCTGGCGGTCGCTGAAGATCGTGCCCTCCCCACGTATGTCGAGGTCGACCTCGGCCAGCTCGAAGCCGTCGTCGCTCTTCACGAGCGCCTCGAGGCGGGCGTTGCCCTGGGCCCGCTCTTCGTCGTCGCCCTCGGCGCCGGCGCTGCCCGTGACCAGGTAGCAGAACGATGCGTCGGCACCTCGGCCGACGCGCCCACGCAGCTGGTGGAGCTGGGCGATCCCGAACCGGTCGGCGTCGAGCACGACCATCACCGTGGCGTTGGGCACGTCGACGCCCACCTCGATGACCGTGGTGGCCACGAGCACCTGGGTGCGACCTTCACGGAAGGCGGTCATCGTCGCCTCCTTCTCGGCCGAGGGCAGTCGGCCATGGAGCAGGCCCAGCGCGACACCCGAGAGCTCGTCGGCCTCGAGGCGAGCGAAGGTCTCCTCCGCCGATGCGACGTCGAGCTTCTCGCTCTCGCCGATGAGGGGACACACGACATAGGCCTGCCGCCCAGCGGCGATCTCCTCGCGGACCTTCGCCCACAGCGCCGCCTCCTCGTCCTCGCCCTTGACCCAGGTGGTGACGATCTTCTGCCGACCGGCCGGCTTCTCACCGAGGATCGACACGTCGAGGTCGCCGTACACGGTCATCGCTGCGGTGCGCGGGATCGGCGTAGCGGTCATGACGAGCACGTCGGGCACGGCGCCGCCACCAGCCTTGTCCTTCAGCGCGGCGCGCTGCTCCACACCGAAGCGGTGCTGCTCGTCGATCACCACGACCCCGAGGCTCTTGAACGCCACCGCCTCCTGGATGAGGGCATGGGTGCCCACGAGGAGATCGACCTCGCCAGCGGCCAGGGCGGTGAGCACGCGCTGGCGCTCCTTGCCGGTGACCTTGTTCGTGAGCAGCTCGACCGACAGCGGCCGCTCCCCGAACAGCGAGGCGCCGTCGTCGGGCACGGTGACGCCCTCGAGCATCGGGCGGATCGAGGTGAAGTGCTGATCGGCGAGCACCTCCGTGGGCGCCATGAACGCGCCCTGGTGGCCGCCTTGCACCGCGGTGAGGAGCGCCCCCACGGCCACCACCGTCTTCCCCGCGCCCACGTCGCCCTGGAGGAGGCGGTGCATCGGCACGGGTCGGGCGAGGTCGGCGGCGATCTCGGCCATCACGCGCCGCTGGTCGCCGGTGAGCTCGAACGGCAGCGCCGCGAGGTACCGCGCCACGAGCTCGCCGCCGGTGACGTGCTCGATGCCCTGACTGGTGGCCTCGATCCGGCGCTTGCGCATGACGAGCGCCAGCTGGATGCGCAGGAGCTCATCGAAGACGAGCCGGCGCCGTGCCGTCTCGGCCTCGGCCATCGTCTCGGGCGTGTGGATGCCCCGGAACGCGGCCGAGCGGTCGACGAAGTCGTGCTCGTCGAGCAACCAGCTCGGCAGCGGCTCGATGAACTCCCCCGCCCGCTCGAGCGACTCGACGAGCCAGGTGCGGAAGTCCTTCGAGTAGAGCCGCAGCTTGTCGCTCTGCGGGTAGAGCGCGGTGATCTGCAGGCGGTCGTCCTCGTCGAGGAGGTCGACCTCCGGGTTGGCCAGCTGCTTCTGCCCGCGGTACTCGGTGATCTTGCCGAAGAACATCGCCTCGGACCCCGGCGGGAACTGCCGAGTGCGCCACGGCTGGTTGAAGAACGTGACGCGCAGATAGCCGGATCCGTCACCCACTCGCAGCTCCGTGCGCGCCTTGCCCCGGCCGCGCCCAGGCACCGACGTCGACGACGCCACCTTGCCGAAGATCCACACCTTCTCGTCGATCCCGGCATCGCGGATCGACGACTGCTTGGTCTTGTCGACGTAGCGACGGGGGTAGTGCGTCAGCAGGTCGAAGATCGACGTGATCTCGACGCTGGCCAGCGCCTTGGCCCGCTCAGGGCCCACCCCCTTCAGCTCCGTGACGGGCAGGTGTGCGAGCTGGCTGAGGCGACGCGCCACTACTCGATGCCGAAGAGGTACGGGTAGAGGGGCTGGCCGCCGTGGAGCACCTCGGCGGACGCATCGGGCCGGTGCTCGCCGAGCCACTCGGTGAGGTGCCGGGTGATCGCCGAGGACGATCCCTCGCCCTCGATGAGCGTGACGATCTCGTGCTCGTCGGTGACGAGGACGTCGAGCAGGGCGGTGGCCGCATCGGCGAGGGACGACTCGACGGCGCGAATGCCATCGCGCGCGATGCCGAGCCAGTCGCCGGTGGCGATGGGGCCGACGTCGCAGCTGGAGTCGCGCACGGCCTGGGTGAGCTCCCCCGCCACCACGTTCTTGGCGGCCTCGGCCATCTCCGCGACGTTGTCAGCGGCGTCGGCCTCGGGGTCGTAGGCGAGGAGCGCAGCGAACCCCTCCGTGATGCCCTTCGTGGGCACCACCACCACGGTCTTGGACGTGTGCTCGTCGACCTGCTCGGCCACCGCGATGATGTTCTTGTTGTTCGGCAGGATCACCACGTGATCCGCGGGCACGCCCTCCACCGCTGCGATCAGCTCGGCGGTGGACGGGTTCATCGACTGCCCGCCCCGGACGATGCCCTGCACGCCGAGCGAGTGGAAGATCCGACGGATGCCGTCGCCGGTGGCCACCGCCACCACCGCGCAGTGGACCTGGGCCCGCAGGTGGTCGGGCACCTCAGCCACCGCGACGGCCTCGACCGCGTCGCGCACCCAGCGCTCCTCCTCCACCTGCTCGATGAGGTCGGTGACACGGATCTTCGAGGGCTTGCCGATGTCGATGGCGGCTTCGATGGACGCCCCGATGTCATCGGTGTGGATGTGGCAGTTCCAGATGCCGTCACCGCCGACGACGACGATCGAGTCGCCGATGCCCGCCCACACGTCCTTGAAGGCCGGGATGGCATCGTCGGACGCCTCGAGGAAGTACATGACCTCGTAGCGCAGCTCGGACAGGGCGGCGTGCGCCTCGTCGATGTGCCCGCCCACGGCGGGGAGGTTGGGCTCGTCGACCTCGACGGGCTCGGGCATCTCGCGACCGTCGACCACATGGAGGAGGGCGTCGAGCAGCAGCAGGAACCCGGCGCCGCCCGCGTCGACCACGCCCGCCTCCTTGAGCACGGGCAGCATCTCCGGGGTGCGCGACAGCGCGTCGGCACCCTGCTCCTTCGCAGCGACGAGCACCGCGAGCAGGTCGGCCCCACCATCGGCCGCGGCGGTGGCTCCCTCTGCCGCCTCCCGGGCCACGGTGAGGATCGTGCCCTCCACCGGTCGCATCACCGCCTGGTAGGCCGCCGAGGATGCGGCGGTGAGGGCGGCGGCCGCGGTGGGCCCGTCGAGGCCGTCGGCCTCGGCGACCACGCTCGAGATCCCCCGCAGGATCTGACTGAGGATCACGCCGGAGTTGCCGCGAGCGCCCATCAGCGACCCATGGCTGATCGCCTTGCAGACCGAGCCGAGGTCGTCGCCTGACGCCGCGACCTCCTCGCACACCGACAGCAGGGTGAGCGCCATGTTCGTGCCGGTGTCGCCGTCGGGCACCGGGTAGACGTTGAGGCGGTTGATGCCCTCCTTGTGAGCGGCCAGCGCATCACGGAAGCCCGCCACGGCGGCGCTGAGCTCGTCGGCGCCGAGGCGCGTGAGGGACGTCATCGGGCGGGGATCTTAGGGTGCCCACGCGACATGCCCGGGTTGGCGGCGCTGACGGTGCCCCGGTAGCCTCTCCCGGTCCTGAGTACCGGTCATCGATCGGTCGCGATGTGTGAGGTAGCTGAACGATGGCAGCAGTGTGCGAGGTGTGCGGAAAGCACCCGTCCTTTGGGATGAACGTCAGCCACTCGCACCGCCGCACCAAGCGTCGGTGGAACCCCAACATCCAGAAGATCCGCGCGATCGTCAACGGCTCGCCGAAGCGCCTCCACGTGTGCACCGGCTGCATCAAGGCCGGGAAGGTCACCAAGCGCGTCAGCTGAGGTCTCCCGGGTGGTGCTGGCACCACCGTTGATCCGCATGGCAGCGACCTGGCCCCGGGCGACCACTGATGGTGTGCTGCAGGCTGCGACGTCGAGCGAACCGCGCTCGGAGGTCGTCGCCACCTGGGAGGACTTCTCTGATGCGAACCTTGCAGCGAGCGGGAGCAGCGCTCACCGTCCTGATCGTCGCAGGAGGTCTCACCGCATGCGGTGACGACGACAAGAGTGCGGCGAAGTTCTGCGACGCCGTCCTCGAGTTCAACTCGACCGTCTTCGAGATCGACATCAGCGAGGACACGCCGAAGGACGAGATCATCGAGGCCGGCGACAAGCTGGTCCCGGCGTTCAAGACCGTGGTCGACGAGGCTCCTGACAGCGTCGCCGCCGACGCCAAGGAGCTGAACAAGTCGATCACGCCCCTTGCCGAGGGCGATGCGGAGGCCTTCAACGACGACGCCACCTTCGAGGCGTACAACGAGTTCATCGAGGGTGCAGTCCCGGAGTGTGACTTCCCGACCGTCGAGGTGACGGCTGAGGACTACGCCTTCGACGCCCCCGACACGGTGAAGGCCGGCGATGTTGCCTTCTCGTTCACCAACGCGAGCGAGGGCGAGGAGCATGAGATGATCATCATGCGCAAGGCCGCTGGCGTGGCGCTCTCCTGGGAGGAGATCTTCGACCTCCCCGAGGAGGAATCCATGACCAAGGCGACCTTCGCCGGCTTCGCCTTTGCGCCACCAGGGGGGTCGAGCTCGAACCTCGCCAGCCTCGAGGCGGGCGACTACGCCATGGTGTGCTTCATCCCCGTTGGTGGTGAGGAAGACGGTCCGCCCCACTTCACGCAGGGGATGCTCCACGAGTTCACCGTCGAGTAGCACGCACCTCGGGCGAGCGGGACGGGGCCGTCGCGGCATGCCGCGGCGGCCCCCTTCGCGTCTGTGAACCGATGGCGACCGCCGTCTGGCCGCTGCCTGAACTGCTCCATTACGGTGATCAGACCATCACCGAGGGCCACCACGCACGCCCCGCCAGCAGGGAGCAGCAGCCGATGCAGGGAGTCATCAAGTCGTACGACCCAGGAACGGGTGACGGCGTGGTGCTCTGCGACACCGACTTCAAGGAGTACGACCTCGCCCCTGATGCGCTGGCCGGCTCCGTGTTCCGGATGCTCCGTCAGGGCCAACGTGTGATCTTCGATGTCGACGACACGACCCGCGCCACCCGGTTGCGGCTCGGCTCCGAGGTCGACATGGGTACCCCAGGCTTTGGCGGGGTACCTGAAGCGCCCAAGCAGACCAGCTGATCCACCGACCCCCGCGGAGAACCATGCCTGCCACCACCGACAACGAGAAGCTGAGGGCGTGGGTCGAGCGCTGGGCGGACATCCTCCAGCCCGATTCCGTGGAGTGGTGCGACGGCTCGCAGGAGGAGTGGGATCGGCTCACACAGCTGCTGGTCTTGGGTGGCACGTTCACGAAGCTCAACGACGCCAAGCGCCCGAACAGCTTCCTCGCCCTCTCCGACCCCGGTGACGTCGCCCGCGTGGAAGACCGCACCTTCATCTGCTCCGAGGAGGAGCACGACGCGGGCCCCACCAACAACTGGCAGGCCCCGGCCGCCATGAAGGCCGAGCTCACCGAGCACTTCAC
>JBQTKH010000081.1:0-3256 GCA_052386335.1 Microthrixaceae bacterium
GTTCCCTCGTCGGTGCGGAACACGATCGTGCGGCCGTCGACGACGTAGTTCACGGGGAAGATCATCGGCCGGCCCCCGGCGACCACCGCCACCCGTCCGACGCCCTGCTTGTGCAGCAGTCGCAGGCACTCGTCCTGGGCCAGCACCTCAAGCCCGGTCCGATCGTCGATCATCCGCATGGTCATCCTCCCTCGTTCATTGCCGACTAGTGACCGCCGCCGGCGGCGGGCTCGCGCAGCTCACCGGCCTGGAACAGGCCCAGCGCGCCCTTGCCTACGTTGGCGAACTTGTGCGTCACGATCGGGTACAGCCCCAGCTCGTCGAAGGTGAACTCGACGAAGCCGCCCTGGGCCGGTTGGAGGTCGAGCGCCTGCGCGCCGCCCGTTCCTGGCCGGAGCAGGTACTCGCCTTCCTTGTAGACGGTGTCGAAGATCGTTCCCACCACGTGGAACGACGAGTTCTCCGATGGCCCGTCGTTCACGACCCAGGCCCGCACCCGCTGACCAGGCTCCACCCGGATGGGACGGTCGCGGTACTGGTTCACATAGCCGTTGAACACGACCGCGTCCCACTGTTCGGCGGCCATCCTGTTCAAACCGTCGTCACCGGCGCCGTCGAGGTAGAGCTCCGACTGCACGAACACGAATTCGTGGTCCACCGGCGCGAGGTCGGGGGGGTCGATGACGATCGTCCCGTACATGCCATTGCCGATGTGGTGCAGCGCCGGCGGCGTGCCGCAGTGGTACATCCAGATGCCGGCGTGCTTGGCCTGGAACTGGTACACGAGCGACTCGCCTGGGCCGATGGTGCGCATCTCGTCGTCCCACGCGACCTTCGAGGCATGGAAGTCGATCGAGTGGCCGACCTTGCCGTCGTTGACGAGGGTGACGGTGAAGATGTCGCCGACCTTGCCTCGTAAGACCGGTCCCGGTACCTGGTCGTCGAACGTCCACATCGTCTGCGCGACCCCCGGTGCGATCTCGAGCTCGGTCTCCGTCGCCCGGACCGTCACCTGGTGCTCGGTGCCGCCGGGTGCCGGCTGGAGCGTCGGGTCGAAGGGCTTGAAGTCCTCGGCGGCCTCGGCATCGAAGTCGATATCAGACGCGCCCGCCGCGACGCCGCCGCTCGCGGCGACGACTTCCTTGTTGCCATCGTCGACGACGACCGTGAAGAGCGCGGCGAACGCGAAGGCCATCGCGACCACAGTGAACGTGGCGACGACCGAGTTGAAGATGCTCGGCCCACTCGTCCTGGAGCCCGGTTCGGAGGCTGTCATCGGCTCCTCGCGGACATCTTGTCGAACAGCTGACGGACCTCGCCCGGGGTGAGCGCGGCGTCGAGGACGGGGAGGAGCACTTCCTCTTCTTTCGCCATGTGCGACTGGAGGATGGCCCACAGGCCGTAGAGCTGGCCCTCGAGGTCCTCGACCTCCTCGGCCCGGGCCGGGCCCGGCCCCACCTCGGCTGCGGTGTCGACGAGGGTCTCGATGCGCCGGGCGATGTCGCGGTGGTCGGCGATCATCGTGTCCATCGCGCCCGGGGCTCCCATCGCCCGGTCGACTGCGGGGTAGAGCACCGCTTCTTCGGCGGCGGCGTGGGTCAGCAGGTGGTCACGCATGTAGCCAACGACCTCGTGGAGGCGCGTGACCGTCGCGGTCCAGGCTCCGACCGAGGCCGCGACCGCGCGGAGCGCATCGAGGTGCGGGTGCGAGCTGCCGGTGCTCCGCTCGAAGCGGCTCCGTCACCGTGGTCGTCGTCGCCATCGAATCCTCCGATCCTCCATTCGCGTGATCATCGGTGATTCTCCGCCCCGCGGATTACGTACGACAGGGCCGCATGCCGCTCGATAGCGGGACTTTCGGCCCACCGCGGGCGCGCTCCTCGACCACGGTCAGTCCTCTTGCTCGATCGCGGCGGCGAGCTCGCGCAGCAGCATGCGCACACCCGCCTCCGTCAGTCGCTGGAACCGCTGCGAGTCCCGTCGCCGTCCGAGGCCGGTCCGCGGCTCGTCGCAGCTTGCGCTCATGCTCAGGTGGCTGCCGTCGGGCTCGAACGCGGCGATCTGGATGAACCCGTCTAGGCGCTCGAAGGGTCCGTGCCAAGGCGAGGGGGTCCAGCGGATCGGCAGCACGACCGTGCCCTCGAACGAGCGCGCCGCTCCCACCTCGAGGTCGCCGGGATGCGTACCACCGTTCGTCGAGGCCCAGCGGGCCGAGGTGGCCGCCACCGCCCGGGCGAGGGGCCCCGCGCCGGGGTCGACCGTCAGGCTGTCGGCGACGGCTGAGAACGGTCGGTCGAGCGTGACGAAGTCGTAAACGAACATTGCCCCGAGGGTGGCGCCAGGGCGCGCCCGCCGAAAGGGCCGAAAGTCACGTCTGGGCCGGACCGAAGGCGGTGGGCTGCGAGTACCCGGTGGGTGATGGAGGAGCCGCGGGCGCGCGCTATCTCGGCTGCATTCTCAGCGCGTGTTCGACCCGCTCCAGCGCCGGAGTGGTCGCGACCACGCCCGCCCAGCTGCCGAGGAACGAGCCGGCGAAGACGCCGACCGCGGCGCCCATCCAGACCGGCCCCGAGAGCGCGAAGCCGCCGACGCTGATCAACGCCACGGCCACGAGCCCGGCCCACACCAGCCCGCCGAGCACGATCCCGACGATCGTGCCGACGACGGCTCCCCGCAGCATCGTGTGCTCGGCAGCGCGCTGGAGGGCGACGGCATCCCCGACGGCGCCGTCGACGAGCTGGACCCTGGCGCGTGTCGCCTCGGCGCCGGCGGGGGTGGGAAGAGGGGCCGGTGCGGTTGCCATGGTGTGTGCCCTCCTGCTGGTCGCGTGTCTGCCGAGGATCGGGGACCGCAGCGCGCGATGGCAGGGCCAAAGGGCCCGGCCGGGCCGGACCTCAGGCCCTGGGGCCCCAGCCCGGAGGCAGCGATCACCGTGCCGTCCTCGTGGTTACGCGCCAAGGGCGGAAATGACGACGAACGATCCG
Source organism: Microthrixaceae bacterium (assembly GCA_052386335.1). Taxonomy (GTDB): domain Bacteria; phylum Actinomycetota; class Acidimicrobiia; order Acidimicrobiales; family VFJN01; genus VFJN01. Next base: position 2,985 of record JBQTKH010000081.1, read on the forward strand.
GTCGCGGTCGCAACGAGCTCGCCTCCGTCATCGCGAACGGCGCTCTCGAGCTGCACGACGCGGCGACCGCCCTTTACCACCGAGGTCTCGGCCGTCAGCGTTCCCGAGGACACGGGACGAAGGAAGCGCATGTGGACCTCGACGGAGGCACACGCCTGATCCTGATCCAGCATGCTCATCGTGGCTGCACCCATCGCCGTGTCGGCCATCGCGAACAGGACCGCCCCGTGGACGACACCGTTCGGGTTGTGCAGCGCCTCCGTGATCGCAAC
>JBQTKH010000082.1:0-2399 GCA_052386335.1 Microthrixaceae bacterium
TTGCGCGGCGCGCCGAGCGTGAACCGTTGCGTGCGGGCGCTCTGGCGCGGGAACGAGTCGGGGGAGGGCATCAGGTCAGCATCCGTTCCATGAGCACCACGTCGAGCCAGCGGTTGAACTTGCGGCCGACCTCCCGCTCCACGCCGACCTGCTCGAAGCCGCACGACGCGTGCAGGGCCGTCGATGCTTCGTGCCCACCCACGATGCGGGCCATGCAGGCGTGGAAGCCGTGGGCGGTCGCTGTCGCCACGAGCTCGGTGAGCAGGGCTTTGCCGATGCCCACACCGTGGTGGTCTCGGTGCACGTAGATGGAGTCCTCCACGGTCGTGGAGTAGGCGGGCCGATCTCGCCACGGCGACAGCGACCCGAATCCGGCCACCACCCCGTCGACCTCGGCCACGAGGACCGCGTGCGCGCCGGTGCGGGCGGCCTGCCACGCCAGCTGGTCCTCGAGCGACCGAGGCACCAAGTCGAAGGTGACCGTGGAGGTCGTGACCTCCAGGTTGTAGATCGCTCGGATGGCCTCGGCGTCGTCGGTCGTGGCGAGCCGCAGGTCCATCCGGGGAACGTTAAAGGGTGATGGCGAGGTCCTCGGTCCGGCTCGGCTCCGAGGCCGGCTCGATGAGCGACAGCACGCCGGCCACGGCCTCGAGCCTGGCCCAGTCGGCCACCTCGGGATCGTCCGTCAGCAGGATCACCTGCGGGTCACCGGCGGACCGACCGAGCAGCTCGAGCAGCCGTCGCTTGAGGGGGGAATCGAGGTGGTGGAGTGGGTCGTCCATGAGCAGGGGCACGCCCTCGCCGCCGACGGCGTGGGCCTCGGCCAGTCGGGCGATCAGCGCATGGGCCAGGTCGTGGTCGGCGTCGTCGGTCACGCTCAGGTCGCCGCGCGATGCCGCCTCCAGGGCATCGGCTCCCCGGCGCAGGCTTGCGACAGCGAGGATCTCCTCGCGGTTCTCGAGCGCCCACTCCACCGGGATGTCGCCAGCCAGCTGGTGCCATTCGGCCAGCGCGCTCCGGCGGTTCCCGGCCACGCCCATGAGTGTTCGGCGGCTCGTGTCGTCGCCGATGAGGCTGTTCACGCGCTGGAGCTGGAACCCGAGGTACGACTGCACCCCAGCGTCCGCGAGCGCCGCTTGCTCAGCCTCGATAGCTCGTTGGAGGCGCACGCGCGCCCGAAGCGACGCGGCAACCGAGGCGGCCGCCACGACGAGGAAGCCGAGTCCGGTCGCGCCCGCGGCGAGCACGCCGGGCACCGTGGCCACGGCGGAGATCCCGCTGATCGCGAACGTGCGTCGCCGCGTGGTCTCGAACCGATCGGCGGCGCGCTCGAGGTCTGTGTGGCGGGCCTCGACGAGGTCCATGAGGGCGGCGTCCTCGGGCGCCGACCCCATGGCGAGCGCTTCGGCAGCGAGCTCGCCCTCCGCACAGTGGAGCGCTTCGGCGGCCCGCCACACCCGTCGTTGGTCGAGCCCTGCCAGCACCTCGACGGCCTGGCCTCGGTCGCTGCTGATGGCCAGATCGCCAGGAGAGATCCGCATCGCAGCGGAGGCACCCTGGCCGCTCATGCCGAGTCGCGCCAGGAGGTCACACGCGCCACTCGGGTCGCTGAGCTCAGCGGTCACGTCCCGTGCGTGGTCGATGTCAACCACACGGTGTCGTCCGTCGGTCGGTCGGAACACCGCGAGGTGTCGCCCACTGCGCTCCGCGATCTCCACGTGCACCCCACTGCGGCTTCCGCCGAGGGAGCCGATCACCTCGGCGATCAGGCTGTCACGCTCCTCCTGGCCCATGCCGGCGACCACGGTCAGCCGAGGGTGGAGGTCGAGCGTGAAGGTGTTGTCGCCCGCTTCGATGACGAGCCGGTCCATGCGCATCCCTCCCGATCGGCCGGGAACGCCCATGACTGAAGGGATTTGGCGCTGACGGGTGGTGTGCGCACGCGGGTGGCGGGTCTGCGGATCGGTTCGCCCTGATCCAGCCCAGCGCCCTATGCTCGCGGGTCGCTCCGCCGCCAGGGGGAGCGCCAGCGGTGCGCCCTCTTAGCTCAGTGGTAGAGCACTTCCATGGTAAGGAAGGGGTCGTGGGTTCAATCCCCACAGAGGGCTCGGTCGGGTCACGGTGCCACCGAGGCCTTCCCACGCGCAACCGAGGCGGCGTAGCTCAGTTGGTTAGAGCACTCGGCTCATAATCGAGTTGTCCCCGGTTCGAGTCCGGGCGCCGCCACCAGCACACCGCCACCAGATCGAAGAGAGAGAGCACAGGAGCCCACCATGGCCAAGGAGAAGTTCGAGCGGAACAAGCCTCATTTGAATGTGGGGACGATGGGTCATATTGATCATGGGAAGACGACGTTGACGGCTGCGATCACGCGGGTGTTGGCGGAGGCGAACCCGGGT
>JBQTKH010000083.1:0-3448 GCA_052386335.1 Microthrixaceae bacterium
GCTTCGCCTACCTCGTCTACGCGTCGGCCTGGCTGAAGCGCTGGTACCCGGCCGCGTTCTGCGCCGCGCTGCTCAACGCGCAGCCGATGGGCTTCTACTCGCCGCACACGCTCGTGCAGGACGCTCGCCGCCACGGCGTCGAGGTCCGCACCCCCGACCTCAACGCGTCGGCCGACGTCGCCACGTTGGAGCCCACGTCCGACGGGCCGGCGGTTCGGCTGGGGCTGTCGTACGTGCGGGGGATCGGCGACGACCTGGCTGCCGAGATCGCCGCGGGCCGCCCCTACGCCGATCCCGAAGACCTGGCCCGGCGGGTGCGCCTGTCACTTCCCCAGCTCGAGGCGCTCGCCACGAGCGGGGCCTTCGGCTGCTTCGGGACACCCCGGCGCGAGGCCCTCTGGGCCGCCGGCGCGGTGGCGCAGAGCGGACCGGATCGGCTGCCCGGCATCGTCACCGGCATGGACGCCCCGCCGCTCCCCGCCATGACCGGCGGCGAGCTGGCCCGAGCCGACCTGTGGGCCACCGGCGTGAGCCCGGAGGGCCACCCCACCCGCTTCATCCGCACACACCTGGAGCGCATCGGCGTGGTCACCGCCACCGGCCTGGCCGACGTGGAGGCCGGCACCCGGGTGCTGGTGGGCGGGGTCGTCACGCACCGCCAGCGCCCCGCCACCGCGGGGGGAACGCTGTTCGTGAACCTGGAAGACGAGACCGGGCTCATCAACGTGGTGGTGTCGAAGGGCTGCTGGATCGCCCACCGCAAGGTGGCCCGCAGCGCCCCCGCCATGCTCGTGCGGGGCCGCCTGGAGCGCTCCGAGGGCGTCACCAACGTGATCGCGGAGCGGATCGAGCCGCTGCCCCTGTCGGCGCCGACCAAGAGCCGCGACTTCCGCTGAGCGCGCTACTCCGTTCGAAGGACCTCGGTCAGCGAGGCCCGCCGCACGCGCCAGGCTGGTCCGAGTGCCACGAGGTTGGCCACGAGGACCACCCCCACGCACGTGACCACCAGCGGCATCAGCGGCGTGACCGGGAACCCCACCAGCCCGATCCGCTCGGCCACCATCCGCCATCCCCACCGCCCGAGCACCACGCCCAACGGCAGGCCGACGGCCACCGACACCAGCGCGATGGAGGTGGCGTGACTGGCCACGGCTCGCCCGGCCTGGCGCGGCGTGAAGCCGAGGGCCTGGAGCACCCCCAGCTGCTGCCGGTTCCGGCGCACTGACAGCACGAGGGCATGGGCGAACGCGGCCAGCGCCAAGGCCCCGACGGCGGCCGCCAGCGCGAAGGGCAGCTCGCGGATCCGCTCGACGTTGCGGATCGAGGTCTGGGGGACGGGCGGTGCGATTCGGCCATCGAACACTGCGGCGAGCTCCGCCTCGAAGTCTGAGACGTCGGCGCCGGGACGGAGCTGCACCACATGCGGGTCGACGGAGACCTCCGGTGCGGCGTGGGCGATCCACTCGGGGGAGACGATGCCTCCCCGCCCGGGGCTCTCCTCATAGATGTCGTTGATGATGGCCGTGCCCACGACCGTCAGCGTGGAGGGCGCCGAGCCGGAAACGGTGGTTTGGACCTCGACATGGTCGCCGAGTGACACGCCGAGGTCGTCCATCGTGATGCGACCAAGCGCGATCTCGCCCAGACCCACCGGGGCTCGCCCCTCGATGATGGGCGGCGGGATCTGCGCGGGGACCCCGGGGAACGCCTCGAACGCGTGGACCCAGAGCACGTGGTCGGCGATCGCGATGTCGGTGCCCCGCAACATGCTCGCCGCAGCGACGTCGGGGGACTCGGCCACCAGCTGCCTGGCGTCGGCGTCGGCGTCGGGGCCGCTGACGCCGCCGCCGAACGCCACGTCCCATGGCGCCCCGTAGCGCGCAGGGGTCGACCGCAGCGCATCAAGGCTGCTGGTGAGGCCGCCGGCCGCCGCCAGGATCCCGACCGCCAGCGCCACTCCGGTCACCGCCGTACCCATCGGCAGCCCCGGACCGCGGCGTGCGGGGCGGGCCATGTGCACGCCCGCGGCCACGACGGGCGGCAGCCAGGCGTGTGCGACCGGCCGGCGCTGGCTCGTCTGCGATGCGGTGCGGCGGGTGCTCGCCGACCGCACGGGCGACCACGCCGCGAGCACGGTCAGTGCCACGACGAGGAGCATCCCGCTGGACAGCACGATCCCGTCCACGGCCACCCCGGGAGAGGTCTCCGCCATGCGGCCGACACCGACGGGGCCCAGGGGGGAGAGCGCCACGGCGATGGCACCCGCGAAGGCCGCCGCGGGTGCCCCGATGGACAGACCCCGCAGTGCGGCCGCCGACGAGATCTGACCGCTCGTGCACCCCATCGCTCGCAGCAGGCGCTGATCGGACCACTCCCGGCGGCTCTGGCGGCCGATCGTCTGGCCGGCGAACACCGCCACCGCCAGCGCGCCGAGCACACCGAGCGCAAGCGTCCCGTCCGCCTCGTAGCGGATCGCCTCTCGGATGGGTTCCTGCTCGTCGTCTCCGATGGTGGGGGTGGCGTTGAAGGGTCGACCGGGAAACGCCTCCTGCACGGCGTCGTGCAGACTGGCCTCGCTGCCGGGTCGTCCTCGCACGAAGACGCCGCTGAACCCGGCGGCATCGGGCGTAGCCCGCGCCAGGCCTGGGCCCGCCACGAGCTTGGCGTCGTCGCCTTGCAGGCCGGGGGCCGAGGCGGCCACGGCCGACAGGTCGAGGATGCCGCGGGTGATGCCCACAACTGGCACCGTCACGCGTGGTCCGTGGAAGGCCGAGCCGATCCGACCGGGGTCGCCCAGCTCGTCGTCGGCCCAGAAGCTCAGGTCGATCTCGTCGCCGACCGCGAGGTGCAGGAGGTCGCGCATGCGCTCGTTGACGACCACCTCGGCACGGTCGGGCCGCGCCCAGCGGCCCGAGACGATGATCTCGCGGCCGTCCACGCTGGTGAAGCTGTCGTCGCGCATCACGAATGCGGTGGCTGGGGTCGAGCGCCCGTTCGAGCCGTTGGCCGCCATCACGCCTCGATAGAGCCCCAGCCCCACCGCTTCGGTCACGGGCAGATCGGCGATGACCTCGCGCTCGGCGGCCGGGTCGTACAAGAAGCACTGCATGATCGAGGTCTCGTCGACCTCGGTGAGCGCAGGCGGGCAGAACGTGAGGTTGAGCGATGGCGGCGCGGCGTAGGTGAGCATCCGGTCGAACGCCGTCGCTGTCCGCCGTCCCGCCGCGACGGCCGCCATGGCGATGCCTGCCGCCAACCCGAGCAGCACCGTGAGCACCACGGTCGCCACCCAGCCGCGCCGAAGCAGTCCCGCGACCCGGAACCAGACGATGTTCATGCCTGGAGTCAACAGCACCCGGCTCGGATCCGCGATGATGGAGGTACCCCTTTGGGCAGGGGTGCTAGTGACACCGGGTCGACTCGATCGGCACCGACGAAGAGCCGCGAC